>NZ_KV841556.1:194044-409441 GCF_001839505.1 Streptococcus sp. HMSC34B10 | reverse complement strand
ACCATATTTATCTGTCAACTCAGAATCGTCATCAATGAGATTATCACCAGTGATATCATATTTCTCTTTAGAAACAACGTATTTCTCTGGTTGGAACTTAGGTTCTTCTGGAGGAGTAACTGTATTGTTGAACTCTTTATCAGCAGCATCTGTTACGTTGGCAACAATTGCCTTTGCTATACCATCATGTGATACAACTACTTTAACAGTAGCAACCATTGTGTCATAATTGACAGTTGCATCTGCACCAGGAGTTTCTTCTACTGTGTAGTTGTATGTCTTACCAAGATCATCGCGACCGAACTCGAGAGTCTTGAAGACAACATTACCAGCAGCATCATTCTTCACGCGTTCAACTTCAACGCCGTCTTTCTTCAATACGAATTCGAATTCGTTGGCTTGAAGTTCACGACCATCCAAACGTTTAGTGAAGTTCATTTCCACTGGAACTGGAACGCTGTTGACGCGTTTTTGTGTTGGTTTTTCAGGTTTTTCAACTGTCTTGCTTACTGGGTTGTAAACGTGAACTGTTTGGTTGGCTGTATTTTCAATATCAGCACCAGCTTTAACAGATTCTTTCACAGTTGCTGGAATATCAAATTTATAGTAACGTCCAAATTCGAACTCAGTTGTGTCGATAACAGGAGCATGCACTTTATCTTTGATAAATTCATCTTTTGAAGTTGCAGTAATCGTACCATTTTCAACTTTGATGTCGAATTTATTGGTTACTTCTGCACCAGTTACTGAATCATATGCTTTGATATCCGCTGCATTGACGTCCAATTTATCAGCGTCGTATGTATCAGATACACCAACGTATTGGATGTTATTTGCTTCAGTGAATTTAGTAGTATCAAGCCATACTTGGTAAACTAATTTAGAACCACGTTTAACTGTCTTGGTATTCAAGTTTTCTGGTTCGTTGTTAGTGGTCTTGTCTACATATGGATCTGCATTTGTTTCAGTGTATTCATTTGCCAACTCATCGTCGTCGTTCATCAACTTGTTGCCAGTAATATCATATTTCTCTTTAGAAACGACAAATTTTTCTGGTTGGAATTCAGGTGTTGCTGGAGGAGTGACTTTGTTGTTGAATTCAGTATCTTCTTGAGTGTCAGTTGATTCCCCAGCAGCATTCTTACCACCTGTTGAAGCAATATCTGTAACAGTTGTTAAGGTATGGCCATTTTTAGCAACTTTTACACGAACAAATGCTTTCATGGTATCGTATGTCATACCAAACTCTTTATCTGCATCAGCTGGGATAACTTCCTCAACAGAGTATGAGTGGGTACCAATTTTAGTATTGTCATATGACAATTCAGTAAAGGTCACATTTCCTTCTTCATCATTCTTAACTGTTTCAATAACATTACCATCTTGATCTTTGAGAACAAAGCTGAATTCACCAGCTTTTAACTTACGACCGGCTAATTTTTTAGTAAAGTCAAATTTTGTAACAACTGGAGCAACAACATAGTTATTGAAGATTTTATCATCATTACTTGCGCTAAATCCACCTTCTGAACTGTATTTAACTGTAGCTTCCAAGTCACCCTGAGTGTTCTCAGTTACATTGACAGTCATGGTAACTGTCATTGAATCGTAATCTACATTTGCATCAGAGCCCTTCTGTTCAGTGATCTTGTATTTATAAGTACCAACTTTGTTAAAGGAAAGCTTGCTGAATGTAGCTTTTCCATCTTTATTGCTAACTGTTTCTTCATGTTTGTCAGGTGTACTTTTCTCTTCTGTTAATTTGAATGTAAACTCACCGTCTGTCAAGACACGTCCGTCCAATTGTTTTTCAACTTCCGGAGTCACTTCAACTGGATTTTGTTTGACGTAGTAATAAATTGGTTGTTTGTATGGTGTTAATGAGTTGAGCAAGTCAACGTTTGTACCGATTCCATTAACTCCACGTTCCAATTGAGCATTCGGAGAAAGATGACCGATATTATCTCCCAAGAATGGTACGAATACAGTTTTCTTGGGCGTGTATCCTGCTGCTGTTTGGAAGTCAAATGGAAGTTCTTTACCATTTGGATATTCTGTTTTTGCTCCAGTTCTTAGATCTGTTTCTGTGTGCGCAATAGTTGTAAGAGGTGATTTCTTAACTACTAAATCTTCTTTATTGTAATCACCTGGTTTAATCGGTTTTGTTTCTGCAAGCAACATGTAACCGTCTGTACTTAATGAACCATCAGAACGTTTGCTTTGTTGTTTTGGATCAAGAAGATAAACACGAACGACTACAGTTCCATCTTCGCCGACGATTTCTTTAATACGTTTAATTCCTGCACGCTCAGCGTCCATAAATTTAGTACCGACTTTGTATGGGCGACTTACATAGCCTGATTTATCGTTTGCATCAGCTGTTTGATACAACTTGTAGCCATCAAATTGACGCTCACCTGATGCTGTAAAGCTTTGTCCTTCCATAGCTTTAAGAGTATATCTAGCTAGGTCTACTTCATTACCATTTGGTACATAGTCTTGAACAGTTTTATCTGTCTTATTTGCGTTGAATGTCGGATTGTTTTTATCAACTACTCTATAGTAAGTTGTTTTTTCAACTGCTTCTGGGATTTTTGCATTTGAATCGGTAATTGTACGACCGTTATAAGCTGGTTCTACAACGTTTAAAATATCTGTTGTCGTACGAGCGTTATAAACCTCAGTATAAAGAGCTTGTTCAGCAGGTGTAAGGTTATGACCTGGTGCGACTAAATCTGTGATGCTCTTTCCAACTTCATAACCATTTTGAATAAATGGCTGAGTTGTTTTACCTCTTTCAGCAGTACCAGCTTGATAATCTACTTGGAACGTTAATTGACTATTAGACGCTGTTGTAGTAGTTGTGAATTTTTGAACACCACTTGTAGCTGTAACTGTTTTTGTTTCTACGACATTACCAGTTGTTTTATCAATCAATTCAACTGTTGTATCTGTAGATTCATCAAATCTCTTATAAGCACGTGCATAGTATTTTGTACCATAACGATTATTGAATTCAGTTAAATCCCAAACCGCATATGTATAGTAATCACCTTCTTTTCTTGCATAACCAGAAGGAACAGTTTGTGACTCAACCTTAGCTCCATTTGGGTTTGTGATATCAGGGTCAACAGTTTCACCGTCTTTTAGATATGTACTAACACTGACTGGTTTAGAGTTGTGATCTCCAGAAACTGCATCTTCCGTTGTAGCACGACGATTACGAACTTTAGGTTTATCACCTTCTGAAACAGCTGGCTTAGTTTCTTCAGCTTTTTCGACCGGCTTAGCAGTTTCCTTATTGGCAACTTCAGTCTCAGTTGAAGCAGGTTTTACCTCTGATGCTTTTTCTGAAGTAGTAGCTTCAGATCTAGCTTCTTCTACTTTAGACTCAGAAGTAGGTTTTGCCTCTTCTACTTTATTTTCTTCAGCAAGCTCAGCAGTTGGAACATTTGCTACAACATCTTGTTCCTTTTTAGAGGAATCCTCACTGCTGACATCCTTTTTCACCAACTCAGTTTTTTCTTCAGAAGCTGGTTGTGTAGGAAGTTCAGAAGCTTGAACTGCACCACCATTGGCCATCAAAAAGCTAAGAGTTGTCCCTAAAAATACAGATGCAACACCTACCTTATATTTTCGCAAAGAAAAACGTTGTTGTTCCTTTCTTATCATATGGATAAGTTCTCCTTTTATATATTTAACTAACAGAAGGTAATATTTCTACAAATCTTGTGCCCTATGAACAATAATTTAAAGCTAGAACTTACCCACTTTAGCATTTCCATCATATCAAAAAATCAATATTAATTCAATTAATTATATACTCTGGAAAACGCCTTCTTATGGATTTTAACAGTGTTTTTAGCAATCTATAATTTATAATATATATTTACATGTATGCATAAATCAGTCCTTATATACAAGATTTTCTTATTTAATAATCTTTTCATTTATTATATTTCTTTTTCTAAATATTTCAATTTGATTACATTTTAATGATTGCGAAAACCTTATCATTGTTTTCATAAATACAAAAAGATTCTCCAAAGAGAATCTTATTTTTTAAATCGCTTCTGTGACAAAACTTCTGCTTTCTAATACTTTTAGCATGGCATCTGCTGTATCCAAAGCTGTAAAGAGAGGCACCCCATGTTCGATAGCTGAACGTCTGATTTGCTCTCCATCTTCATCGGCTGTCCGTTTGGTACCAACAGTGTTGATGATAGCTTGAATTTTTCCTTTGCGGACATAGCTTGGGATATCGTGTTCATCATCACCAATCTTACCAACAAGTTGAGCTTTCACTCCATGACTTGCAAAGAACTCTGCAGTTCCTTGAGTCGCAAGGATTCCGTAGCCAATGTTTTGGAAACGGCGAGCCAACTCTAGAGCTTCTTCTTTGGTATCATCTGCTATGGTGAAGACTACATTACCAAAGATTGGTAAGTGAAGATAGGAAGCTTCAAATGCCTTGTAGAGAGCTTTTTCTAGAGTCGTATCAGAACCCATAACCTCTCCAGTTGATTTCATTTCAGGACCGAGCAAGCTGTCTACTTTCGCTAGTTTGGTGAAGGAGAAGACTGGTGCCTTGATATGAACACGATTGCTTTCTGGGTAAAGTCCGTCCTTGTATCCTAGAGACTCCAAGCTTTGACCCAAAATCAACTTAGTTGCAACCTGAGCCATCGGAATATTAGTCACTTTTGATAGGAATGGAACAGTACGGCTGGCACGAGGATTAACCTCAATGACATAGACTTTCTCATCTTTGATAACAAACTGAATGTTCATCATACCAAGACAGTTGAGGCCAATTGCAAGTCGTTTTGTGTAGTCCGCGATGGTTTCTTGCACCTTTTGTGACAAGGTTTGTGGAGGATAAACGGCCATGGAGTCACCTGAGTGGACACCAGCACGTTCGATATGTTCCATGATACCTGGGATGAGAACATTTTGTCCGTCTGAGATAGCATCTACTTCACACTCTTGACCGACGATATATGAGTCAACAAGAACTGGATGGTCTGGACTTGCCTTAACCGCTGTACGCATGTAAGAACGAAGATCATCTTCATTCTCAACGATTTCCATGGCACGTCCTCCCAAAACATAGGAAGGGCGAACAAGGACTGGGAAACCAATCTTACGAGCTGCAAGCACTGCTTCTTCTTCATTAGTAGCTGTTTGTCCTGGTGGCTGAGGAATGTCTAAGTCTTTGAGAGCTTGTTCAAAGAGGTCACGGTCTTCTGCACGGTCTAGGTCAGCTACTTGCGTACCAAGGATGGTTACACCTGCTTTTGCCAATGGCTCAGCAAGGTTAATAGCTGTTTGACCACCGAATTGAACGATGACTCCTTTTGGTTGCTCTAAGTCGATAACATTCATAACATCTTCGAACGTCAATGGTTCAAAGTAAAGTTTGTCTGATACAGAGAAGTCTGTTGAAACTGTCTCTGGGTTTGAGTTCATGATGATTGCTTCGTAACCCGCAGCTTGAATCGCCTTAACTGAGTGAACAGTTGCATAGTCAAACTCCACACCTTGACCGATACGGATTGGACCAGAACCTAAGACTAGAACAGATTCCTTATCAGACTTGATGGACTCATTTTCCCAACCATAGGTTGAATAGAAGTATGGAGTTTCTGATTCAAACTCTGCAGCACAAGTATCCACCATCTTGTAAACTGGGACAATCTTGTTTTCCAAACGTAGTTGACGAACTTGGTCAGCTGTAGTATTCCAGAGTTCAGCGATTTTACGATCTGAGAAACCATTGAGTTTTGCTGTTTTTAGGACTGCTACATCTTGTGGATGTGATCCTAACTCTTGCTCAATCTCAAAGATGTGTAAGAGTTTATCAAGATAGAAAATATCAATCTTAGTCAAGTCAGCAATCTCTTCTGGTGTATAACCACGACGGATTGCTTCAGATACGTAGAAGAGACGGTCATCTTGTGCTTTGACAACTTTTTCAATCAAGGCATCATCTGAAACATCTGCAAGTTCTGGCATCTCATTGTGATGCACCCCGATTTCAAGAGAGCGACAAGCTTTAAGAAGTGACTCCTCAATGTTACGACCAATAGCCATTACTTCTCCAGTCGCCTTCATCTGAGTTCCAAGACGGCGTTCACCTTTTTCAAACTTGTCAAATGGGAAGCGTGGAATCTTTGCAACCACATAGTCAAGGGCTGGTTCAAACATAGCATAAGTTGAACCTGTAACAGGGTTAATAACCTCATCCAATGTCAATCCTACTGCAATCTTAGCAGCCAATTTAGCGATTGGGTAACCTGTCGCCTTAGAAGCAAGGGCAGAAGAACGTGATACACGAGGATTTACTTCGATGACATAATACTTAAAGCTGTGCGGATCCAGAGCTAATTGAACGTTACATCCACCTTCAATCTTGAGAGCGCGGATAATGCTCAAACTTGCATCACGAAGCATTTGGTTTTCATAATCTGACATGGTTTGCGCTGGAGCAAATACGATGGAATCCCCTGTGTGAATCCCAACTGGGTCAAAGTTTTCCATGTTACATACAACAAGGGCATTGTCAGCTGAGTCGCGCATCACTTCGTACTCAATTTCCTTGAAACCGGCAATAGAACGTTCAATCAAACATTGGGTAACAGGTGACAACTTCAAACCATTTTCAGCAATTTCACGTAGTTCTTCCTCGTTGGCACACATACCACCACCGGTACCACCAAGAGTGAAGGCAGGACGGACGATAACGGGGTATCCAATCGTCGCAGCAAAGGCAACTGCTTCTTCAACTGTATTTACAATTTCAGATTCTGGAATTGGTTGCTTCAATTCTTCCATCAATTGTTTAAAGAGATCACGGTCCTCCGCTTGATCGATGGCTGACAATTTAGTACCGAGAAGTTCTACTCCAAGCTCATCTAAGATTCCATTTTTAGATAATTCCATGGCCATATTAAGCCCTGTTTGACCTCCAAGAGTTGGAAGTAAAGCATCTGGACGTTCCTTACGGAGAATACGTGTCACAAACTCAAGTGTAATTGGCTCTATGTAAACCTTGTCTGCAATTTCTTTATCTGTCATGATAGTTGCAGGGTTTGAGTTTACCAAGACAACCTCATACCCTTCCTCTTTCAAAGACAAGCAGGCCTGGGTCCCTGCGTAGTCAAACTCAGCAGCCTGACCAATAATAATCGGACCAGAACCAATCACCATAATTTTTTGAATATCAGTACGTTTAGGCATTTATAAGATATTAAGGGCGTCAAGCGGACAAAGCTAAAATAGGAGTTATGACGAAGAACTGTCAGTTCTAGAAATAACTATCTTTTTAGCACCGTCCGTAGCCCGTATTCAGTTCAGCAAATACGGACCACCCTTCTCCTTTCTATTCGTCGCCTCACTGAGCGACATTAAATAAGATACAAAGGACGATAAGAAAGCGACTGAATTTTAGGAAACCATAGAAGAATTTCTATTCTTGTTGGTTTATCTAAATTCCAAGCTTTCCGTCCGTGTTCAATTCCATAAATTCTCCGACGATTTCACACTCGTCTTTAGTTAGTTTGTTTGAAGGCTTCCATCATCTCGATGAACTCATCAAATAGATAACTTGCATCGTGAGGGCCTGGAGCTGCGTCTGGGTGGAATTGCACAGAGAAACCTGGTTGGTATCTGTGACGTACACCTTCAACTGACTTATCATTAATTTCTTCGTGGGTGATAATCAAGTGTTCTGGTAAGTCTTCACGGCTCACTGCATATCCATGGTTTTGACTCGTGAAGTCCACGCGCCCTGTCGCAATTTCGCGTACAGCGTGGTTAAATCCACGGTGACCAAACTTCATCTTATAGGTCTTGGCACCATTTGCCATCGCAAAGAGCTGGTGCCCCATACAAATACCAAAGATTGGAATCTTGCCGAGAATCCCACGAATCATATCGAGTGCTTCTGGTACATCTTCTGGATTTCCTGGACCATTTGACAACATCACTCCGTCAGGGTTCAAATGTAGAATTTCCTCAGCTGTAGTTGTGTATGGAACTACAGTCACGTTACAATTGCGTTTAGAGAGCTCTCGTAAAATAGAATGTTTAAGACCAAAGTCTACTAAAACAACGCTCAAGCCAACTCCTGGAGCTGGATAAGAAGTCTTGGTAGATACTTGTCTGATATTATCAGTTGGCAAGACAGTTGCTCGAAGTTGATCCGCAATGTGGTCCATACTATCTCCAGCGTGTGTTAGAGTTGCTCGCATGGTTCCATGTTTACGGATAATCTTTGTAAGGGCTCGTGTATCAATCCCTGAAATACCTGGAATTTTCTTAGCTTTCAAAAATTCATCCAGCGTCATCTGATTACGCCAGTTACTTGCTCTACGTGCCTCTTCGAAAACTACAACTCCCTTACAAGTAGGACTGATAGATTCGTAGTCATCACGGTTAATCCCATAATTCCCTACCAGTGGATAAGTGAAGGTCAAGATTTGTCCATTATAAGACTGGTCTGTAATGGATTCTTGATAACCTGTCATCCCTGTATTAAAGACGATTTCCCCTGTTACATCAATATCTGCACCGAAGGCTTTACCTTCGAAAACTGTGCCATCTTCTAAAACTAGAAGTCGTTTTGTCATCTTGTCACCTCTCGTGGACGCTCACTGGCGTCTTTTAACGTTTTATTTGTGTCTTATTGTGCATTTCTACCGGCTAATACAGCTTCTAAGATAGCCATACGTACAAAAACACCATTTGTCATTTGTTGAACAATGCGTGATTTTGGTGCTTCTACCAAATGATCTGCAATTTCTACATCCCTATTTACTGGAGCTGGATGCATAATGATTGCTTTTTCTTTTAAGCGATTATAACGTTCTTGGTTTAATCCATGATGAGCATGGTAGTCTTCTTTTGAAAAGACCACTCCACTTTCGTGGCGTTCATGTTGAACGCGAAGTAACATCAGAACATCTACCTGATCAATAATTTCATCAATAGTTACAAACTGTCCATAGTCTGCAAACTCTTGACTTCTCCATTCTTCAGGTCCTGCAAAGTAGAGATCTGCACCTAAGCGTTTCAAAATCTGCATATTTGACTTGGCGACACGTGAATGGTCCAAGTCACCAGCAATGGCAACCTTGAGGCCTTCGAAATGGCCGAATTCCTCATAAATCGTCATCAAATCAAGTAAGCTCTGACTAGGATGCTGCCCTGAGCCGTCGCCACCATTGATAATCGAAGTCGTAATCGTTGGACTCGCAATCAATTCTCTGTAATAATCATCTTCAGGATGGCGAATGACGCAAGCTTCTACTCCTAAGGCAGACAAGGTTAAAATGGTGTCATACAGTGTCTCACCTTTATTGACGGAGCTCGTTTTAACATCAAAATCTAGTCGATCCAATCCAAGTTTAATTTCAGCAACTTCGAATGATTTATGGGTACGGGTTGAACTCTCAAAAAAGAGATTTGCAACAATGTGACGATTCTCATAAGAATCAACTGCTCCATTTTTAAATTCGATGCCTCGTTTAATCAATTTTAAAACCTGATCTACTGTGAGGTCTTCCATTGAAACCACGTGTTGCAAGGCTTGTTGATTTTCTGACATGGCTACTCCTTTAGCTCTTAAGCTTCTTCAGTAATCAAAACTCTATCTTGTCCATCCAGTTCCGTCATCTCTACGATGATTTCTTCTGAACGACTAGTTGGGATATTTTTCCCAACGTAATCTGGACGAATTGGCAATTCTCTATGTCCACGGTCAACTAGTACTGCAAGGCTCACGCGCGCAGGACGACCTTGTCTAACAATATTGTCAATAGCTGCTCGAATCGTTCTGCCTGTATAAAGCACATCATCCACTAGGATGACTTCGCGGTCTGTCACATCAACAGAAATCAATGAAGTATCTTCACCGGATTTTACATCATCGCGGAAAGGCTTGGTATCCAACTCCACTACCGGAACTGAGATATTTTCTAATTGTTCCAAACGCTCTTGGATACGGTGAGCAATAAAGACACCTCGAGTTTTAATTCCTGCTAAAATGATTTTATTCAAATCTTTGTTGCGTTCGATAATTTCGTAAGTGATACGCGTAATTGCTCGCTTGACAGTTAATTCGTCTACAACTTCTTTTGTCTTCATGACAAACCTCCAAAAAGAAAAGTCTCCTTTTTCAAGGAGACCTGAGAATGTATAACTAAGCGAGCCACACTGTATACAGTATAGACTTACCCTTCTACTTAATCGAGCTCCTTGCCTGCCTCACGGGACAGGTTTAAAGGAATATTTTATTGTCCTTACTATATCACAAAGCCTAGTTCAAAGCAAGTAAAAACATTCAATACTCGGTCTTATAATGAACTAAAATCGTACAATTGTGGATAGTGTTCGCATTCTGGATTTTTTGGATGACAGATGGCTCTTCCAAAATAAATCATAGCCTGATGAGCCGCAAGCCACTCTTCAGGTGGTAGAACTTCCATCACTCTTTTTTCAACTTCAAGCGGTGTAGCTGATTTTTTAACAATATCGTGGTGTTTGCAGATACGTTCTACGTGAGTATCAACTGCAAAAGCCGGAATACCGAAGCCTACACTCAAAACTACGTTTGCTGTCTTTCTTCCGACACCTGCCAAGCTCTCTAATTCTTCCCTAGTTTGAGGTACTTGGCCATTAAAATCATCCATTAACTGCTGGGCACATTTTTTAAGGAACTTAGCCTTATTGCGATAAAGCCCTAAACGCGAGATGTGTGAAGCAATTTCACTCTCACTTGCATCTGCCATGGCTTGTGGAGTTGGAAATGCTGCAAAGAGGCCAGGTGTAGCTTTATTTACTGCTGCATCTGTCGTCTGAGCAGACAACATGACTGCAACCAAAAGTTCAAAATGGTTACGAAAATCAAGGCTTGGTTTGGCATCAGGAAAAAGTGCAATGATTTCCTCAATGACATGACGAGCACGTTTCTTGGATAAAACCATCTACTCATCCTCGTTAAATAATCCTTGCAATCCTGCAAAAGGACTATTTTCTTCTTTCTTAACTGCTTGTTGAGCTTGGTACTCTTCCTCCGTCATGATTTGCCAGTCATTTCCAGAAACAAATCCCTGACCAGCTTCTTCCTCAGCCGTTAAAACCTTGATAGGAATGTTGAGCAAGATATTGTCTGACACACTCTCAGCCAAGTCAATTTCTCCATTTTCAATCGGCAATACCAAATCCTCATCTAAAATTTCTTGATCCAGTTGATTGGTAGCACCTTCCATAAAAATCTCATTTACTGGATAGGATTCCACCAATTCCACAGGTTCCATACTACGACTAGAAGCCAGTACAATCGTATAAGACAAGAGATAGTCTAGGAAAAACATACGGTCTTCATATTGGATCTTACCTGTCACTTGAATATTCTTAACATCTAAAATTTCTTGATTACGGGCACGTAAGTTTGCTGCTAAGTCTAACGTTTGCTCAAAATACAAACCTTCAGGCTGCTTACGAACTTCTTGTATATTTAACTTCATACTTCCTCCATAAAGATTTTCTCACTTGATTATACCATGAAATCACTTAATTTAATCGCTCCAGACCTTGTTTTAAATATTATTAATTTTCAATATATATTATGACAACTTTACTTTTTGTGCTATACTATAGGCATCAATACATGGGTAAAGGAGGACGCTCATATGGAAGACAAAGCCCTTTTAACTAAAGCCTATCAATTAGTCTCAGAATTAAATCAAACGATACAAAACTGTAAACAAGGATTACCTGATGATTTACGCTTACAGCAAAATATAGATGAAATTCTCAGAGCACTAAAAAAAGCTGAGAAAGTGGACAATGCTATCTTAATTGAACTGGAAAGCTTTTACCAACGGACTAGTCTTTTAATTGGACTTGGTTCACTGAAATTAACTGACCAAGCCCGCACTGCTTGGAGAAACTATGACAAGTTCCACTTCGATCACGTTAAACATGCATTAACACTCTATGGACCTGTTTTTGGTTTCTAGAAAGATTGAATTTCTCATTTCTTTTGACAACGTTTTCCAAAAGGTATAAAATAAACATAGTAATTTTTGGAGGTAAGGGAGACATGAACAACTAAGTCTATCAAATAAAGAACCTTTATTTAGTAGATCTTGTTTCTGTCTCTTTTTGTGTACTCTTTTTTCTGCTGCTTTTTCAGCCCTTTTAAAAGAGGATTTTTTGACATAAATGATTAGCTCTACTAGGTAAGGTAGAGCTATTTTTATAATGACATTAAAATGATAGAAAGAGAGTACACTAGATGATACAAATTCACAAGCTAACTATTACTCATAACAAGGATTTACGCAATCTCGTCTCAGACTTAACAATGGCCATTCGAAAAGGCGAAAAGGTTGCCATTATTGGCGAAGAGGGAAATGGAAAATCAACCTTACTACAGACCTTAATGGGAAAACAACCATTGGACTTCACTATTAGTGGCCGGATTCATTCTGATTTTGGTTCATATTCCTACATTCCTCAAAGTCTACCAGCTGATCTCAAAACACTTTCACTCCACGACTACTTTTTTTCTGGTCGAGATGACCTAGACTATAGTCTCATCTATCGTTTTGCAGAAGAACTACAATTTGATAGCGACCGTTTTGCTAGCCAGCAATTAATCGGTAGTTTATCAGGTGGTGAAGCCTTAAAAGTTCAACTCATTCACGAGTTATCCAAACCTTTTGAAGTGCTATTTTTAGATGAACCTTCTAATGACCTAGATCTAGATACGGTCCTATGGTTAAAAAAGCAAATCCAGAGAATCAAAGAAACTGTGATTTTTATTTCTCATGATGAAGATTTTCTCTCTCAAACAGCCAATACCATTGTACACCTAAGACTGGTCAAACATCGTAAAGAAGCAGAAACACTTGTAGAACACCTCGACTATGATCGCTATAGTCAACAAAGCCGAGATCATTTCATAAAACAAAGCCAACAAGCAGCCAATGAACAACGTGTCCATGAGAAGACCATGGAAAAAAACAGACGAGTCAAACAACAGGTAGAAAATGCTTTACGAAATACAAAAAATAGTACTGAGGGACGACTACTGGCTAAAAAGATGAAAAATATCCTTTCTCAAGAAAAACGCTTTGAAAAATCTGCTCAGTCTATGACGCAGCAACCTCTAGAAGAAGATCGTATCCAATTGTTTTTTTCAGATGTTCAGCCTCTGCCAGCTTCAAAAGTCTTACTTCATTTTGAACAGCAGACCTTGTTTGTAGAAGACCAACAACTTGCCGATAAGCTTCAGCTCACAGTGCGAGGACAAGATAAAATTGGGATTATTGGACCAAACGGTATTGGAAAATCAACATTACTGGCTAAAATTTATCATCTTTTACAAGATAAACAAGAAATATCTCTTGGCTACATGCCACAAATTTATCAGGAAAAGCTCCCTCAATCTCTATCACCTGTATCCTTTCTTAGTCAAACTGGGGAAAAAGAAGAACTTCAGAAAATCCAATCATTCTTGGCTAGTCTGAATTTTAACTATTCTGAAATGCAACATCAAATCTGCAACTTATCTGGAGGCCAGCAAGGAAAACTCCTACTACTAGCATTGGTTTTACAACGGGCAAACTTTCTCATTTTAGATGAACCAACACGTAATTTTTCACCCACTTCACAACCTGAAATCAGAAAACTCTTTGCGGACTATCCAGGAGGCTTCATTACTGTCTCTCATGACCGACGTTTTTTAAAAGAAGTCTGTACAGGTCTATATCGCTTAACTATACATGGTCTAGAAGCAGTTGAAATTGGAGAAATCTAGATTGAACACACAAAAACATCCAGCAGGAATTCCTCTGGATGTTTTTTCATCATTTTCAGTCACCTTAACCATTAAAATCAACTTTAGGTACTTCTTTTTCTCCTTCAGCAGTTTGAAGAAAATCAGCTGCTTTAAAGTCAAAGATACCAGCCACTAGATTACTTGGGAAAGTTTCCAACTTGAGATTGTAATTGCTGACAACACTATTATACAGTTGCCGACAATAGGAAATTTTATTTTCCGTATTGGTCAGTTCTTCTTGCAATTGTGTAAAATTACTACTAGCCTTTAAGTCTGGATAGTTTTCTGCAACAGCAAAGATACCTGAAATTTGACGAGTCAGTGCATCACTAGCCTTCATAGCTTCAGCTGGTGAAGTCGTTGCTGCCACTTGATTGCGAAGCTCCGCTACTTTTTCTAGAGTTCCCCCTTCATACTGTGAGTACCCTTTCACTGTTTCAATCAAGTTCGGTAAGAGATCATTTCGACGCTTCAACTGAACATCAATCTGACTCCAAGCTTCCCTGGTTTGCATACGACTTTTTACCAATCGATTGTAGCAGTCCATTACCAAAAACATAATAAGAGCAAGAATTCCAAAAAAAATCCAATTCATTTGAGATTTCCTTTCTGCTTGAAGATTAGTACCAGTATATCAAATTTCCTAAAATTTGTGGTAAAATAAGATAACATCAAAGAAGGAAAAACAATGAAACCAGAAACATTTTATGACTTGCTTGCTGAACAAAATCTCAGTCTAACTGAGCAACAAAAAATGCAGTTTGAGCATTATTTCCAACTCCTTGTTGAATGGAACGAAAAGATTAACCTAACAGCCATCACAGACAAAGAGGAAGTGTATCTCAAACACTTTTACGATTCGGTTGCTCCAATCCTACAAGGGTTAATCCCCAATGAAACAATTAAACTACTGGATATCGGAGCTGGTGCAGGATTTCCAAGTATTCCTATGAAAATCCTCTATCCTAATCTCGATGTGACCATCATTGACTCACTCAATAAGCGGATTAACTTTCTTCAGCTCTTAGCAGGAGAACTTGGCCTAGAAGGTGTTCACTTTTACCATGGACGTGCAGAGGATTTTGCCCAAGATAAAAACTTTCGTGCCCAGTTTGATATTGTCACAGCTCGAGCAGTTGCCCGCATGCAAGTCTTGTCTGAGTTAACGATTCCTTTTCTAAAGGTCGGTGGAAAATTACTGGCACTCAAGGCAAGCAACGCACCTGAGGAATTGACGGATGCAAAAAATGCCCTCAATCTTCTCTTTAGCAAGGTTGAAGACAACATCAGCTATACACTTCCTAACGGAGATCCTCGCTACATGACGATTGTAGAGAAGAAAAAGGAAACTCCAAATAAATACCCAAGAAAAGCCGGGATGCCTAACAAACGCCCTCTTTAAAAATGATTTACAAAATCATGCCTCGCTTTCCCTTTTCTTGACTCGGGAAAAATTCGTTTACAAAACGAACCTCGCTCTCACATTTCTAGGCTCGGGAAAAATTCGTTTACAAAACGAATTTTTTCTGCTATACTATCACAAGCAAAGGTTTTTAATGTCATCCTGTGAGGTGACAAAGACACAGAAACTTATCGTTCTTTAATGAAGACTAACAATGTTTTTTAATAAAGTCTTACTCTGAGAGCCTGTTGCTATAAAATAATGGGCTCTTTTTTGGTGCCCAAAAGTGAGGTTTTTATGAAAGAAGAATCAACTGTTGATTTGATTTTAGATGTGGATCAATCCCCTTCCGTTGGAAAAGGAATCCTTCTCAGTTTCCAACACGTCTTTGCCATGTTTGGAGCAACCATCCTAGTACCTCTCATTCTAGGAATGCCTGTTTCCGTTGCCCTCTTTGCATCCGGTCTTGGAACACTGATCTACATGATTGCTACTGGCTTTAAAGTTCCAGTATACCTTGGATCTTCCTTTGCCTTTATCACAGCTATGTCACTTGCCATGAAAGAAATGGGTGGGGATGTATCTGCTGCTCAAACAGGGGTTATTCTGACAGGATTCGTGTATGTCCTTGTTGCGGCCAGTGTTCGCTTTGCAGGTACAAAATGGATTGATAAACTCTTACCACCAATTATTATTGGACCTATGATTATCGTAATTGGTCTTGGTTTAGCAGGTTCTGCCGTTACAAATGCTGGTTTTGTAGCTGATGGTGACTGGAAACATGCCCTCGTTGCTGTAGTAACCTTCCTAATCGCAGCATTTATCAATACCAAAGGAAAAGGATTTTTCCGTATCATTCCTTTCCTATTTGCCATTATTGGTGGCTATATCTTCGCTCTCTTTCTCGGACTGGTCGATTTCACACCAGTTTTACAAGCCAACTGGTTTGAAATTCCTGGATTCTATCTTCCATTTAACACAGGAGGAGCTTTCAAAGAATACAACCTCTACTTTGGTCCTGAAACAATCGCTATCTTGCCTATCGCTATTGTAACTATTTCTGAACATATCGGTGACCACACGGTCTTGAGCCAAATCTGTGGTCGTCAATTCTTGAAAGAACCAGGTCTTCACCGTACTCTTCTCGGTGACGGTATTGCAACATCTGTATCAGCCTTCCTTGGCGGACCAGCCAATACAACTTATGGAGAAAATACAGGAGTTATCGGGATGACTCGTATCGCTTCTGTCTCTGTTATCCGTAACGCTGCTTTTATCGCCATTGCACTCAGTTTCCTTGGTAAATTCACTGCCTTGATTTCCACAATCCCTAGTGCCGTACTTGGTGGTATGTCTATCCTTCTTTACGGGGTTATCGCCAGCAACGGTTTGAAGGTGTTGATCAAAGAACGTGTTGACTTTAGTCAAATGCGTAACCTTATCATCGCAAGTGCAATGCTCGTACTTGGACTTGGTGGAGCAATTCTTAAACTTGGTCCAGTTACCCTTTCAGGTACTGCCCTATCAGCTATGACAGGTATTCTTTTGAACTTGATCTTGCCATACGAAAATAAAGACTAATCATCTAAATACAAAAATCCACTCATGTAGAGTGGATTTTTTTAGGATTCAACTTTCTTTTCAAGAAGTAAATCTTTTATCGAAATCATTATGACAGCTGATAAAATCATGGCCATACCAATAAAATCAATGGGATAAAATTGTTCCTTCATAATCATAAAAGCAAAGAAAACCGCTGAAATAGGTTCAATTGAGGCTAAAAGACTGGATTTGACAGGTCCTATCATACTAGCACCTTTTAGAAAAAGAGTGTAGGCAAAGACAGTCCCAATCAAAATAATCCCGACAAAAGCTGATAGTAGGTCTGAACTAAAAGATAAATCAGCATGAAAGAGACCTGTAAAGGGAGAAGCTAGTATTCCAGAGAAAAGCATTCCTATTCCAATTACTGGCATACTGCCCCATTTCTGAATCAAAGTGATTGGGATAATAATGTATAGCGCATAAGTAAATGCTGAAAAAAGTCCCCAGAAAAGACCGGCTGGAGTCATCGATAATTCATGAAGCTGACCATGAGTTGCAATTAAAAAGGTGCCTCCTATTGCTAGTACAATTGAGATAATCTCTGCAATCGTAGGTGCTACCCTATCCTTGATACAGGTATAAAGTAAAATGCCGATTGGACAAACATACTGTAAGACCGTTGCAGTTCCTGCATTGGTCTCTTGAATAGCTGCCAAATAAGCAAACTGATTTAAAAAAAGGCCAAATAAGGAAAAAAGTAAGAGTGATTTTAAACTATCTCGATCTTTGATAAATGCTAACAGTTGCTCTTTTGATCTAGCATAAGCCATGATAACAAGTAATAAACCTGCAATAATCAAGCGAATATTGGTTAATAGGATGGCAGAAATTCCGTGAGCCATTAGATATTGACCACTCGTACCTGATAAACCCCAGACTATCCCTGCAACAATAGTATATATTGTTCCCTTTAAAAGACTTGACATCGGTTTACTACCTATCCTCCTGACGAATCAAATCCATGACTTGGTTGCGATCCAAAATCCACTGAGCACGTTCATCCCTCTCATAAGTCCGATTGGATAGAAAGATAACAGCTTCTTGTTTATTACGATTCCACATGATAAAGGTTCCCGTATAACCCGTATGATCCAACCAATCACCTTCTAAATTCCAGGCCAAAGAGCGTTCCCTATCATCTAAGTCTGAAAAATTCTGTGTTAACTCTTCTGCAAATGAATCTTTTAAATAGTGTTCCAAAAAGAGTTTCAAATCAGCTACTGTAGAAAATAAACCTGCACTTCCAGCATGTTTTCCAAGTACACGAGCCTTGGGATCATGAACGACTCCTGCTTTCTGTCCACGAACGGTTGGAACAGCACTTGGAACTGGTCCAAATCGAGTTTCTCCCATCTTCCATGGAGTCAAAACTTGCTCCTGTAAAATCACATCCAAGTCTTTCTTAAAGTAATCTTCCAAAAGAAAACCTAGCAAGAGAAAATGTACATCCGAATAAAGAAAAGAACGTTTTTCTCGTCTATTTAGATGAAACATGGCCTCTCTCAGTTGCTCCGAATTTAGTTTATCACGATTAGGGATAAAGGGATCTAAGTCTGTTGTATGCGTTAATAATTGTCGAATGGTGATGTCTGGATAATCCGCCTCTAGAAGATAATCTTTTATGGAGGAATCTAGCTCAATCTTACCTGCCTTCCACAATAAGATTAAGACTGTTCCAACTCCAACGACTTTACTGACACTAGCCAAATCATAGACCAAACCCTTTCGAGTTTTTTCACCTATTTCTGGATTTGATTCTCCAAGATACCAGTCGGTCCAAGCGCCATCCTGATAATATGCAAAAGAGGCACCAGGATAAATCCCTGCCTCAATTTGTTGCTCTATTTTTTGAATGATTTCTTGCTTCATACTTGTTCAAACCATAATTCAATATTGTTGGAATCCTTGGTTAGGAAAAATTTTTCAGACTTAGGGACAAAGCAATCAGCAGTTTCAAAACGCTGACGGAGAATAGCAAGGTTAAACTCTTTTACTTGGAATTTTAACATAGACAAGTCCCAAGTTACATTATTTTCAACAAGTAAATCACTACCTTGAGCTTGATTAAAAGCTAGTCGGCTCTCAATATCTTCCTTTTCTAGTAAGCTCCTTGTCTCGTCTGGCAAGTTAACTTCTACTGAGATTTCAAATGCAGTCAAATATTTCATGCTCTCGTCTTTTGAAAAAGTGATTTCATCCTCAACCTTTTTCAAATTCTTGATGTCATCTTCAGCATGGATAAGGACACAATCCCCTTCTGGAGAAAGTGCTTCAAAAGCATATCCCTTATTTCCCTTATAGAGTGGAGGGATTTTATCCATTCTACCTAGTAACGCTTCAATCTCAGATGGATTCTCTACTTTTACAATTAATCTAGCTAATTTTTTTACCCCTTCAACCTTACGACTTCTCATACTTGGAGATTCTTCTAAAACCAACTTTTCAATACCTGACTGGTCTCCAAGTGATAAAAAGGCTGACTCCTCAAGTAAAGGTTTCATACCCAAATTTTCAACATAAAACAGTTCATTTAAATTTCTATTATTCACCTTTAGCGTCGGGATTATACGCACAATTTGATTCACACTCATAAATTCCTCCAACACTTTTTATTTTATAAGATTTTATTTTTTTTTACAAGTTATTCTATAAAAAATTTTATTCATATTAACTCTTTTAATAAATCAACCCCTTCTGTCAGTAGAAGGGGGACTTGTTTGTTTTTACTAAAATTCCTTGTTTAGTTTTTCCATGATAGTTCTGCTTGTAGACCATAGTGATCACTAACTTGTGGATTTTGTTTGCCATCAAACACCACGTGTAAACTCTCTATCTGTATATCCTTTGTCGTAAAAACATAATCGATTCGAAGAGGCTCACTGTTACCCTTCCAACCATCAATTTCAGGTGGAACAGTATAGCTACCCCTTCTCTCTTTTGCAACTTCAAATGCATCTTGCAACTCTAGTGGACTAGCTAGAATAGCTTGATAACCTTCTTGACTAGCAGGATTATTAAAATCACCGGCTAGTAAAAGAGGCTTGTTTAGATCTTTCAGAACTGCTTCAAAACGTGCCCATTCCTCTTGGAAGCCTTTACCCCACCATGAAAGATGTACACTCGCGACTGCAAGTTCTTTGCCTTCTACTACTGTTTCTGCCAAAGCAACGCGGCGAGTGTGATAATCTGTCGGATCATCTACATCTGAAACCAAAATCTCACGCGCTTCAATAGGTGTTTTAGAGAGAATTGCAACACCTTCATGATAGCGGTCATAACCGATATGATTATAAGCCCATGTCCAGTAGTATTTCAATCCTTTCTCAGCTAACTGTTCAACCAAAAGACGGACATAATGGTCTTGGTGAATCGGTTCTGCTGAAGGTAACGGAAAATAAAATGGACCAGCATCTACTTGAGATGATGTGATTTCTTGGTTAATCTCTTGAAAACAAATCAAATCATAATTGTTTTCAAATATATCTTGTAACAAGAGCTGAAATTTTTCTTCAGGATTTTTTTCCATCCAACTATGAGTATTAAGTGTTAAAAATTTCATCCTTTTCTCCTATAAACAAGAGGTTGGAAAAATACTTCCAACCCCTAATCGATTACAATTCTACTTTTGCAACTGGCGTGTTAGCTGCAAGAGAACCTGTTTGTTCCAATTTAACAGACTTAATCGCGTCACCATTTGTGAAGACTACAACCGTAGTAGTTTCACGACCTGCTTCACGAATAGTAGCCAAGTCAGCTGTGACAAGAAGATCACCCGCAGTTACTGCTTGACCTTCTGAAACCTTCACATCGAATGGTTTTCCTTCAAGGCTTACAGTATCAAGACCAATGTGAACAAGAACTTCAAGACCTTCTGCAGTCACAAGACCAAGAGCGTGTTTAGTTGGGAAGATACTTGACACAGTACCTGCAACTGGAGATACAATGTTTCCGTTTGCTGGTTCCACTGCAAATCCATCACCCATCATTTTTTGCGCGAATACAGGATCCTTCACTTGTTCCAATTCAATAACTTGACCGTCAGCAACTGAGTAAACTTCTTCGGTCACACCTTTAAATGCTACAGTATTTTGTTGAGCTGCTGTCATTTGACTTGGAAGTGTTTCTGGAATCACTTCACCTGAATCAAGAATATCTTGGATATCTGATTTTAAAACGTCAGCTTTAGGTCCGTAGATAGCTTGGACACCTTGTCCTTTCATGACAAGTCCCATAGCTCCTTCTGCTTTCCATTGTTCTTCTGTTCCAACTTTTTCAGCGTCTTTTACAGTTACACGAAGACGAGTCATACATGCGTCCACATCGACAATGTTGGCACGTCCACCAAGAAGGTTGATGATGTTAACTGCCTGAGAAGCTTCTGCAACTTTAGTTTCACCAGTAGCTGAAGATTCAGAAGAAGCATCGGCGTTTTCATAGTTACCGTTACGTCCTGGTGTTGCATAGTTGAATTTCTTAATCATGAAGTTAGCGATAAAGTACATGATAAATGCAAAGAGTACTGTCACCCAAATAAAGTTAACAATATCCATACCAAGACCAGCGTTGATAGCTAGCGGAGTACGAGTCAAGAATTCGATTGAACCGAATGAGTGTACACGAAGGTTCACAATATCAGCCATTGCAAAAGCAGCACCTTGAACAAGAGCGTAAACAAGGTAAAGAGGTGTTGCGATGAACATGAACATGTACTCAATTGGTTCAGTTACCCCTGTCAAGAATGTTGCAAGAGCAGTTGCAATCATCATACCTTTGTATTGGTGTTTCTTATCTGGATCAACGTTACGGTAAATCGCAACAATGATACCCATCAAGATACCAAACGAACCAATCATTTGTCCAACTTTGAAACGAGCTGGATGTACTGTATCTAACAAGTGTTGGTATTGAGCTGCGTCAGTACCTTTAAGGTTTACAAGGTCAGTTACCCATGCAAGCCAAAGTGGATCTTGACCAAATACTTGAGTACCTTTTGCTGCACCAGTCATGATATCATAAGTACCACCAAGAGCTGTATAGTTCATTGGGATAGTCAACATGTGGTGAAGTCCGAATGGCAAGAGCAAACGTTCCAAAGTACCATACAAGAATGGTGCTAGAACTGGAGCTGTTTCTTGAGAGTTAGCAATCCAAATACCAAAGTTGTTGATACCTGTTTGAACAAGTGGCCAAGCAATTGAAAGAACAATCGCTGCAATTGCTGAACGAAGGATGACAACAAATGGTACAAAACGTTTCCCGTTAAAGAATGATAGAGCATCAGGAAGCTTACGGAAGTTATAGTATTTGTTAAAGGCAGTAGCCCCTACAAAACCAGAAATAATCCCTACGAATACACCCATGTTAAGTGCTGGTGCTTCCATAACACTGATAAAGTAATCAGAAACTTTAATTGATCCACCTAACAGCGTTGAAACCATAGCATTTGGATCTTTTAACATATCTCCTGATACACCAAAGATTGTACCAGTGATACGGTTAATTAAAATAAAGGCAAGACCTGCTGCAAAGGCACCGCCAGCACGTTCTTTAGCCCAGCTTCCTCCGATAGCTAGAGCAAATAAAATGTGCAAGTTCCCAATAACTCCCCAACCGATTTGCTCTAGTACGCCACCAGTAATAACTAGGGGAGCAAGGTTTGGGTCAATCAATGCAAGTGACTTACCGATTGAAATCATCAATCCAGCCGCTGGCATAACAGCGATAACCACCATTAAAGCCTTACCGAATTTCTGCCAAAATTCGAAAGACAAGACATTTTTGAATGTATCTTTCATCATTCAAATCTCCTTTATATTTATTCGGCAAACGTTTTACGAAAACGTTTGCACTGTTAACACCTCTATTATACCACTTTTTATTTTTTTGTAAAGGCTTTTTTATTATTTTTTGATGTTCATACTTTTTAACAACTTTTCAAAGGCTTACTGACTTTGAGTTTACAAGTGTTTTCTGATATAATATTAGCTATGAAATCCTATAATACCTTGAATGATTACTATCGAAAACTTTTTGGGGAAAAGACTTTTAAAGTTCCTATTGATGCTGGATTTGATTGTCCCAATCGAGATGGAACTGTAGCACATGGGGGCTGTACGTTTTGTACAGTTTCTGGATCTGGAGATGCAATCGTTGCACCTGACGCTCCTATTCGTGAGCAATTTTATAAAGAAATAGACTTTATGCACCGTAAATGGCCAGATGTTCAAAAATATCTGGTATATTTTCAAAATTTTACCAATACTCATGAGTCTGTCGAGGTTATTCGTGAGCGTTATGAGCAAGCCATCAACGAACCAGGGGTCGTCGGGATTAACATTGGAACAAGACCAGACTGCTTGCCAGATGAAACCATGGCCTACCTAGCAGAATTGACCGAACGTATGCATGTGACTATCGAACTCGGTTTACAGACGACCTTTGAAACAACATCTGAATTGATCAATCGCGCTCATAGCTATGAACTCTATGTAGAGACTGTACAGCGGATTCGTAAGCAAGTTCCTAAAGCAGAGATTGTTTCTCACTTAATCAACGGTCTTCCAGGAGAAACGCATGACATGATGGTGGAAAATGTTCGCCGCTGTGTAACGGATAATGATATTCAAGGAATTAAACTTCATCTACTTCACCTCATGACCAACACTCGAATGCAACGAGATTATCATGACGGGCGTCTACAACTCATGAGCCAAGACGACTATGTCAAAGTCGTCTGTGACCAACTAGAAATCATTCCCAAACATATCGTTATTCATAGAATCACAGGAGATGCCCCTAGAGATATGCTGATTGGTCCTATGTGGAGCCTCAATAAATGGGAAGTTCTAAATAGCATTGAGGCTGAAATGAGACGACGAGGCAGTGTTCAAGGATGCAAGGCTGTAAAACAGGAGTTTATAAATGAAAAAACCACTTGAAATGGCACATGATTTTCTTGCCCAAGTCATCACAAAAGATGATGTTGTTGTAGATGCAACAATGGGAAATGGACATGATACACTTTTCCTTGCCAAATTAGCTAAACAAGTCTATGCTTTTGATATACAGGAAAAAGCTCTGGAAAAGACTAGTCAACGCCTACAAGAAGCAGGTTTGACCAATGCAGAATTAATCCTGCAAGGTCATGAGACTGTGGATCAATTTGTAGGAGAAGTCAAGGTAGCTATCTTTAATCTAGGTTATCTTCCTTCTGCTGATAAAAATATCATTACCAAACCACAAACAACTATTGAAGCACTGGAGAAACTTTGCCGCATGCTTATTAAGGGTGGAAGAATAGCCATCATGATTTACTATGGGCATGAAGGCGGAGATATAGAACGGGATGCAGTTATGGACTTTGTCAGTCAATTACCGCAACAAGAATATACTGCCACAATCTATCGCACTCTTAACCAGATCAACAATCCACCATTTTTAATTATGATTGAAAAATTAGAAAGGTATCGACATGGATAAACAATACCTACGAGATAAAATCGAAGCTCTTCGCCATAAATTTGTCGAATCAACCCAACATGAACGGGCAGTTGGTATGTTAGATGAAGCGCATCTAAGCAAAAAGATGCTGAAAATCAAGAAAAAAATGATTTCACTTGAAATGGAGCGTTGTCAGAAAAAAATCGAACATAAGGACTGCTCAAAGATTAATCAAAAAATCCAAGAACAAAAGGAACTTTTTGAAAATTGTCGTAAACAAAAATAGGGAGGTGGAAAATGAATTTGCTTTTTTATCTCTTAGTATTTTTACTAGTTCTTATTGTTTCTAGCACGACCAATAAGCTTCTGCCCTTTTTACCCATGCCTCTGATTCAAATTTTGTTAGGGATTGGAATTGGACTTTGTTTACCCAACAACCAATATCACTTAGATACTGAGTTGTTTCTAGCTTTAGTCATTGGCCCACTACTCTTTCGCGAAGCCCAAGAAGCAGATGTAACCTCTATCTTAAAACACTGGAGAATCGTTCTCTACTTGATTTTCCCAGTTATCTTTATCTCAGCCTTAAGCATGGGAGGGGTCGCCCATGTCCTTTGGACTGGCCTACCCTTAGCCGCCTGCGTAGCAGTTGGTGCAGCCTTAGGTCCTACAGATCTAGTAGCCTTCGCTTCCCTTTCTCAACGCTTTACCTTTCCAAAGCGGGTTTCTAATATCCTAAAGGGGGAAGGACTACTTAATGATGCTTCTGGACTAGTAGCCTTTCGGATGGCTCTCATCGCTTGGACAACAGGATCATTTTCGCTTACCCAAGCCGGAACTTCATTAGCCATTTCCATCGTTGGAGGATTTGCTGTCGGGCTTATAACCGCCTTCATAAATCGCTCCCTCCACTCTTTTCTCCTCAGCGTCCGTGCAACAGATATCGCGAGTGAGCTCTTATTGGAACTTAGTTTACCTCTCTTGACTTTTTTCATAGCCGAAGAAATTCATGTTTCAGGTATTATCGCCGTTGTAGTCGCTGGGATTCTGAAAGCCAGTCGTTTCAAGAAAATAAATCTCCTTGAAGCGCAAGTTGATACTGTTACTGAGACTGTTTGGCAGACTGTAACCTTTATGCTCAATGGTTCAGTCTTTGTCATTCTTGGGATGGAACTGGAAATGATCGCGGAACCAATTCTTAAGAGTGCATTTTACAACAAAGTTCTTCTCTTGCTCAGTGTTTTCCTCTTGACCTTCCTGCTTTTTGCTATCCGCTTTGTCATGATCTATGGATTTTACGCATTTCGAATTAAGAAGCTTCATAAAAGTTTAGACAAATATGTCAAAGACATGCTCCTCCTTACCTTTTCTGGTGTGAAGGGAACTGTATCCATTGCCACTATCCTTTTGATACCGTCTAATCTGGAACAAGAATACCCTCTTCTTCTCTTCCTCGTAGCTGGTGTAACTCTGGTAAGTTTCCTGACGGGATTACTAGTACTCCCTCACCTTTCTGAAGAGAAAGAACCGTCTAAGGATCAGCTCATGCACATCGCTATTTTAAATGATGTCGCCATGGAGTTAGAAAAAGATTTGGACCATACCAAAAACAAGGTCCCTCTCTATGCTGCTATCGACAACTATCACGGCCGAATTGAAAATCTCATTCTCAGCCAAGAGAACAAAGAAATCCAGGAGGACTGGGAAGCTCTTAAACTCTTGATTCTGAGTATTGAAAGCGATGGTTTGGAGCAAGCCTACGAAGAAGGCAAAATCGGTGAAAGAGGATATCGTGTCTATCAACGTTATTTGAAAAGCATGGAGAAAAATATTAAGCGAAACTTTGCTTCTCGACTAACCTACTACTTCCTTGTCTCCATACGCATTCTTCGTTTTCTACTTCATGAATTGCTCACATTTGGGAAAACATTCCGTTCATGGAAAGGCAAGGAAAAACAGCGACTTCTTGCCATTGATTATGACCAGATTGCAGAGCTCTACCTAGCTAATACGGAAATTATCATCGAGAGTTTGGAAAACCTCAAGGGGATTTATAAGAGTTCTCTGATCAGCTTCATGCAGGAATCTCGTCTCCGTGAAACCAGTCATATTACGAGTGGTGCCTTTGTGGAACGGGTTATCAATCGTATCAAACCCAATAATATTGATGAAATGCTTAGAGGATACTACCTTGAACGTAAATGTATCTTTGAATACGAAGCTCAAAAACTCATCTCAGCTCAGTATGCTAAAAAACTACGCCAAAATGTCAATAATTTAGAAACTTATTCCTTAAAAGAATCTGCTAATACCTTACCTTATGATATGATGGAATTAGTTCGAAGAAATTAAAGTCTATACAAAACAAGACAGAAAGAAAGTTGGAGGATTGTAACATGAAAAAGTTGTGGAAACAGCTGACTGATAGACCCTTATTAAAAGCTTTTTTGCACTACTATCAAGCCTCCGATAGTGAGTTAACTAGCGTTGCTGTTGCCTACTATTGGTTGATTTCAATCTTCCCTTTACTCATGATAGTGGTCAATATCTTACCCTACTTTCAAATTCCCATCTCAAACTTTCTATTAACAATCAAGGAATTTTTACCAGATACAATCTATGAAGTTGTCGCGAAGATTGTCAGAGAAGTTCTGACTCAACCATCAACAGGTTTACTGAGCTTTGCTATCTTATCAGCTCTTTGGACTTTCTCCAAATCCATGAATTTTCTTCAAAAGGCTTTTAATAAAGCCTATGGAATCGCAAAAAATAGAGGAATTATCTCACACCAGCTGATGAGTCTCTTGGTTAGCTTTGGCCTTCAAATTCTCTTTGCACTTGCCTTATTCCTCAGTATGTTCGGCCATATGTTATTGGATTTGCTAAAAAACTACTGGAAATCCGAGAGTGCTCTATTTTCTTATCTACAAGATTTTACAGGTCCGCTGATTTATGCCTTTCTTTTTGCAATCGTAATCATGCTCTATTATTTCCTACCAAATGTTAAAGTAAGTAAGATTCGCTACGTCATACCTGGAAGTCTATTCGTATTCGTCACTCTTATTTCTTTATTAACTATCTTTTCAGCTTATTTCAATAACTATGTCAACTATCTCGTTGATGTTCGCTTTTTCAGTTCCATCATCGTTGTTGTCATGATGTTCTGGTTCATTATCATTGCCAAGTTATTGATTGTCGGTGCTGTGATTAATGCGAGTGTTCAAAGCCTTAAGGATCCAGACTTCAAGGTCAATCAATAATTTTTTATCGATTAATACTCAATGAAAATCAAAGAGCAAACTAGGAAGCGAGCCGCAGGCTGTACTTGAGTACGGCAAGGCGAAGCTGACGTTGTTTGAATTTGATTTTCGAAGAATATAAACAAATCAATCCCCCAGTCATTTAATACTGGGGGATTTTCTTTAGTACTTTATTGTCCACTCGTTAGGGCTTGCAACTCTGATTTTAGATATTGAGCCAAATGTTGGTGAGCAAAAATATTGGCATTTTTTTCTGCGGTAGGATTGTAGTTTGTGTTGGTATTTACATCATAAACATAAATATCACCATTCTCTGACTGAACCCATTCAATAGCAGCAACTTCAATCTGAGCATTCTTAAGGAAATTTTCATAAGCTTCTCTTCGAGAATCTGGTAGGGGTTCTGTAATCTGGAATTTTTCAGACGTTTCTAGTTGTTCTGGTCTCTTGCCAATTTGACAACCATCTGCTGGGCACAATTGGAAACCATCTGAAGAATCGATTGAAACAGTATAAAGGAATTTTTGATTGATAAACTCTGAACGACGGATGCGTCCATCACTTGGCTTAATGTAGGCTTGTAACAAGGTAATCCCGTCCACTGATGGTTCAAAGAGAGGACTATTGACATAAGCTTCCAATTCTTCTTCATTTTGGAAGAGTTGAACTCCTAACCCCTTACCTGCTCGATTGTGCTTGGTAATCAATGGATAGATGTTCAATTTTCTGGCTGCTTCAATGATATTTTCTTGGCCTAAAACTGCAACTGTCGCAGGAGTCTCAATACCAGACTCGTTTAATTTCAAATATTGTTTGACTTTACTGATTTCTAAGTTGATGGCACCAGTTCCATTCACAACCTTGCGTCCGTGTGCTTCTAACCAAGTAATCACCTGCTCTGTATATTCTGGCGCATAGCGATGCCCTCTGGTGTGAGAAGACGCAGACATACGATTGTAAAAGATACCTTGTGGCGGTGGACTTTGCAAATCCAAAATGCCACTAGACAAATCCCACAGTTCATAAGGGACTTCTAGTTCTTCCAACCATTTGACCAAATGCTGGGTCCATTCAAGATTCTCATGAATCACATAAACTTTTGTTTCGCTCATTACTTATCATCTCCTTAAGAAAAGCTGACTGATAATTGGCTTTCCTTTTCTTCTTCTAAAATATATCCTTCTGTTTTTTCGATAACGCTAACTGTTAAGATTTGACCCAAAACATTGATCATAGTACGGCCAGCATTGACAAAGAAATCAACTGCAAAGATCAAGGCTACTCCTTCAACTGGCAAGCCCAACTGAGGTGCTGCAGCAAGTAGAACCACGATAGCCCCTGATGGCACAGTTGCTGCAGTTTTTCCAATCAAAGTCAAAAGCAAAACAGTAAACAAGAGACTTGATAAAGAAAATTGAATGCCGTAGGCATGCGCGATAAAAATCGTAGCTACAGAGAAATAAACTGCTGCTCCCTCTAAGTTAAAAGTATATCCTAAAGGAACAACTAAATCAATCGTGTGCTCGTCATGCCCCTGTTTTTTCAAATCTTTAAGAAGTGAAGGCAAGACAACACTAGAACTACCAGTAACAAAGGCCAGTGTCAAGAGGCTCCAATTTTCACGAAAGGCTGATAAATACGGTACTTTAAAGAAGACAGCAATCAAAGGGAAAATAAGGAGAACCAAAACAGCATAAGCCAAATAAGTTCCGATTACAAATTGACCAAGCCCAATCAACTTGTCAACACCAGTCGTTGCAACATCTTTGGCGATAAATCCAAAAATCCCAATCGGTGATAGTTTAACAATCACTGCAACAATCTTATAAATAGCTTCAATCCAGATTTGGAAACCTTCGATGATTTTCTGAGATTTATCAGACTTAAGGTTACCAATTCCGTAACCAAGAAAGATAGCAAAAACGATAATCGGCAATAGGGCGCCGTCTGAAAGAGATTTGACAATATTTGATGGAATAAAACCAAGGAGAAATTCGCTAAATTTTACATTGTTGGCGATACCATCAAGGTTCCCACCAGTTTGACCAATATTCACACCTTGTCCAAATCCTAAATAGTAACTAGCAAATACAAACAAGAGCGTAATAGCAGTTGTCACGGCAAAAAAGTAAACCAAGCTCTTGGTCAAGATTTTCCCGAAAGATTTTTTCCCGATAACGCTGGCTACTGCAACAACGATAGTCGGGAAGATTAGTGGAATGATAACCATATTGATCAATTTAATAAAGGCTTGTCCTAAAAATTGATAAAAACCTGCAAATTGTGGCCAGATGACCGCAGCGATAACACCTAAGACCAAAGCCACCAATAATTGGATTCCTAGTGAGAGTTTTGACCATAACGTAACTAATTTCATAAGAAACTCCTTTGTTTTATTTGCTACTCATTCTACTACTATTCTTTCTTTCTGACTAATATATATTTTCTATGGTCACCATAAAAAAGATTTATATTGAAGACTCAAACTATTACCATTTTTGTATCCAACATACACTGAATTTGTATAAAGTATAAAAAATCAATTTCTAAACAAAAATTTTTAGAAAAACACTGTTAAATCAAGGAATATGCTTTCCTATTATTCAAGTTTTATGATACAATATTGTTATGATTTTAATGAAACTCGCTTCCGTCTTGCTTTTGGTATTAACCTTGGCTTTAGCAATTATTCTGAGCAGATTCTTTAAGTTAAAGAAAAGGGGCATCAACTTTGCTGATTTGGCTTTCCCTTTTCTAATTTTTGAATATTATTTTATCAGTGCTAAGGTTTTTACACACAATCAACTTCCCGTTTTGGGAGCAGCCTTATCCTTGCTAGCTATCATTCTAGCCTTTTTCTTCTTGAGCAAAAAACGTAGTTTTTATTATCCAAAATTCTTGAAATTCTTTTGGAGAGCTGGATTCCTACTCACATTGCTCATCTACATCATCATGATTGTTCAAATCTTCATGATGAAATAAATGGCAACAAATTTCGCCAGCACCTCAACAAAGTTGGCAACCCGACGTTCCATTTGAGGTGCTTTTCTAATGACATTTAAAAACGAGATTATTAAAAAATAAATAGGAGATGAAACAAGTGAAAAAAACGTTCTTTGCAAGTGCCATCATGCTTACTTACCTAGGATTTGCAACAAACCCAGCTTTAGCTGAAGAAAATAAAGTCCAAACTACTTCAGCTGAAACGACGCAACAAACTACAACAGCTAACAAGGTTGAAACAAAGGAACCAGTTCCTTCTACTGAAGCAAGTTCAAGCACACCAACAACTTCTACAACAAACGCAAGTAAAACTTCAGCTAAGAAAGAAGAAAACCAGGTTCCAGAAGACAAAAAAGATGGTTGGGTCTTTGAAGAAAATATCTGGCGCTTCTATGAAGCGAACAAGGCTGCCGTCAATTGGAAAAAAATCCACGGTAAATGGTACTACTTTGATAAGGATGGTATCATGCTCAGCAATACAATTTATGATGGGTACATCCTGACTAGCAGCGGGGCTATGGTCGATAGTGGCTGGGCTAAAATTAAAGATAACTGGTATTATGCTAATCCATCTGGAAAAACCGTTAAACAAGACTGGAAAAAGATTGGCGGTGTATGGTACTACTTTGATAAAGACGGTATCATGCTCAGCAACACCATTTTTAACGGTTATCTCTTTACCAATAGTGGTGCTATGGCCGAGAGCACTTGGGTCAAACAAGATGGCAAATGGTATTATGCTCAAGCTTCTGGTAGCTTAATCAAAAACAAGTGGGATAAAATCGGTGGAGTTTGGTACTACTTTAACAAAGATGCCACAATGGCAAGCAACCAATGGCAAGGTAGCTTCTACCTAAAATCTAGCGGTGCCATGGCTGAAAAAGAATGGATTTTCGATAAAAACTACAATAGTTGGTTCTATTTGAAATCAGGTGGTACTTATGCAGCGCGTGAATGGATTGGCTCCTACTACCTCAAGGCCGGTGGTTACATGGCTAAGAGTGAGTGGATTGATGATAGCTACTATAAAGCTCGTTACTATGTAGATGAAAATGGTGTTTATGTCACAGGAACCCATAAAATAGATGGAAAAAACCAACAATTTCAAAGTGATGGAAAATGGATTGGTGAAGCTTCTGTGAGTCGTGGTTTTGAAAAGGGGAAATATAACAACATCATCTTCCTAGATCCAGGTCACGGCGGTAAAGATCCTGGTGCTGTTTATTACAATACTAATGAAAAAGACCTAACCATGCAAGTTTATCAAAAATTACGCAAGGAACTCCAAGGTCTTGGCTATACTGTCCTTTCTTCTAGAGATAGTGATGTCTTTGTCGACTTTGTCACTGAACGTTCAAGAATAGCCAACAATACTGATTCAGATATATTGATCAGTATTCACTTTAATGCTAGTGGAAATCCAGCTTCAAATAGTGCTGGTATTCAAACTTATTCTTATGAAGCAGACCCTAGTTATCCTTCTAGGATCAACAAATACTGGCATAACAATCCCGACCGAATCAGTGAAAGCAATCGTCTTGCAGCTGACATCCACTCTTCTCTTCTAGCTGAAACAGGTGCCAAGGATGCAGGTCTCCTCCAAAGAAGTTTTGCTGTACTTCGTGAAACTGATAAACCAGCAGTTCTTTTAGAATTAGGATACATTGATAATTTCGACGAAAATCAACAGATTCGTAGCGATGCCTACCAGAACAGATTAGTGGCTGGTATTGTCAAAGGTATTCAAAAATATTACGCAGGTCAATAAAGAAAAAGTCTCGAGAAAGCTCGAGACTTTTTTGTATTATGCTTCTTTCTTATTAACGTCAGGAATGAGAAATCCAATTCCCACGCAAGCCAGCACTCCTGCACCGATAACTAAACCACTTGAAAGTGGCAAGATGTCAAAAATAGCATTTGCAATGATAAAGGCAATCATCAAGCTCATGAGACTGGCCTTATAATCTTTTTTCACTAGATTTTCAAGTGTAAATAATAGAAACAGACCTACTGGAAATAGTGCCCAGATGTTAACATCCAAACTTGGCCATCCAACTAAACCAAAATACAAGACTGCTCCTGCTACTACTAAAAATCCGATACCTAATACTTTTTTCATGATTCTACCTCATTTTCTATTTTGTTAGGAAGCTATATCTCCCCTTGACAATTACTACTATAACAGAAATAAAAATCACAAACAATAGATTTTGTCTATGTGGTAAACATCATAGACTATGTGGTCAGAATTTTATAAAAAGAAAAAGAAGCCCAAATGGACATCTTTCACTTTGCCGATTGCAGGGATCGAACCTGTGACCTACGCGTTACGAGTGCGTTGCTCTACCAACTGAGCTAAATCGGCGATTACCACTTTAGTATAGCACTCTCAATTTTTTTGTCAAGAAGTTTTAAACGATTTTCTTTATCAAAACCTGACAAGGATTTTGAGGATCCCATAGTTGAGGAAAAATCTCTAATTTTTTAAAACCAACACTGCGATAAAAGACATTTGTTCGGTCATAATCTTGATTAGAGCCTTCTGCGACTGTTTTCACTTGTAAATAATCAACGTTTTTACGTGCTTCACTTTCTAAAGTAGCAAGCAATTGACTCCCAATTCCTCTACCTTGATGACATTTTTTTACACCGAGACAATCAATCTCTGCACAATCTTCACTAGAATAGGACAAGCTTACAAAGCCAAGCAAATCACCCTCCTGATAGGCAGCCCACACTTGCAAGTCCTTGGCTCCTTCGATGTAGGCTTGCGTGCTTTCTGGTATTCCAAACCATTCTGGCAAATCCTTTAAAACCTCCGCGACAACTGCCATTTTTTGATCTTCATTCTTGACTTCTTTAATTACAAACATCATAAGTTCCTTTCTTGATTTTAGTCTTACTCTAGTTCTTACGAACCAGCACTTTCGTAGGCATCTAGCCCCCTGTCCCAAAGTTTGAGGGAAATAACAAAGAAAACAAGAGAAATCAGAATCAAACCACCGATATTAAAGAAGACATCCTTGTCCTGCAAGAAATAGCTGGCAGGATAGTAGGCCGTAAAGGCGAAAGGTACAATAAAGCTAATTAACCAACGAAGGAGCGAATTGTAAATAGAAATAGGATACTTGGCAAAATCATTAAACATATAGAAAATGTAAATCATGGCACCTGACTGCTTGGTCCAAAAAGCGATGCTGGCTGTCGCAATTTTCAAGGAAGTATAAATCAAGGTCGCAAAAGGAATACAAACTAGAAAAAGCAGGAATTTGGGAAGAGTCCAAGCAATGCTAGTCGCCGTTGTCGCTAGTAAGATTCCACCGACCAAAAGTTCACCCAAGGCATCAATCTGAAAGGTCTCAACGAGGATGTGAAAAAGAGGATTAATAGGACGAGTCAGATACTTGTCAAACTCCCCTTTTCGAACTAGTCGTTGACCTAAAGCCCAGAGATTGTCAAAAAAAAGATGATCTAATCCCTTTGGAATTAAGGAAAATCCATAGATAAAGGCAATCTCTTGAAAGGTCCAACCTTCTAGCGAGGGGATGTGTTGAAAGATGACATTGAGAAACAAGAGGTTCAATCCTTGAGTCAGAAAGACTCCCAAGACACCAACCACAAAATCAACCTTGTACTCCATGATTTGCTTGATGTATTGTCTGATAAAAATCAGATGCATGCGTTGATATTTTTTCATCCTAACCTCCCTGAATGGTGATAAATGACTGGACTCGTTTCCAAATCAACTGAGACAAGCCCACCATCACTATAAGCCAGAAAAACTGAAGCAAAAGTGCTTGAAGAATCTGACTGGAATCGTATTTCCCAACAATGATCATAACCGGAGTGTAAATCAAGGATGAAAATGGCAAGAAGGACAGAATATCTGAAACGATTTTCGGAAAGAAAGCCAAGGGAATCAAACTGCCAGACATAAAGGCCACTATTGAAGTCTTGAGTAGATTGGAACCCCATAGATTTTTAAACACAAAGGCTGAAAATCCAAAGCAGATATTAAAGAAAAAGTTAATCAGATAAGCCAGAGTTAAGCTAAAGAGGTAAAGGACAGTTAATCCTAGCACTTCTACAATACCTTGCCCAGATATGATTTTCATCAAAACAATGACACTTAAAAATGGCAGCCCAACAGAGATAAAAATCAACCACTTGGAGCCAAGTTCGGTGAAAAGGTAAGAGGCCGCAAAATGCACTGGTCTAAGCAAGCGCATGATAATGGAGCCATCCTTGACCTCCTCCCCAATCATAAAGGAGCTATCAGACCTGGTCAACAGATTGGTCACAAAACTCATGATGATGTAGAGGGTGATATCTGCCATACTGAAGCCCTGAATCAAAGGCTCCTGGGAGGAGTCAAAGACAGCCTTCCATAGATAAAAAGCCACAAAAGCCCCCATGACATCACCAATCCGATAGAGAATAAAGTTGACTCGATAGGTAATCAACTCCTGAATCCCTGCATTGATAAAGGGTTTATAACGTCTCCACAATTTGACCATCTTAAAGCTCCTTTCGGTAGAAACGACGGATAATATCCTCAATATCCGTATCCACCATCTTCAAATCACGGACTTCAAAATCAGACAGGGTTTGCTTGATAATATCAGCTGATTGGTAGCGGGAACTATCAAATTCAATAGTCAGGCTATTTCCTTGTCTATCAATGGACATATCAGGCAAGCCTTCATAATGAGAGACGAGATGACCTTGACCTGGCGTCAGCTCAAAGGAAAGAGTCTTCATCTTGCCAAAGGTCCCCTTGAGCTGGCTAACCGTTCCATCAAAAATCTCTTGCCCCTTATCAATCATAAAGATCCGATCACAGAGTTGCTCAATATCACTCAAATCATGAGTAGTCAAGAGAATAGTTGTTTCTTCTTCTTGATTGATTTGAGTAATAGCCCGGCGAATGTTATCCTTGACCGACACATCCAAACCAATGGTTGGCTCATCTAAAAAGAGAACCTTAGGATTGTGAAGCAAGGAAGCCGCAATATCCGCCCGCATCCGTTGACCTAGTGAAAGAGTCCGCACAGGATCCTTGATAAATTCCTTCAAATCCAAAACTTCATTCAAAAAGTCCATGCGCTTACGGAAAAGCGAGTCTGGCACATCGTAAATCTCCTTCAAGACCGTGTAGGTCTCTTGCAATGCCAAATCCCACCATAGCTGGGTGCGTTGTCCGAAAACGACTCCAATATCCTTGACATAATCTTGGCGATTGTCCTGTGGAATCTTGCCGTTAATCCGACAAAAACCAGATGTCGGTTTTAAAATCCCTGTCAGCATTTTGATGGTGGTTGACTTCCCAGCACCATTTGCCCCGATAAATCCTAAAATCTGCCCTTTTGGAACTTCAAAAGTTAAATCCTTGACCGCTTCAAAGGTCTGCTTTTCAGGATGAATAAAGGAGCGCAAGGCTCCCTTTAACCCCGGCTCCTTAACTGTCTTCACAAAATTTTTCTGAAGATGTTCCACTTCTATCATTGCCATATTTATCTCCCTATCGTAAGAAGCAACATTGTATTTTTGACTACAAATATTTTAAATCCTTACTTTCTACACTTTCTCAATATTATTACAGAAGGCTTTACCTATTATAATCTAATAAAAAAAGGAATGCAAGCGTTTGCTTATAGATTATGAAATTAGAGATTTCTCTCTTAAAATGATACTTTTAATCAAAAATTCTGTTAAATAGTTTCCTTAAGACACCAAAAAACCTGCCCCTAGGGGCAGGCTACGAATAGTAAAAAGCAAACTATTTTGATCAATATGAATCACTATTGAATCAAAGTACTAATCTTTCATAATTCTTTTCACAATCCCATTTCTATCAATTAGAAAACAATCTGGAAAGGTCATCTGCTCCCATTTTTCATAATCAAAACTGGAATCAAAGTGATGTAGTAGTATTCCTATCAAATTCCCGTGTGAACTCAGTAAAATCGTCTTATCTGAGTATCTTCCTTCCAATTCCTCCAATAAATTTAGGATTCTCTTTAAAGCTACTTGATTTGATTCACCTCCTACAAAAGATTGATCTGGATTGTCCCATAAATATTTAATACTGTCCTCAAACTCAGAATCTTTTATAAAGGTTGAAGATAATTTTCGCTCTCGTAACCGATTATCAAGAACTATTTTATCAAATTGAATTGGCGAGCTATTAATCGTTTCAAATGCTCGTTTATAAGGACTAGAAAAATAATAATGAATATTAAAAGAATTCAAAAACTCTAACTGATCAAGAGATGAAACCCCTTTTTCTGACAAAGTTCTATTCAAATCATCACTTGAAAATCTTGAATGAGCATGTCTAAGTAAAATATAAGAATTATTCATGAATTATAATTACCCTGAAAATATATATTATATAAGGAGGAAAGTTGTTCTACAAGCTCATATTATCTTACTTAAGTATAATTGTCAAATAGATTCATTCATTTTACTCACACAAAAAACCCACCCTCAGGGGCAGGCTTCTATTTTGTTTAGTTCAGCTAGATTAAGCTTTACCTTCTGAACCGAATACGTCGATACGTTCTTCAACTGATGCTTGGATAGCTTTTACACCGTCAGCCAAGAATTTACGTGGGTCGAAGAGTTTTTTCTTGTCGTATTCTGCTTCGTTTGCTTCGTAGTCACGAGCAAATTTACGAGTTGCGTTAGCGAATGCGATTTGGCATTCAGTGTTAACGTTAACTTTAGCAACACCAAGTTTGATAGCTGCTTGGATTTGGTCGTCAGGAATACCTGATCCACCGTGCAATACGATTGGGAATCCTGGTACAGCTTCAGTCAATTTTTGCAAGTGGTCAAGGTGAAGACCTTTCCAGTTTGCAGGGTAAGGACCGTGGATGTTACCGATACCAGCCGCCAAGAAGTCGATACCAGTTGCAACCATTGCTTTAGCATCTTCGATTGGAGCCAATTCACCATCACCGATGATTCCGTCTTCTTCACCACCGATAGTTCCAACTTCAGCTTCTACTGATACACCATTTGCGTGAGCAAATTCTACAACTTTACGAGCTTTTTCAAGGTTTTCTTCAACTGGAAGGTGTGAACCGTCAAACATAACTGAAGTATAACCAACTTGAATACACTCAAGTGCATCTTCGTAGTGACCGTGGTCAAGGTGGATAGCTACTGGTACAGTGATACCCATTGATTCAACAAGGTTAGCGATCAAGTTGCGAGCAACTTTGTAACCACCCATGTATTTAGCAGCACCCATTGAAGTTTGGATCAAAACTGGAGCTTTTTTAGCTTCTGCTGCGCGCAAGATAGCTTGAGTCCACTCAAGGTTGTTTGTGTTAAATCCACCAACTGCATAACCGTTGTCACGAGCTGCTTGGACAAATTTTTCTGCTGAAACGATTGCCATTTTATCAGGCCTCCTGTATATTTTTATGGGATATCCCATTTACATTGTTCATTTTATCACTTTTTGATAAAAAAATCTAGTTTTTCCCATACTTTAGATTGAATTTCTTCCAATCAGATTGATGTAAACCCTTTCTTAATCACTTTCCGGATTGACCTGTGGTAGCTTCATGAAAAATACTAAGTGATTCTCATCTCTTTCAAAATAATAGTCAATTTCTTCGTTCTCTAATAAACTCTTGACCACAAATAGTCCCAAACCAGCTCCCTTACTTTGGCGACTAGAAGTTGTAAAGGATTGTTCAAACTTATCTTGCTCTTCTGTTGTACAGGCGTTTTCAATAAAAAACCAGTCATCTTCTGTCCCAATTTTTAGATAGCCACCTTGGATGGAATGCTTCACCGCATTACTGATAAGATTTGAAAGAATCAGCTTGAGTACCGAAGGATTTAGATAAACCTTCTGGTTAGTCAACTGATTCTCAATAGAGATTTCTCTCTCCTTGGCTAACAAGTCATAATCCATCAATAGGAGATTGGTCATATCCAGAAGGTTGATTTGCTCCTTCTTATCTCGTAATTCTTGCACCGAAGAAAGGGATAAAATCTGCTGAACATGGTGGCTTAAATCATCCACGATCCCCAAAGAAACACCCAGATAATAGTCGCGATCTTTATAGCGACCTATGTTTGCTTGCATGTTTTCCAAAAGGATTTTCAGACTAGCAAGAGGTGTTTTCAGTTCATGGGAAGCTCCTCGCAAAAACTCAACCTTCATCTTTTCTAACTGGAGGATGGATTCATTTTTCTCATGCAAGTCCGCAATGACGGTCAAGAGATGCTGATAGAGACTATTGATTTGCTCCTTGAGATTCCCAATCTCATCCTTGGAATCCACGCGCAATCTCACTTCTGCATCCAAGTCCATCATCCTTCGAGTTACTCGCTTGATTTCCAATATCGGAGCTACGATAGTTCTGGCATAGATATATGCAATCAGGAGTGAAATCAGAAAAGAAGCTAACAGAGTATAGGGTAGGAATTGCAGACTCATATCTTCTGCTTCTTTCTGCAAATCCATAGAAGCAATAAACTGTATGGTCAAGGTCTGATCATCCTTAGATTGGACCTCTCTTTCCTCAATGACCAAGGAGGCCGTCTGTCGATCTCTATCAATTGGAAGATTGTCCTTGACTTCTAACTTATCCTGAGTCATTTCACCCTTGATGGTTCCCTTTATATCGCTACTTTGAGAATAAAGTTCAAGTACTTCCTGGATAGTTTGACTGTCTTTTCCTTGGAGGGTTTGGGCAATTTCTGTTGCCTTCTGTCCGATACTCTCCTGACGATGACTGAGATAGGTAGTAGGAAAGAGGAAATAGATGGCCAAATGCAAACAAATGACTAAGGTACAGAATACCGAGAAGGTATAGATAAAAATCTTTTTAAATAAACTCAGTCTTTTCATGTTCTCTCCAATTTATAGCCGACATTCCGCACGGTAAGAATACAGTCTAAGTCTAGTTTTTTCCGTAGTTCCTTGATATAGACATCGATCACTCGGTCAAATGGAACCTCATCTGTCACCTTCCAAACAGCATCGATAATCTGCGACCGAGTTAAGGCTTTACCTTCATTTTTGACCAGATAATCTAAGATTTCTAGTTCTTTTGCATTCACAGGAACATCTTTCCCCGCTACACTAGCTCTATAACTGTCAAAATCAACCTTGGTATCCTTATAGGTAAAGGTACGACTTGCATCATAATAACGCTTGAAAATAGCATCTACTCGTACCTTTAACAAAGATAGGGAAAAAGGCTTTTCTAGATATCCATCTGCTAGTGAGGCAAAGGCACTCATTTTATACTCTTCGTCCTGAAAGGCTGTCAACATCAAGACTGGAACTTGGCTGGTCTTACGGATTTCTGACAAAACCTCTAAACCATTGAGTTTAGGCATTTGAATATCTAAGAGAACCAGAGCTATTTGGTGATTTGAAAATTGTTCTAAGGCTTCTTGACCATCTGCAGCCTGAATAGTTTCATAGCCACAATCCGCCAAGTAATCACTAATTCCCTCACGGATCATGTCTTCATCTTCTACAATTAGAATTTTCATATAAATCCTTTTCTATCAAAAATGCTACCTATATTATATCTCATTTGAGTGAGAATAGGTAGCAAGTTTTTTATTCACTATCCAACAAGAGTTCTTTTGGTTGTTTAAATAGGAGATTACTTGAAGCAAGTGCCATAACTAGTACCACTAGAACCAAGCCAAGTACAAAGATAATAGCAAAGTCAGAAGGTTGAATGGATATATCTAAACTTGAAAGAGTCTTGCTAAAGCCGTCCACTTCTGCACCACCACCAAGATTAGAGGCTTGGGCTGCCTTACTAGCTTGCTTAGCCACATCTGATGTGACATTGGCAAGAACTGTATTTCCAATAGCACGAGCTGTATAGTTGGCTAGGAAGTAGGCTGAAATAAGAGCTGGAATAGCAATCATAATTGCTTCTATGATAAATTGTCCCAGAATACTTACTTGTTTAAGACCAATGGAAAGAAGAATTCCAACTTCTTTACGACGGGCATTAATCCATAGCGTGAGTAAGAGAGCAAGCAGGAGAACCGAGAAGCTCAAGCTACCCCAGAAGAGGAGATTAGCCATCTTGTACATGCCTGAGATAGATTGTTCAAGAGCAGGATAGTTTGATGAACTCTTGATTAAGCTATACATCTTCCAGTTGATACCGTTGATGGATCCTATTTCTTGCATGACCGTATCGAGGTTCTTATCCCCAGCTACAAAGAAGGTAGCATCTCCATAGATAGCTGTATCTTCTGTATATCCATAGAGTTGGGCAGCTGTGTGAATATCTGTGATTGCTGTATTTTCATATAGTTCCTGTGAGTAGGTCACAGCAGATTTGTTATGTCCATCAAAAAGTCCTTTGATCGTTACTTCTACTGTTTCCTTGGCTCCTTTTTCATTATCTGCATCGTAGATATTAGAGTCGAGTTTAACCTTATCCCCTACCTTCCAGCCGTGTTTAGCAGCCAAGTCTTTGTGCATGAGAATCTGGTATTTGTCATCGTTTGTTAAATGTTCTCCTTCGACCAGTTTGTAAGAGCCTGACACAAACTTGTCTTCTTTAGAAGAGTCATTGACACCTGTTATCATCAAGCTACTTCCAAAACGTTGAGCTCGATCTGCAGTTAGATTTTTCTTGGTTTCAGGCGTTTCAATCAGTTCATAGCCTGTCAAATCACCGATAGCATTAATCCGTTTGATGTAGGATTCAATGGCCTTGTTCTCGGTAATTTTTTTGATATCTTCACCCTTGATATTCCCCGCACCACGTGGAGTTCCTTGATTGACCCTACGATTGATTTGCATGGAGAAACTATTGGTAATATTTTTAAAGGTTTCTTGAGAAGCCTTGGCTGTTGCTCCCTTTATTGATAAGCCGACCAAACTCAAACTAGCCATCAAGAGAATGATAAGAAAGATCACAAGCGACTTGAAAAATTTTCTTGTGACATAGGCAAATGCGTTGTGTAACATAAGATTCCTTTCTAGATTTACTTCAGTTTTTAATATGTTTAAAAGTTTTAGTTACTATTTTTTCTTGTTTCAGTCAGTTTCTTGTCCTTCAATTCCAGTGTAATATCTGATGCTTGTGCTACTTCCTTGCTGTGGGTCACAACGATTACACACTTGCCTGTTTTCTCAGCGAGAGATTTGAGCAAATCGATGATATCTCCAGCAGTCTTAGGATCCAAGTTTCCTGTTGGTTCATCTGCTAAAATCACTGGCGCCTCAGATACCAAACTACGAGCAATGGCAACACGTTGTTGCTGCCCACCTGATAATTGGAGAACATTCCGCTTGATTTGACTTTCATCTAAACCAAGTTCAAGAAGCGTATCCTTGCTAGCTTTTTTATTAACCAAGCGGATATTTTCCAATGGAGAAAGATAATCAATCAAGTTATAGTTTTGGAAAACCAAAGAGATATGGTGCATGCGATGATAAGAATAACCTTGTTCACGAATATCCTTGCCTTCGAATAGGATAGCACCTTCGACTGGGCTATCAAGTCCTGCTAATAGAGATAAGAGTGTTGACTTCCCAGCTCCTGATTCTCCGATAATACTATAAAACTTACCAGGTTCAAAATCGTAATTGATTTTATATAATACTGCTTCTGCAGTGTTCTTGTAACGATAAGTAAGATCTTGTAATTGTAGTAAAGTCATGATTTCTCCTTTATTAACTGATGGATGATAAAATTTCCTTAGGTGATTTTCTAAATAAAAAGATAAAACAAAGTGCAACTGACAAGGAGCTAATCACAAGTAGAAAGACGTAAGATTCTCCAAATGATTGGATACTGGTTGAAAGATTAGTCGCTTTGGCCAGTGTATCTTGTAGTGCAGCTTGGTCACCGCTTGCTAGTACAGTCTTCAAGAGATAGGAAGTAATAGCATTCCCAGCCACAAATGCTGGCAGAATAGCTGCCAATGAAACTATGATGACTTCCAGGCAGAATTGGCTAAAGATTGCTCCTTTTCCCTTCCCTAGTGCCAATAAAATACCAACTTCGTAGACTCGCTCTCGTAACCAAAGTGACAAGACCAATATCAGCGCCCCTACACCAGCAATCATAATGCCATAGAGGAAAATCTGTAAGAAGGTTTGGAAGGTCGAAACGGAATCCTTGATTTGTTCAAAGGCCTTATTTTCCTTTTCAACTTGGAACCCTTGGTTTTCCAGGGATAACTTTTCAACCTCTTGAATGATACCATCCATATCTTTTGGATTTTCAAGATAGAAACGGGCTGCAGTAACTTGAGCTTCCTTGTTGCCAAGTAAATTTTGGCTACTTTCGTAGTCTGTATAGACCGTATTTTCACTAAAGTCTGATGATAGACCGGTAAATTTCTCTTGCTTCTGACCTGAGAAAACACCTACGATTTCATAATCTAGTGTTTGTCCACTGTTTCCTCCTACTTGAGCAGGGTTTAAGCTAATCTTCTCTCCTACTTTTAGATTGTTTTTCTTGGCTAAATCTTCGTGGATTAAGATTTTTTTTCGATCCCCTTTTTCGATATGTCTTCCTTCTATAAGGCTAAAGGCGGAACTTGTAAAAGCAACATCCTTGGAAGAATCTTCCAAAGCAATCAAACTGATAAGATTTTTTTCAGCCTCTGTCAAATCATCCCTTTGGATACTTTGTTCCCCAGTAACAACTTCTTTGTCAGTCAACTTAGCTATTGTCTCTAGCTCAGGTGAAATCTTCTCAAGACCCTTTATCTTTTTAAGGTCATCTAGTTGAGACAGTTGAAAAGTCTGATCTGCTTCGATTTTTTTAATCGAAAACGATGTATTCAGTGAGCGATAAAGATTATTTTCTACTGTTTTGTTGGACTTCATAAGCGTCAAACAAGCCGATATTCCTGCCAATAAAACAAATAGAATCAAAAATAATATGAGACTTCTCAGTCGTTTTCTGCTGACATAAGCCCAAGCTCTTTGAGTGGGATTCATATAGCACCTCCATATTTGTAAATCCATTATAATATTCAAATATGAAATGTTTATGAAAAAAGAAAAATTTTTGAAATAAAATAAGCCAGTATTTCTACTGACTTTATATTTATAAATCCCCCAGATTAAAACAGAGAAAATGCAGCAACTATCCCAGAGAAAATGTTAGCTAAAGCATGTATGATCCAACTCGTAAAAATAGAGCCTCCAGCTTTTTTCTCATTGACAAAGCCTAAATAAGCAGCGATTACTCCTGTAAACAAGGTAATAAAAAGAGTAATTTCTATAGATACGAGTGAGACAAATAATATTCCATGAATCAAACCAAAAGCGATAGCCTGTATCGTATTTGCAAAGAAAAATGGCATATGATTAACTAATCGTTTTAATAAAAACCCTCTAAATAAAAGTTCCTCAGGCAAAGAAGTCTGTAAAAAACTATAAATTAGTATACTTGGCAAATCTTTAAGACCCATATCGGAAAATGCCGAAGTAGCCGTTTCTATACTACGTGTTAGAGGAAAGATAAACATAGAAAAAATTGTAAACAGGAGAAAGCCACCAATTATCCATGCGATAAGATAAGAATCTTCAACCCTTTAATAGCTTTTAAACCAATCCATTCCATAAATGGGACTTTCCCCCTCGCAGTCAGAAACCACCAGATATAAGGTAGTAAAATAATAAAGAGAATTTGAATAAATGCGCTCATTATTCGTTGAAGTTCATTAACCATCGTAATCCTCCTTTACATTTTTGAAATGCCTATTTTAAATCAGGGAATACAAGTCTTTAACCATGAAATCTTTCCCAATAATAACCATTATAAAATAGGATAGATTAAACTTTTCTACACTACTCTCTCTATTTTTTTAATACTGATTTCTTTTCCTTCTTTTCTATCTATATTGTAACACTTTTTAAAAGAAAACAAAAAACATACAAAAAAACTATCCTGTATGTTTTTCAATATACATCTTTCAAAAAAATAAAAAGCTAGCTCATCTACTATGCGGAGAGAGGGACTTGAACCCTCACGACCTAAAGCGGTCACAGGATCCTTAGTCCTGCGCGTCTGCCAATTCCGCCATCCCCGCGTCGATTACTGTACTAGTATATCAACTTTCCCAAATCTTGTCAATACTTTTTTCATATTTTTACATATCTATGAAAATTATTCAGTTATTTCATTTAAATTTTCATCAAGCAACTTGGCTCCTAAGGTATTCTTGAAGTGAGATAGCGCAAATTGATGATTTTCAGGCCAAATAGAAGCGACAGCCGGTTTGACAATTTCAATCTGATAGCCAAGATTGTATGCATCAATAGCTGTGTGGAGAACACAAATGTCTGTTAAAACGCCTGTCAAAATGACAGTATCTACACGACGCTCTCTTAGACGAATATCCAAATCTGTCCCTGAAAAGGCTGAATAGTGACGCTTATCCATCCAGAAAACACGACTATCATTAGCATGCTCCTGATAGAAGTCTGCTAACTTTCCATACAAATTGCGTCCACTGGTCCCAATGATGTTATGAGGTGGGAAGAGTTTACTTTCCGGATGAAAAACATCGTTTTCCTCATGAGCATCAATCGTAAAGAAGATATAGTCCCCGCGCTCAAAAGCTTTCCTTGTCACCTGATAGATAGTATCTGAAATAGCTTGCGCTGGAGCACCAGCAGTCAATTTTCCATCATCTGCAACAAAATCTTCCGTGTAGTCAATCGAAATCAAAGCCTTGGTCATTAGTAATCCCTCTTCTTCACTTCTTCAAATATATCTGGAATCAATACTTTAAGATAGGTTCCCTTCATACCCAGAGATCGGCTTTCAATAATTCCTGCTGACTCAAGTTTACGTAGGGCGTTGACAATCACTGAACGTGTAATACCGATTCGGTCTGCAATAACTGACGCAGTCAACTGACCTTCGTTACCATTTAGTTCTCCTAAAATAGCAGATACTGCTCTAAGTTCAGAGTAAGATAGGGTGTTTACTGCCATCGTTACTGCTGTACGACGACGAATATTTTTTTCATCTTCTTCCCTTTGGAAATTGAGAAGTTGAATCCCAACTACAGTGCTTGAAATCTCAACAAGAATCAAATCATCATCTTCAAATTTCTTATCGTTACGCCAAATAATCAAAGATCCTAAACGAATTCCTGAGACATGAATTGGAGCAATAGTTGTCAATCCATCAGGAAAATCAGCACGACTCTCAGTCGGAAAAATAGTCAAGTCATGCTCTACTGGAAGGTTTGCTTCCGTATCATAAATCATGTTAGCGCCTTGAATATAGTCATCTGGGAAAATCTTTGATTGGAAAAATTGCTCTACACGGTCATTATTGGTTTTGTAGCGCATAAAATATCCCAAAAGTCGGCCTTTACTATTCACAATACAGGCATTGCAATGGATAATATCAGCCAACTGACGGGTAATGGCATTATAAGGTAAATCATCTTGGAATTGTTCCTCAGAACGTTTCAACATAGATGTAATTTTTCTTGTTTTTTCTAATAAGTTTGCCATAACTCACCTCGCATTTAATCCCTATTATTATAACATAAAGAAAGCGATTTTTCAATAATTATCTGAAAATTGTTTATTGAATTGCAATTCTCTTTTGTTTGGAAATTTTTGATATTTTTTGAATATTTTTATTGACAAAGCTATTCTTTTTTGATAATATAATATTACAAGATAACAAATATATAAATCCTTTGATGTGTATGAGTATTTCTAATGTAGGTCTCCTTATATATAAAAAAACAATCCATTTATTGGATTGTTTTTTTATTATTTGTCACCTTTGTTGCGGATTACAAAGCCGTTTTTCTTTTCACTTGAGGTACGATGTGGGCGTTTGTTTCCTTTTCCTTCAAAGTCTCGGCTATTTTTATTGGACTTCCGTTTGAAATCACGGCGTCCACCATCACGGTCTTCTCTATGATTTCGATCACGGCGTTTGTCTCCACGGTAGCCATTTCCACGACCACCTTTGCCCTTACCACCAAAACCACCACCAGATGGTTTAAATGGCAATGGTTTTTCACGCGCGATTTCCACTTCTGGAAGACTGTCTGGATCTTGAACTGTTAAGCTGAGGATATACATGGCCAATTCTTCAGGACTAAATTCTACCGCGAGTTTGCGCGCATCCTTAACAAATTTGTCGAAGTTTCCACGAATAGTCTCATCTGCAAAGTCACGTTCGATTTTCTTAAGTGCCACGTGCTTTTTAGCTTGGAAGGCTTCTTCTGCTGTCGCTGGTTTCAAGCCTTTCATACGCTTCTTAGTCAAGTTCTCGATAATTTGGAGATAACCCATTTCATTTGGAGCTACAAAAGTAATGGACTGGCCTGACTTACCGGCACGACCTGTACGGCCAATACGGTGAACATAGCTTTCAGGGTCTTGAGGAATATCATAGTTGTATACATGAGTCACTCCTGAGATATCTAAACCACGAGCTGCGACATCTGTTGCGACGAGAACATCAAGATTGCCATTTTTAAAATCGCGAAGAACTCGAAGACGTTTGTTTTGGTCAAGGTCTCCATGAATCCCTTCTGCTCGGAAGCCACGGATTTTCAAACCGCGAGTCAACTCATCCACACGGCGTTTGGTACGACCAAATACGATTGCAAGTTCTGGTTGTTCTACATCCATGAGACGAGTCATGGTGTCAAATTTTTCTTGTTCCTTAACACGGATATAGTACTGGTCTACGAGTTCTGTTGTCAATTCCTTAGCAGCAATCTTCACATGCTCAGGTTCTTTCATGAACTGAACCCCGATGCGTTTGATAGGCTCTGGCATAGTTGCTGAGAAAAGTAAGGTTTGGCGATTCTCAGGTACACGAGAGATGATGGCTTCGATATCTTCAAGAAAGCCCATGTTAAGCATTTCATCTGCTTCGTCAAGGATAAGAGTTTCAATGTCCTGTAGTTTCAAGGCCTTGCGTTTGATCAAGTCTAGAAGACGACCAGGCGTTCCAACTACGATATGAGCTCCTGATTTAAGTGCCTTGATTTGTTTTTCGATACTTGAACCACCATAAACAGAACGGACTTTTACACCCTTGCTTCGCCCAAAGCGGAAAAGTTCTTCTTGACTTTGAACAGCTAGTTCACGAGTGGGAGCGATGACCAAAGCTTGAATGGTCGCTTCTTCGGTGCGGATTTTTTCGAGAGTTGGGAGTCCAAAAGCTGCAGTTTTCCCCGTACCAGTCTGAGCTTGACCAATTACATCTTTTCCTTCTAGAGCCAATGGAATGGTTTGCTCTTGGATAGGACTTGCTTCTACAAATCCTGCTTTATCAACTTCTGCTAAAAGGTCAGCAGAAAGATTAAATTCATTAAATTTCACGTTTTTCTTCTTTCTAAAGGTGGTGCGAAGCCACCCTATGGCGCTTTCTTTATACTTTTCTATTTATGACGTATTTTCATACTTCCTATATGACAAATCGTGTTGCTTCTTTTCCACAAAAGAAAAGTATTGCTATCTTTGCAACCTATCTAGTATAACACAAGAAATGAGTAAAAGATAGTCTGACCCCCTTATAAAATGACCAAATTCATTATTGCTAAAAAGTGAAGAAATCAGCCCACTCAATTTTCCGTAGCAGATTTGTGAAAAAATTTTTTTCTTGTGCTAGAATGAAATTCGAAAAGGAGGATTTTTAAATGTTAACATACGATTTAATTGTCATTGGATTTGGGAAAGCTGGTAAGACACTAGCTGGTAAAATGGCTTCAGCTGGTAAAAAAGTTGCCCTCATTGAACGCAGCAAGGCTATGTACGGGGGAACTTGTATCAATATTGCTTGTATCCCTACTAAAACTTTACTCGTAGCTGCTGAAAAAGGCTTGTCATTTGATCAAGTCATGGAGACCAAAAACACCGTTACCACAAGACTCAATGGTAAAAACTATGCTACTGTAGCAGGTACAGGTGTCGATATTTTAGATGCGGAAGCTCACTTTGTTTCGAACAAGGTCATCGAAATCCAAGCTGGTGATGAAAAACAAGAACTAACTGCTGAAACCATCGTCATCAATACTGGTGCTGTTTCAAATGTATTACCAATTCCAGGTCTTGCAACAAGCAAGAATGTCTTTGATTCAACAGGTATCCAAAACTTAGAACAATTACCAGAAAAACTTGGTGTACTTGGTGGCGGAAACATTGGTCTTGAATTTGCTGGTCTTTACAATAAACTTGGAAGTAAGGTAACTGTCTTGGATGCTCTAGATACCTTCTTACCTCGTGTAGAACCTTCTATCTCAGCTCTTGCTAAGAAATACATGGAAGAAGACGGTATTGAATTGCTTCAAAACGTTCATACTACTGAAATCAAAAACGACGGTGACCAAGTCCTTGTCGTAACTGAAAACGAAACTTACCGTTTTGATGCTCTTCTCTACGCAACTGGACGTAAACCAAATGTGGAACCACTTCAACTTGAAAACACTGATATCCAACTAACTGAACGTGGTGCTATCAAAGTAGATAAACATTGTCAAACAACTGTTCCTGGTGTCTTTGCAGTCGGTGATGTCAATGGTGGACCTCAATTTACCTACGTTTCACTTGATGACTTCCGTGTTGTTTATAGCTATCTTGCTGGAGATGGTAGCTACACTCTTGAAGACCGTCTCAACGTACCAACCACCATGTTTATCACACCCGCTCTTTCTCAAGTCGGTTTGACTGAAAGCCAAGCGGCTGATTTGAAACTTCCATACGCAGTCAAAGAAATGCCTGTTGCTGGAATGCCTCGTGGTCATGTCAATGGAGATCTTCGTGGTGCCTTCAAAGCCGTTGTCAACACTGAAACAAAAGAAATTCTCGGTGCTACTATCTTCTCTGAAGGTTCACAAGAAATCATCAACATCATTACTGTTGCTATGGATAATAAGATTCCATACACTTACTTCACAAAACAAATCTTCACTCACCCAACCTTGGCTGAAAACTTGAATGATTTGTTTGCGATTTAACCTAAGATACACTTATTAAAAAGCAACCCACCTAGGGTTGTTTTTTTATCCAAAATCTCAAATCCGTCTTTTTAAGCATTTATGATATAATAGAAACATGAAATTAAAAACTACTTTGGGCCTTCTTGCTGGGCGTTCTTCTCATTTTATTTTGAGTCGTCTTGGACGTGGAAGCACGCTCCCTGGAAAACTTGCCCTTCAACTTGATAAAGATATTTTACAACATTTAGCGAAGAACTATGAGATTGTTGTAGTAACTGGTACTAATGGGAAAACCTTGACGACCGCTCTTACTGTCGGTATCCTAAAGGAAATTTACGGTCAAGTGTTAACCAATCCAAGTGGTGCCAACATGATCACAGGGATTACGACTACTTTCTTGACTGCAAAATCTTCAAAAACTGGAAAAAATATTGCAGTTCTTGAAATCGACGAAGCTAGTCTCTCACATATCTGTGACTACATCCAGCCTAGTCTTTTCGTTATCACCAATATCTTCCGTGACCAGATGGACCGCTACGGTGAGATTTATACGACCTACAACATGATTTTGGATGCTATTCGAAAAGTTCCTACTGCTACTGTGCTCCTTAACGGTGACAGTCCACTCTTCTACAAGCCTGCAATTCCAAATCCTGTTCAATATTTTGGCTTTGATTTGGAAAAAGGTCCAGCAAAGCTTGCTCACTACAACACCGAAGGTATTCTCTGCCCTGACTGTCAAAGTATTCTGAAATATGAGCTCAATACTTATGCCAACTTGGGAGCCTATATCTGCGAAAACTGTGGATGTAAACGTCCTGACTTAGACTACCGTCTGACAGAATTGGTTGAGTTGACCAACAATCGTTCTCTCTTTGTTATCGATGGTCAAGAATACGGTATCCAAATCGGTGGACTCTACAACATCTACAACGCTCTCGCTGCGGTGGCTATCGCGCGTTACCTTGGTGCTGATTCTCAACTGATTAAACAAGGATTTGATAAGAGTCGTGCTGTATTTGGTCGCCAAGAAACCTTCCATATCGGTGACAAGGAATGTACACTGGTCCTCATCAAGAATCCTGTTGGTGCTACCCAGGCTATCGAAATGATCAAACTAGCTCCTTACCCATTTAGTCTTTCTGTTCTCCTCAATGCAAATTATGCGGACGGGATTGATACCAGCTGGATTTGGGATGCTGACTTTGAGCAAATTACTGATATGGACATTCCTGAAATCAACGCGGGTGGTGTTCGTCATTCTGAAATCGCTCGTCGTCTTCGAGTAACTGGTTACCCAGCTGATAAAATCACTGAGACAAGCAGTCTGGAACAAGTTCTCAAAACAATCGAAGCTCAAGACTGCAAGCATGCCTATATCCTTGCGACTTACACGGCTATGCTAGAATTCCGAGAATTACTAGCAAATCGTCAGATTGTTAGAAAGGAGATGAACTAATGGTTTATACTTCACTTTCCTCAAAAGATGGCAATTATCCTTACCAACTAAATATCGCCCACCTCTATGGGAATCTCATGAACACCTACGGAGATAATGGGAATATCCTCATGCTCAAGTACGTCGCTGAAAAGCTGGGTGCACATGTAACAGTTGATATCGTTTCGCTTCATGATAATTTCGATGAACATCACTACGATATTGCCTTTTTCGGCGGTGGCCAAGACTTTGAACAAAGTATCATTGCTGGTGATTTGCCTGCTAAAAAAGAAAATATCGACAAGTTTATCCAAAATGATGGTGTCGTCCTAGCTATCTGCGGTGGCTTCCAACTATTGGGCCAATATTATGTTGAAGCTTCCGGAAGACGCATTGAAGGTCTTGGCGTCATGGGACATTACACACTCAACCAAACCAACAACCGCTTTATCGGTGACATTAAAATTCATAACGAAGAATTTGATGAAACCTACTATGGCTTTGAAAACCACCAAGGTCGCACCTTCCTATCTGATGACCAAAAACCACTCGGTCAGGTTGTTTACGGAAATGGAAACAACGAAGAAAAGGTCGGTGAAGGTGTTCACTATAAAAACGTCTTTGGTTCATATTTCCACGGGCCTATTTTATCCCGTAATGCAAACTTAGCCTATCGCTTAGTCACTACTGCCCTCAAGAAAAAATACGGTCAGGACATCGTCCTTCCCGCCTATGAAGATATTCTTAGTCAAGAAGTTGCTGAAGAATACAGCGATGTTAAAAGTAAGGCCGAATTCAACTAATATTCCTATTCCAACATGCTATCAGCTGTTGGAATTTTTTTATGCTTTTTCTCCTTCTTCCTTGCATTTTTTTCCATTTTTTGCCAAAATAGAGGGGTAGAAAGAAGGTAGCTTATGTCTAAATTACAACAAATTGAAACATATCTTGAATCAGAAAAACTAGACGTCGCTGTCGTATCTGACCCCGTCACAATTAACTATCTCACTGGCTTTTACAGTGACCCACACGAACGCCAAATGTTCCTCTTTGTCCTTAAAGGCCAAGAACCTCTACTCTTTGTTCCCGCGCTAGAGGTTGAGCGTGCAACCAGTACCGTATCATTCCCAGTTGTTGGCTATGTTGACTCTGAAAATCCTTGGAAAAAAATTCAAAACGCCTTGCCACAAGTTGAATTTAAACGTGTTGCTGTTGAGTTTAGCAACCTTATCTTGACCAAGTATCATGGCCTCCAATCAGTATTTGGAAAAGCTGAATTTGAAAACTTAACACCATTGATCCAACGGATGCGCCTCATCAAATCTGCCGATGAAGTCAAAAAAATGATGGTAGCTGGTCAGTATGCAGACAAAGCTGTAAGAGTTGGCTTTGATAATATTTCATTAGATAAAACTGAAACAGATATTATAGCTCAAATCGACTTTGCATTGAAACAAGATGGTTATGAAATGAGTTTTGATACTATGGTCTTAACAGGAAACAATGCTGCAAACCCTCATGGTATCCCTGCTGCTAACAAGGTTGAAAACGATGCTCTTCTCCTCTTTGACCTCGGTGTGATGGTCAATGGTTATGCATCAGATATGACTCGTACAGTTGCTGTTGGTAAGCCAGACCAATTCAAGAAAGATATTTACAACTTGACTCTTGAAGCTCAACAAGCTGCCCTTGACTTTATCAAACCTGGTGTGACAGCTCATGAAGTCGACCGTGCTGCTCGTGAAGTGATTGAAAAAGCTGGCTACGGTGAGTATTTCAACCACCGTCTCGGTCACGGTATCGGTATGGATGTGCATGAATTCCCATCCATCATGGAAGGAAACGACATGATCATCGAAGAAGGTATGTGCTTCTCTGTTGAACCTGGTATTTACATCCCTGGTAAAGTCGGCGTTCGTATCGAAGACTGTGGTGTTGTTACTAAAGACGGTTTTGACCTCTTTACAAGCACCAGCAAAGATTTGCTTTACTTTGATTAAAAGGTATTTTATAAAAAATAAGATGGAAAAGCTTCACTTTTCCATCTTATTTTTTGATTTGGTAATACATTTTATCAGCTTTATAGCCTTTTCGTTCAACTGCATTTGGAACAGTTTTCCAAAAAGTCATACCTGCTTTTTCCATGACACGACCCGATGCAGGATTTAAACTTACGTAACAAGCATCAACTTGTTCAAATCCAATCTCATGCAAACAGAATGACAAAACAGCCTTCAAGGCTTCCGTCATGAGCCCTCGACCCCAGTAGTCCATGCCTAAGATATAGCCGATTTCACAACTAGAGTTTTCTTCATCGACACTAACAAGACTGATATCTCCGATAACATAGTCTGGATTTTCTTTGAAACAAATAGCCCATTTGTAGTAATTTGGTTCATCATAGGATTTTACCCAATTGCCAATAGAATTCCGAGTCTGTTCAACATTTAAGTGTGGATCCCAAGTCACATAAGTCAGATTTTCTGATCGTGAGGCCCAATTTTCAAACATGGCTTGAGCATCAGTTTCCACAAATCTCCTCAAAATCAATCGTTCTGTCTCTATAGTTTGTGTTCCTAGTTCTTTCATAATCGTAACTCGCTTTCTATTTTATGGATTGGTTCAAACTTGCATTGACCTATCTCACTCTCCTAATTTAAGTTATAAAGTGAAAAAGGTCCTCCGGACCTTCTTCGCTTTTCTATTTTCAGGCTCGGGGTAAAAACACTACACTCATAAACATTGAGAAAACAACAGTCTCCTCTAATTTCATGACGCAGTCGCTGTCTGGCTTGAAATGCACTTTGTCAAGTTTGTTCAAGCCTAGTCATCGTTGCGGGGGTGAGACAACGAAATCAAACTCTTCGAGTTACCGGACCTTCCTCGTTTTCCCCTTTCAAGACTCGGGGTAAAAACTTCCCCCGGAGGTTTTTACTCCCAAAACGTATCAAACACTGTGATTGGTAGGTGGCGTTTGTGTTGGCCTTTGTGCCACCATTTTTCGATAGTTGCTTGGGCTTCTGGACTTACTTGTTTTCCTTCGAGATAGTCATCGATTTCATTATAAGTAACTCCCAAGGCCACTTCATCTGCCAAGCCTGGTTTTTCTTCTTCCAGGTCTGCGATTGGTACCTTCTCATAGAGGGATGAGTCAGCTCCAAGTTCCTTCAGGAGTTGTTTTCCTTGACGTTTATTGAGGCGATAAAGAGGTAAGATATCTGCACCCCCGTCACCAAACTTGGTAAAGAATCCTGTAATATTTTCAGCAGCATGGTCGGTACCAATAACCGCTCCGCTATAAGCACCTGCAAGGGCGTACTGAGCAATCATACGGCTACGAGCCTTGATATTTCCCTTATTAAAATCTGAAACAGGACTGCCTGTCACTTCTACTGCTACTGTCATAGCATCAACAGAATCTTTGATATTTACTACCAAACTCACATCTGGTTGAATGAAGTGTAAGGCTTTTTGGGCATCATCTTCATCAGCTTGCACACCATAGGGTAAGCGAACAGCGATAAATTTATAGCTATCATCACCCGTTTCTGCACGCATTTCTTCAATAGCTAGTTGAGCTAAGCGTCCAGCTAGGCTTGAGTCTTGACCTCCGGAAATCCCTAAAACAAAACTTTTAAGGAAGGGATGCTTTTTCAGATATCTTTTTAGAAAGTCGATGGAGCGTCGGATTTCTTCTTTTGGATCAATCACCGGTTTGACACCCAATTCTTGGATAATCTCTTCTTGTAAGGTCATTCTTCTTCTCCTTCGCCTAGAGCTTCCTTGCGCATCTTGTCAATCAATTCCATCTTATCTTGCCAAATATCACGCGCTAAGTCGACTGGATAATGCTGAGGATTGAGGACACGTTTATATTCGTCCCACAATTTATCAAATTCTTTACGTGCATAGGCTTGAATTTCAGACAGACTTGGTAAATCATAGACTAACTTGCCATCCTTGAAAATATCAACCAAGAGAGGAACGGCTTCAAAATCACGAACAGTCTTCTTGATGTAAGTATAAGTTGGATGGAACATCTTGATTTCTGTCATACTTGTGACATCAACACCATCATAGGTAATGTAGTCCCCTTCTGATTTGCCTTTTTCACGACTGGTAATGCGCCAAACTTGTTTCTTACCCGGAGTTGAAACTTTCTCAGCATTGCTAGAGAGTTTAATTGTATTACGCATGTGACCATTTTCATCTTCGATGGCAACAATCTTATAAACTGCTCCAAGCGCTGGTTGATCATAGGCCGTGATGAGCTTAGTTCCCACACCCCAAACATCAATCTTAGCCTTTTGCATCTTGAGGTTAAGAATGGTATTTTCGTCAAGGTCGTTGGATGCATAAATCTTAGCATCAGTAAATCCAGCCTCATCCAACTGTTGACGGACTTTCTTAGAAATATAAGCAATATCCCCAGAGTCAATCCTAACTCCTAAAAAGTTGATTTTGTCACCAAGTTCACGCGCAACCTGAATCGCTGCTGGAACACCGATACGTAGGGTGTCATAGGTATCAACTAGAAAAACACAGTTCTTATGAGTCGCTGCGTAAGCTTTAAAAGCTTGATAATCATTGCCATAGACCTGTACCAAGGAATGTGCGTGAGTTCCTAAAACCGGAATACCAAAAAGCTTTCCTGCACGCACATTACTAGTTCCATTAGCTCCACCAATAACAGCCGCACGAGTCCCCCAGATAGCCGCATCCATTTCTTGTGCACGACGTGTACCGAACTCCATCAAAGGTTCATCATCGATAACCGAACGAATACGAGCTGCCTTGGTCGCAATCAAGGTTTGAAAGTTAACAATATTCAAAAGGGCTGTTTCAACTAATTGACACTGAGCCAAAGGACCTTCCACTTGAACAATCGGTTCATTGGCAAATACCAAGTCCCCTTCTTGAGCAGAACGTACAGTCAATTCCATCTTGAGGTTACGGAGATATTCCAAAAAATCACCGTGATAACCAAGTGACTCTAAATAATCAATATCGCTATCTGAAAAATGTAAGTTTTCCAAGTACTTCACAATACGCTCTAAACCTGCAAAGATAGCATACCCATTCTTAAATGGCTGTTGGCGGAAATACACCTCAAAAACTGCTTTCTTATTATGAATGCCTTGATCAAAGTATACTTGCATCATATTAATCTGATACAAATCAGTGTGCAATGTTAAACTATCATCTGGATACATATCTATTCCTTCTTCCTTAGTTTACGGAATGGCGAAACTCTCACCATCTTATAAATTAGTACTATTATATCATATTTGAAAAGGATTGAGAAAATTGTAACAAGCTTTCATTCTTTCTCCAACGCATCCATCGCTTTTTCATACTTCTTCTGGGCCCATTCACCATAACTTTTCAAGCCTAAGTTACCAATAAAGACCCATGGAAGATAAAAGATATAAGTAAATACCCATGCATAAATGTACTTAATATGTAGAGGGTTGTGCTGATAAATTTCGATATTAAACTGGTAGTTTTGTAGCATCAAGGTAGCTGTAATCACTAGAGTTAATAATAGACAACCTAAAATTGTAAAATGAAAACGACTATAGTAGGTCACACCTAGACTTCTAGCACGATTGATAAAGTAAAAATTCCCTATGATGATAATTGCGAGAAGCATGCTAGGATTAAAAAGGCTTGGTGCTAACACTGATATGAAATAAGCTAGAAACAATAATCCGGTAGAAATATGAAAACTCTCTGCACCCGCTTTATGAAGTTGTTGTTCTTCTCTTTCATCCAGTAATTGATAATAAAATAATCTATTTTTCATCTTCTTCCTCCCAAAATAATTGATCTAAAGTTTTCCCTAAGCATCTGCAAATAGACTGGCAAAGGGAAAGACTAGGATTGTACTTTCCTGCTTCTATCAAGCCGATAGTCTGTCGAGTCACACCTACAGCATCTGCCAAGTCACTCTGTGTCATATCTAACTCCACTCGAGCTAGTTTTAATTTTAAATTCTTAGCCACTTCTTACCTCCTTTTAGATTTTAAAAAGTTGCGCTTATTTCTAAGTTTATTATATCATATATTTTACATTATGCAATATATACCTGTCATTTTGTGCGATTTTTTTAACAAAAAAACTCTACCACCGAAATGATAGAGAGTTCTATACTTACAAATCTTTTTGATAATAGTATCTTTGTCCAGTATAGGGATAATCTTTCAAAGTAAAAACTTCCTTGTAGCCATACTTCTGATAAAAGGCTGGTGCTTGAAACTGATAGGTATTCACAAAAGCAAAGCGACAGTTTCTCTTTTTAGCTTCACTTTCTGCTTGGTGCAATAGTTGGGAGCCGATTCCTTGTCCTCGCAAGTCCTCCTTCACAAACAAATACTCGATTTCTAACCAATTCCCGAAAGTCTCTGCTACTAAACCAGCCATGATTTCACCATGTTCATCTTCAATATATAGATTAAGTGGCTCACTTTCAGCAACTTCTCTTTTAGAACGATTATAGGTGCGAATCAAATTTCCTATTTTCTGTGCTTTCTGTGACTCTGTATTCTCCAATTGAATATGCATTCAAACCCTCCTCGAAGATACTTATAGCATGATTATATTCCTATTTTAAAAAGCTGTCAAACTAGAAAACCCACCAACTAATGTTGATGAGTTTCTGTTTTATTTTCTAAATTTCCACTGGCTATATATACCAAAAGCGACAATCCAGATAGCTGAGCCTCTAGCTCCCATAACAGTTGATTCTTGTAGGAAAAGAATCACAAATACAAAGATAAAGAAGAGGATTGTTAAGGGATTTAAAAATTTGTAGTAAGGCATGAGATACCCATCCGCCATAAAATCTTTGGACTTACGATACTTAAGATGAGCTACCATGATCAAGATGTAGATGGCAATGTAAACACCCGATGAGGAAGCTGTAATCAAAGCAAAAGCATCTGATACACCAGGAAGTACATTGATAAAGGCAGCAAGACCAATCAATACAGCTGAAGCAATGATGGCATTCTGAGGAACATTATGACGAGAAAGTGTGTCCGCCTTAATGGCTTTTAGGAAGCGATTAGGCGAATCATGTGCAATCTGATACAAGTGTCGACCTGTAGAATATAGGGTTGAATTCAAAGCTGATGCTGCTGAAGCTAAGACAACAAAGTTAATCAAAGCGGCTGCCCATTTAACACCTGCTAATTGGAACACCGTAACAAATGGTGAATCTGCTGAACCTAGCTCCTTCCATGGAATGATAGCCATGATTGACAAAAGAGCTCCTCCGTAGAAGAAACCAATTCTCAATGGAATTTCTTTAACGGCTTTTGGCAAAACCTGACGAGGATTTTTCGTTTCAGATGTCGTTACACCGATGAATTCAATCATCAGATAAGCAAAAAATACCATTTGAAAAGCCATGACAAAGTTCACAACTCCATTTGGAAAAAGAGAGAAATGATTGGTAATATTTGCTATGCTCGCAGCTCCATGAGGTGTCTCAAATCCTGTCAATACCATAAATACCCCTGTGGCAATCATAGCAAGAATAGCCACAATTTTAATCATGGCAAACCAAAATTCAACTTCTCCAAAGATTTTAACGGCAATCAGATTTACCAAACCTAGAATAACCAAAAAGCTAATCTGAATCAGCCATCCTGGCCAAGACGGAAACCAGAACTGAACATACTGGGAAATGGCTGTGATTTCCGCCATTCCTATAAAGATAACTGATAACCAGTAAGACCAGACTGAAAAATATCCCCAGCCCTTACCAAGGTAACGGGTAATAAAATTGATAAAGGTATGTTGTTCAGGATCTTGATAAAGCATTTCACCGACAGCGCGCATCATCAAGAACATAAAGGCACCTGTGATCATATAAATCAGAACAATTGAAGGCCCCGTCAAACTGATTGAACGACCTGCTCCTAAAAAGAGACCTGTTCCGATAGTCCCAGCGATTGCCATGACTTGGACATGACGGTTGGTTAGGCCACGCTTCATCTTATTTTTATTTTTTTGTGAACTCATATGTCTCCTATCCATTTTAGAAGAAAAAGGAGTTAGGAAAGACCATACCTCCTTTTCTCATCAATTTGATTAGACTGTTTTTTCTACTTTCAAAATTTTGACATCGTAGCTACCAACAGGTGTCTCAACTGTCGCAATGTCTCCAGTTTTCTTACCAATCAATGCTTGTCCTATTGGACTTTCATTAGAGACTTTACCAGCAAAAGCATCTGCACCAGCTGACCCGACAATGATATAAACTTCTTCATCATCTTCTCCGACTTCTTGGATGGTTACAGTTTTTCCAATAGCAACTTCATCTTGAGCAACTGCATCGCTATTGACGATTTCTGCGTAACGAATCTTAGTTTCTAGACTTGAGATTTGTCCCTCAACGAAAGCTTGTTCGTCCTTAGCGGCTTCATATTCACTGTTTTCAGATAAGTCACCATATGAACGGGCAACTTTGATCCGTTCTACAACTTCTGGGCGACGTACTAATTTTAATTCTTCTAATTCTTTTTCAAGTTTTTCTTTTTCTTCCAATGTCATTGGATAAGTTTTTTCTACCATTTTTCTCAACTTTCTTTAAATTATTTAAATAAATATTTACTTTTAAAAGCAAAATTATGTGGAAAACCACATAATTTTAGTTTGTGCTATTGGACTGGTTTAATTTACCATTAATATGCTCTTGAACATTTCGATTATGTTCTTCTAAAGTAGTTGAATAGTAAACTTTACCATCTTGAACATTAGCAACAAAGTATAGATAATCACTCTTAGTCTGATTGATACTTGATTCGATAGCATCTAAGCTTGGGCTATCAACTGGACCAGGCATAAGACCCACTTTTGTATATACGTTATACGGTGAATCAAGAGTAGTATCAATAGCAGCGTCATCAGCAAGACTGATATTTTGACCAAGTTTACCTTCTGCATAAAGAATGGCAATATTACTTTGAAGTGGCATACCAAGATTCAAGCGATTATAGAAAATTCCAGCAATCAACTTACGATCATCTGTTTTTGCACCTTCTTTTTCAACAAGAGAAGCAATCGTTAATAGCTCATTAACTGTTAAATTCTTTTGTTTGATGGTAGCATAGTGATTAGATAGATTTTTATCCATAGCTGCCAACATATCATCAATTAGACTTTCAACAGTTGTACTTTCTTTAATCGTATAGGTTGCAGGGAAAAGATAGCCTTCTAAACGATAACGGACACCACTATCTTTTGCTGGTAAGCTCTCAAGTAGATTCGGATATTTAGCAACCTCTTTAGTAATAAAGCTTTCATCTTGAACTTTTGCCATAAATGCGTTTGCAGTCAAAGGTTCCTTAAAGTCGCCTTGAAGTTGACCAACCGCCTGTGCAATTTGTTCCAAAGTATAACCTTCAGGGATAGTCAATTCAGCTAGGGAAGGTTCTTGAGGTTCTGGTGTCCCACCCTTTTGTAGCGCTTTAATCAATTCCTCTGTACTCATACTTTTCTTCAAGTTATAATAACCTGATTTTAAGTCAGAGTAATTCTTATACTTGGCATACATGGTAAATACCAAACTATTTTTAATTAAACCAGAATTCTCCAAGGTTTCACCAATTTGTTGAGTATTAGCCCCATCAGGAATTTGTACAGTCACATATTGTTTAGAACTTGGATCTACAGGTAGCAAAGCTGATTCAGCATAACGGAGACCAAAGAACCCACCAGCACCAAGTAAGATCAACAATACTAATATGGTCATTAAAATTCCTTTAAAGTGGGATTTTTTCTTTTTCTTAATTGGTTTCACAGGCTCTCTTTGACTTCTTCTAGAAAGTCCTGGCGCTTCTGTGTCTACTTCAACAGGATTTTCAGTTGTAGTTTCTTCCTGATCTGATTCAGGTTTTACCGTTTCATCCACTTCAGGTGAAGCATCCTGAGTGCGGTATGAAACTGACACCTTTGTTGGAATTGAATGTTTTTCTTCTTTTTCTGAGATAGATTGAAATGACTCAACAACCTCTTCTGGAGCTTCTTCTGTAATAGTTGGACGTGGAGGAACAGCTGGTGCATTATCAATTAACTGATCCACAGCTGAAACTGATTTTTCAATTAACTCTTCATCAGATATGCTTGGTTCTTTTTTTCCTGAAGTTAACTCAGAAGAATTGACTAAAGTTGAAAGGAGATCGTCAGTTTGTTCTGATTTAGTGGCCTCTTTTTTCTGTTGCTCTAAGTCACGTAGAATTTTTTCTTTAAAACTTAATTTTTCTTCTTCATTTGAATGTTCGCTCAAAGGTAATTACCTCCTTGTTGATAATCCTTAATATTATATCTTAAAAACCAAAGAAAAGCAACCATAGATACCATTCTACCAACTAATTCCTGTTTTCCCAGACCATATCATACCATTCTTCCCCTGCAAACTGCGACTTAGATCTTCCTTCATTGACAAAACCATGTTTTTCATAATATTCAATGAGGTAATCGTGGCAGGTTAAATTAATTCCCTTGCGTTCATACTTAAAAGCCACTTCTTTCAAGGCAGTTAAGAGTTTTCGTCCCAGTCCTAATGATTGGGCTTCCTTAGTAATGGACAGACAAGTTACAGATATGTAACCACCTTTTTGATGACTGTAATCTTCTATTTCTTCAGTAAAAGATTGGTCCTGCAAGTGACGATTGGGGACTACCGGTCCTTCAATATAGCCAAGAATCTCCCCTTCTTTTTCAGCCACCAGAAAACTGGTCTCTATTTTCTTTAAATGTGCTTCAAAAACAGAGCGAGGTATGGCTTCTTCTATCGAAAAATTCTCTAATTCAATCTCTACAATACGGTCTAAATCGTCTAGTCTAGCTGGTCGAATAATCATAACTCCTCCTGATAAAAGGGATTCCCCCAACACATGAGAAAGGCATCTTCACTGCTTCTTTCTCCTTCTATGAACCCTTGATCTATAAATCCATTCAGTTCAAAGTAAGAAAGCAATTCATCTTTACAGAGAAAATAAATAGTTGGACTATTTTTTTGACGGGTAACTTCCTTAAGACTTGCAAGTAACAAGGTTCCAAAACCTTGTTTCTGAAAGTCTGGATGTACTGATAGTTCTTCAATGATTGTTGAGTTTTCGTTAATAGAATCCTCATCTTTGTTATCTATAATCCATTTGTGTAAAGAAAAGTCGGTAATAGTCGTTGCAACGATATAAGCAATTACCTGATTATCAAAGCTGGCTAAGAGAAACGTATCCGCATGATTGCGGATACGTTCTTCTAGTATTTCTTGAGTTAGTTGGTCTTGGAAATTCAGAGTACTTTCCTGTATCGAACAAATTTGTTCAATATCAGAATGCTGAGCTTCCCTAATATTAATTGGACATTCCATGTTATTCCTTACTGAACATTGCTGGTCAAATTTGACAAGAGACGTTCAAATGAGTATTCGTAGGTTTGAATATCACCCGCTCCCATGAATACGTAGACTGCATTGTCATGATCAAGAAGAGGAGATACATTTTCAACAGTAATAACTTGATGTTTTTTATGAATTTTATTAGCTAGGTCTTCCACTTTAACATCCCCATGATCAACCTCACGGGCTGAACCATAAATTTGTGCCAAATAAACGGCATCCGCTTGGTTTAGGGCATCCGCAAATTCATCTAACAAGGCAATGGTTCTTGTAAAGGTATGCGGTTGGAAAATAGCTACAATTTCCTTGTGTGGATATTTTTGACGCGCAGCATCTAAGGTAGCAATAATTTCAGTTGGATGGTGTGCAAAATCATCGATAATAACAGTATCATTGACAATTTTTTCTGTAAAGCGACGTTTTACTCCTCCAAAAGTCTTCAAGTGTTCGCGAACTAAATCCATGTCAAAGCCTGCAGTATAAAGTAAACCAATTACTGCTGTTGCATTCATGATGTTGTGACGACCAAAAGTAGGAATGTGGAACTGCCCAAGATTTTCTCCATGATGATGAACTGTGAAGGTTGAGCCTGTCGTTGAGCGAAGAAGATTGCTGGCTACAATGTCGTCATTTTCAGCATCAAATCCATAATAATAGATTGGAGCATTACTCGTAATCTTACGCAACTCTTTATCTTCACCGAATACAAACAGACCTTTGGTGATTTGTTTTGCGTAATCGTTAAAGGCATTGAAAACATCATCTAGGCTCGTAAAGTAGTCTGGATGGTCAAAGTCGATATTGGTAATGATGGAATACTCTGGATGATATGGCATGAAATGACGCTCATACTCGTCTGATTCGAAGACAAAATACTTGGCATTTGCAGAACCACGACCTGTACCGTCCCCAATTAAATAGCTCGTATCAGTAATATGTGATAATACGTGAGAAAGCATCCCTGTTGTTGATGTTTTACCATGTGCACCCGCAACTCCCATACTGACAAAATTACGCATAAAGCTACCAAGGAACTCATGATAACGTTTATAACTTATCCCATTCTTATCTGCGTAGGCAATTTCTACGTTGTTATCTGGGCGAAAGGCATTCCCAGCGATAATCTCTAAATCCCCTTGAAGATTTTTCTCATCAAAAGGTAAAATTTTAATCCCTGCTTGCTCTAATCCACGTTGTGTAAAGTAATATTTCTCTACATCAGATCCTTGAACCTTATGCCCCATTTGGTGCAACATCAAAGCCAAGGCACTCATTCCTGATCCTTTAATTCCGATAAAATGATAGGTTTTTGCCATCTTATTTCCCCTTTACTCTGTCATCCTTGTCAAGTTTAATTCTTGAGCTATTTTACGTTCTTTTTCTTTTTGATTTTCTTTTTTGTTGTAGATTTGACTTTTCTTTAGAAAATCATAATTATTTTTCTTTGGTCCCAGATGCTCTTCTGTGGTTGTTTGTTGTATCTTAGGAGCCATTTTAGCTAAAATATAATGGCTTTGCGTTAGCTTGTCACTATATCTTGCAAGTTCACCTGAATTTTCCTTTTGGAAAGGAGCTGTTGGATGATTTGCCTGTCTTACTACATTATTTGAAGGTTTATGACGTTTTGTAAAGCTAACATCTTGAGTCAAATACTTTGCTGAACGTTTCCGTTTCAAATCAGCTCTTGCTTCTTCACGAGCAAGCTCAGCGTAGGTTTTTTCTTTTTTTTCAGTTAGTTTTTCTTGTACATTAGTCGGAGACTTTTTATCATTGGTAATTGGTGACCATTCCAAGTAGTTTTTATCCTGGTAGTCTCCCTTAATATTACTAATCAAATCCGACTCATCATATAAGTTCATAAATGGCATCTCTGTCAGCATGATCTCATCATCTGACACTATTGGAAATCTTTCGTGCTTCATTTTTATTCCCTTTCAATACTCCATTATAGCGTAAAGTCTTGATTTTTCAAGTCTTGGCTTCAGAAATTCCTAATATTTCTTGAATTTCAGCAAGTGTGAGACTTCCACGGGATTCTGTTCCGTCTAAGACTTCTGAAACTAGATTTTTTTTCTGTTCCTGGAGCTCTTGTATCTTTTCTTCAATTGTTCCCCGAGTCACCAGACGATAAACCTCAACAGCTTGCTCTTGTCCCATGCGATGAGCCCTACTTATAGCCTGTGATTCAACAGCTGGATTCCACCATAGATCTACCAGAATAACGGTGTCCGCACCAGTTAGATTGAGACCAACTCCACCAGCTTTTAGCGAAATCAAAAAAACATCGCGTTCGCCCTGATTAAAGGCCTTGGTCATTTCTTGACGTTCATGTGATGGAGTTGAGCCTGTAATCTTGAAGGAAGTTAAGCCAATCTGAGGTAATTCCTGCTCAATTCGGTCCAGCATTCCTCTAAATTGAGAAAAGATGAGTACACGATGATTTGCTTCACCAATTTGATTGAGTAAATCACGTAAACTATCAAGCTTCCCGCTATCTCCTTGATAATCATTCATGAAGAGTGAAGGAGTGTCACAAATCTGGCGAAGACGCATGAGTCCTGTTAATATTTCAACACGATTGCGTTGAAATTCTAACTCAGTTACCTTCCCTAAATGTTCCTGCATCTGTTGCAATTGTGCGAGATAGATGGTCTTTTGCTGATCCTCTAGTTCATTCTTGTAAACTACTTCAATCAAATCAGGTAACTCAGTAAGAACATCCCTTTTTTTACGACGCATAACAAAAGGTTTGATAAACTGGGCAACCCTTTCAGCTGGTAATTTCATAAAGTCTTTTTTTGCTGGTAAAAATCCTGGCAAGACAATTTGAAAAATAGACCATAATTCCCCTAAATTATTTTCAATCGGGGTTCCAGATAGAGCAAAGACGGATGGAACAACAAACTTCCTCAAAATTTTAGCAATTTTGGTCTGGGCATTTTTCATCACCTGAGCTTCGTCTAGAAATAGAAAGTCAAAAGATAAATCTTGATAAATCTCACTATCCTGGCGGAAAGTGGCATAACTGGTCACATAAATTTGATGTTTTTCTGCTAAGATAGCCTCTCTATATGGTTTCAAGCCATGTACAACTGCTACATTCAAATTTGGTGCAAATTTTTGAAACTCGTCAGCCCAGTTATAAATTAAACCAGACGGAGCGAGGATTAAGACTCGGCTATCGTCTTGAAGCTGGCTACTTAGAAAGGCGATAGCTTGCAAGGTCTTCCCAAGCCCCATATCGTCAGCTAAAATTCCTCCAAACCCATAATGATGAAGCATTTGAAGCCATTGGATTCCCTTTTTCTGATAGTCTCTGAGTTGAGCTCGAATATCTAGAGGTTTCATCGGGAAATCCTCTGGATGAGTCAAATCACGTGCCAGATTTCGAAATTCTTCAGTAAAAGTAACTTGATCCTGATCCTTAAAAAGATGAGAAAGTGTATAAGCTAAAGATTTGCGTGCATGGAAAGAATCACTCTCTATCTCTTCAATCCCCAAGTCCTCTAACTCCTTGCGAATACGTTTGGTCTGTTCATCGAAATAATAAACCTGGTTAGAGGAGGAAATATAATAGTCCTGTTTGGCAGCGAGAGCCTCCATAGCTCGATTGATTTCCTCTTGATCTATATCTTGAAAATCAAATCGAATCTCTAAAAGACTCCCCTTGGAAGAGATATGTACTTGAGGTTTCTGAACCTGATAAAGCTCCTGCAAACTCTCAGAAATCTTTAATTCCCCAAGAGCTGCAAATGCTGGTAAAATTTCTTGGAAGAACGCATAAACTGCATCAGCTTTCAAACTTTGACGCCATGAACGAAAATCAGCTTCAAATCCAGCAGAAAGAGCTAACTGAAAAATTTGTTTTTCCAAATGAATATCACTAGAAAAAGGCAGTTTCTCTAGTTCATTACGATTGGTTACTAGGCAAGTTCCATACTGAAACTGCATATCCAAACGAATAGAGCCATCCTCTTCTCGATCCATGTAAAATGAAGGACGGAAAGTCTGGATTTGAAGAGACTCAGGAGCTTCTACTTTCCCGAGGTCTTTAAACTGGGACAAGGTCGAAGCTAAGAGGTCTCGGTCGTTCGTATCAAACTGTAAAATTTTCCTGCCACTATAATCTAATGGAACTTTTCTAAGCGCATTTAATAAAATAGCCTGGTTTTTTGACAAAATATAAAAATTTCCTTTAGAAAATAAAATTTGTCCCCTATAAAAGAAATTGAGACATTCCTGTTCGAAAATTTCCATTCCAAAATAATTAGGTTTTTCTTCAATTCGAAAAGAAAACAAACCTACTTGACCATCAAAATCTTGAAAAATCAAATGATGATAACTTGACAATTGATGGTCAAATTGAAAGACGTCTAAACCCATCAGTAGGTCAGCGCCCTGCTCAAAAAACGTTTTAGGGAAATAGAGATGTCGCCCTTGATTTGGGAAAAAGATGTTGTGCTCTTCTTTCTCCTCAATCAATCCTCGTAAGAAATTCAAGACACCTTGGCTATCTTTATCAAATTGCTCAACTCTCAATGAAGGCTCGTAATATTTTCCAATCATGTAAGGTTTAGCAGTCTCTATGACTTTTAAGAACAGCGGAATATCCCTAATCACATAAAACTTTTCTTGCCCAAAAAGACCAATCCTTAAAGTCCAGACAATGCGATTAGTCCCCGCTTCCACCTGCCCTTGAGCAGAAAGCTGATATTTATTAGACTGATTTGGAAGCTGGATAGCTTCTAAAAATTTCCCTCCAATAGATACCTGTGTCTCAACAGTTTCTTTCTCTTCCTGATTAGACTCCAGATTGAGCAAGATTTCCTGTCCTGTAGGGTCATTTTTAAAATAATATTCCAGTGCCGCCAAATGAACACAGTAGCCTCTTTTTTGGAAAAAACTACATGCACAAAAGATCAAATCATCGTCTAAACTATAGCGAATTTCTTCTTCCGCTACACGCGCATAAACGCGATTGTCTTGCTCCTTCATAATTTTAATCTGACCAGTTTCGTAGACTTCTACTCCCTCCATTCGAAGTTTACCTGGAATCAATTTAGCCATATCTGCCCCTTTACTTTATCCCTTTATTATACCATAATTCTCCCTATTAAAATAGCCTTTCTAAGATATTTAGTCTTAGAAAGGCTATTTTTTTGTTTATTTTGATACAGCTTTTACGATTCGTTGACAGACTTGCTCTAGCAAGGTTTTTGGCATGGCTACGTTTAAGCGTGCATGCAATGTTCCCTCTTCACCAAAGTCTAAACCTCTATTTAGGATAACCTTAGCTTCGTCTCTCAAGAGCTTTCTTAGTTCTTCATCGCTAATATTATAGTCTGAAAAGTCAAGCCAAATGAGGTAGGTTCCTTGTGGCTTCATGACTTTAATCTTTGTTTCTTTTTCAAATACATCAACTACATAATTGATATGATTTTCAAGAACTTCCTTAAGTTCTTCTAGCCAATCCTTACCATAACGATAAGCAGCTTCTGTTGCCAAATATCCGAGTCCTGAGATTTCATGCTGATTATTTGCAAGCTGACGTTTTTGGAAAGCGACTCTCAACTTAGGACTTTCAATAATGGTATAGGAATTCTTGGTCCCAGCTATGTTAAAAGTTTTAGTAGCACTGCTTAAAATAATTGAAAAATCCTTGAAGTCAGGGTTCACCGTATTAAAGGAATGATGTTTATGCCCGAAGAGGGCCAAGTCTTGGTGAATCTCATCAGATACCAGTAAGACTCCATATTTTTGACAAAGTTGACCAATCTTCTCCAGAACTTCCTTCTCCCAAACGCGTCCCCCAGGATTGTGGGGATTGCAAAGAACATAGAGTTTCACGTTCTCTTCAACAAAGTCCTTTTCCAATTGGTCAAAGTCAATTTCAAAGATACCTTCTTTTTCTACTAAAGAATTCGTAATCAGTTTGCGATTATTGAGCTTAACAGTGCGAGCAAACGGAGGGTAGACCGGAGTATTGATGAGAACAGCTTCGCCTTCTTTGGTAAAAGCTTGAATCGCTACTGAAATAGCGGGTACAACACCTTCAATAAAAACGAGGGCATCTTTTTTAAAGTCATAGCCATGTTGGCTTCTTTCCCAATTTTGTACTGCTTCAACCAACTCATCACTAGCATAGGTATAGCCATAAACTAATTGTTCCGCATAGTCATGTACGGCTTGTTGAATTTCTGGTAAAACAACGAAATCCATATCTGCAATCCAGGCTGGCAATACTTCACGGTCAGTCTCTGCCTCTTTCCATTTATAGGTATGTTGGCCAAAACGATTGGGCAAGGTCGTAAAATCATATTTTCCCATAGTCTTATCCTTCCAAGGCTTGACTCAAGTCTGCAATCAAATCTCTAGCATCCTCAATCCCAATAGACAAACGCAAGAGATCATCGGTCAAACCATAAGAATGGCGCACCTCTGCTGGAATATCGGCATGAGTTTGAGTAGTTGGATAGGTAATGAGACTTTCTACACCACCCAGACTTTCAGCAAAAGAGAATACTTTCAAAGTATTTAAGATATGAGGAATGCGTTTCTCATCTGCTACTTTAAAGGAAATCATTCCCCCACGTCCTGTATACAAGACTTCTTTGACTGCAGGTGATTGTTTCAAAAATGCTACGATTTCTTGAGCATTAGCAGTTGAGCGCTCCATACGAAGAGACAAGGTTTTAAGACCACGAATCAATTGATAACTATCAAATGGCGACAAAACAGCCCCTGTCGTATTGAGATTGTAAAAGAGTTTTTCGTATAAATCCGCACTATCTGTCACAACCACACCAGCTAAGACATCATTATGCCCTGCAAGGTATTTTGTAGCTGAATGAAGGACGATATCTGCTCCATCTTCAATTGGGCGTTGATAAATCGGGCTGTAGAAGGTATTGTCCACAACAACTTTAGCACCCTTAGCGTGAGCTAATGTTGACAATTTTTCAATATCAAATTCCAACATCAAAGGGTTGGTTGGCGTTTCGATATAAAGTACATCCACATCCTTTTCTAGCTCAGCAATCAACTCTTCTTCTGTGTTGGCATAGGTAAAGTGAAAACGCCCTTCCTGCTCCATTTGATTGAACCAACGGAAAGAACCTCCATAAAGGTCACGGACAGCCAAAACCTTGCTACCAACAGGAAAAATACTAAAGGCTAGTACAATGGCAGACATACCAGAGCTAGTAGCTAGAGCATAGTGGGCAGATTCAATAGCCGCTAAAACTTCCTCTGCTTTGGCACGAGTAGGGTTTTTGGTACGCGTATAGTCATAACCCGTTGATTGACCAAATTCTGGATGCTGGTATGTCGTTGAAAAATGAAGTGGTGTCACCAAAGCACCAGTAGCTTCATCAGACTTAATCCCTGCTTGTGCTAAAATTGTGTTAATATGAAATGATTTACTCATACAATACCTCCAAATCTATACTAACTATTGTACCACTTATTTTCAGGAACTCATTTTCTTCTTTTCAAGAGCTAGTTATAGTTTCAAACTATATAAAAAACGATAACCAAATTGTAGGCTATCGTTTCTATTTATAAAATTGCTAATTATTTGACATGGTTGGCAAGATCTTCTTGTGCTTTCTTATTAGATTCTGCTTTTTCTTTCAACCATTTTTCTTTAGCTTTTTCATACTCATCTTTTGTTACAACTTTATCTTGCAATTTAAGGTATTTGAATGATTCCACACCCTTATTACCAGCTTGAGAGAATGCAGTTGAGAATGGAACTGTTTTTCTCAAACCAGGAGTACCACCAAGAGAAAGGTTAGGAATTGCTAGTGAGCTATCAACCAACCAAGCTTGAGCATCTGCGTATTTATCATAACGCTTGTTCAAATCTTGTTCTTTACCAGCTTCTTCAACCATCTTCGTATATACATCAAGACCAACAGCTTTTGCTTTATCATTAGCTTCACCAGGTTCAATACCTAGATTTTGAAGAGAACCACCACTTGACAAACTGAGAGTATCAAGATAAGTTGATGGGTCTTGATAGTCTGGACTCCAACCACCATTATAAAGGTCATAATCTTTTTGTGCAGCTGTTTGTGCTTGGTAACTAATACCATCCATTTCATCAGTGCTTAGCATTTGGATATCAATAACAACATTGTCTGCACCCAAAACAGATTCGATCGATTGTTTGAATGAGCTTGCTTCTTGGACACTTCTCTTAGTAGCTTGGTCAACTGGCATATCTAAGTGGATAGGGAATTGAACACCTTTAGCTTCCAATTCGCTCTTAGCTTTACTGAAGGCTTCTTTAGCCTTATCAGCATTGTAGTATGCATCTTGAGCATCATCGAACTTCATGTTTTCCCATTCTTTACCGTAATTGACAACCTTAGCAGCTACGGCATCACCAAAGCTCTTACCATCAACATTAACAAAAGTTGGAGGAACAAGTAAGTTTCTCAAGACTTTAGTAGCCCCATCTTGTCCTTGTGATTGGGCTGCATAAGAAGTACGATCATAAGCAAAGTTGATTGCTTGACGGAAAGATTTGTTCAAGACTGCTTCTTGAGTAGATTTCTTTTGAGCGTCAGTTGTTTTTGAAGTATATTTATAAGATTTTCTATCTAAGTTAAAGTTATAGTAGAAAGATGATGAATTTTGCATACTGTAGACGATATTGTCTTTGTATTTTTCTTTCACACCTTCAAAGCTTGAACTATTAGGGTAGAGACGAGCGAAGCTATAAACTCCTTCAGAGAAGTTACGAACAAGCGCATCTTGGTCACTACCATCAAAGTAGCTTAACTTCACTTCATCCACATTGACATTTTTAGCATCCCAGTATTTTGGATTCTTTGTATATTCCATTGCAGATTTTGAAGTGAATGATTTAAGTAAGAAAGGTCCACTGTACAAGATATCCGCAGGATCCATCTTACCAAAGTCAGCACCTTTAGAATTCAAGAACTCTTCATTAACTGGCAACAGAATACTTGAAGTTGTTTTTGAATTCCAGTATGGTTCTGGTTGTTTCAAAGTATATTGAACAGTTTGATCATCAAGAGCTTTGACACCTACTGTTGAGAAATCTTTAGATTTACCTGTAACATAGTCATCCAAACCTACAATTGAATCTTGAACCAAATACAAGGCTTGGGATTTATTATCTGCTGCATATTTCAATCCAGTTACAAAATCTTTTGCAGTAACAGGTGCATATTCTTCACCTTCATTTGTATACCATTTTGCATCTTTACGAAGTTTGTAAGTGTAGGTCAATCCATCTTGAGAAACACTCCAATCTTCTGCCAATGAAGGGATGTAGTTCCCGTATTGGTCGTTTTCCATCAAACCATCTACCAAGTTAGTAACAACATCAAGTGTAGTTGCACGATTTTCTAGAAGATAATTTAGGCTGGCTGGGTCAGCACCATATACGTAGTTATAAGTTTTAGGTGCACTAGACGAGCTACTACATGCGCTCAATAGGAATCCGGCACTAAGGACGACACCTGCTAGTGTCAGATATTTAGCTTTCGATTTTTTCATTTTCAAAACCTCCTGTTTCAAATATATGTCTTATTATACAACCGGTGTTTTATTTAGTCAAATGTTTACATATAAAAAATTTACATTTTTATTCATTTTTATGTTTTTTTCTTTTTTTTAATAAAAAATGAACAGTTTGAAGTTTTTAAGATAAAAAAGTTCAAACTGTTCGTTTTATTTATAAACGTTTATGATAATTTCAATCGTGCTCGTAACTGGTCAGCTTTTGCCTTTCCGATAACTTTATCCAAAAGTCGAGTATAAAGACTCATAGCTCCGTAGAGGCCACCACCAATTACACCGATTAGGGCGACATAGAAGAAGCTCCACAAACGTCCAGATGGTTGGAAGACAAATCCAAGAAGCCATTGTAAAAAGCCAACTAAGATAAACATAACTAGAGTCAAAATAGTGACTAAAATTGTTCTCTTCAAAATGATCTTTCGACGAGCTCCTGTTATCTGACAGACTTCACGATATATTAAAACAATTGGAATGATGAGACCGATGGTTGTTGAAATCAAAGGGCCATAACTATGGAAAATTGCTATGGCTGGCAATTGAAGAACAAGTTTAGCGATAGCTCCATAAACAAAATATAGAACTGCTTTGCGATTTCGAAACATGGCCTGAAGCATTGGTGATAAGACCATATACAGACCCAAGATAGTTGACTGCAAAACAGCAAAGACAAACAATCCCAAGGCTAGAGCATCTGGTTTTCCATAAAATACTGTATAAAGAGGCTCACCCACCATAACTACTCCAACTGTGGCAGGTAAAAGAAATAAGAAAAGCATGGTGATACTATTTTGAACTAGACGAGCAGCTGCTGGTAAATCACTCTTGACATAGTTCTCTGTTAGGAGGGGAAGGCCTACACCACCGATTGAAACTCCCACCGAAATTAATATCATGGTAATCTTATTAGGATTAGCAGAGAAATAAGAAAACATGACTACTAAGTCTTCATTACTGTAGTTGGTAAACCACTTCATGCTATTGATAAAGGTCATTTGATCCAGAATTTGGAAAAGTTGAATTGCTGAACCAGTTATAATAAAGGGAATAGCTTCCTTAATTGTGTCGATTAAAAGCTTCTTGCCATCAATCTTATCTCGCGCTTCAAATACTTTTTGAAGTAATCCTTCCTTAAATAGGAAATAAAGCAAGACTGCAAAACTTGCGACCATCCCAACAAAGGCTGCAAAGGTAGATTGAGTTACTGCAGATAGATAATCCTTCGAACCGAGCTTCATGATGATAAAGGTGGCTAAAAGCATCCAAATAACACGGATAACCTGCTCAGCGATTTGACTCATAGCGTAAGGTTTCAGGTTGTTCATCCCTTGGAAGAAGCCACGGATAACACTCATAGATGGAAAAATCAAGACAGCCCATGCTAGACTTTGCATAATGGGAATCAAATCTTTCCCCACACCCGAAAGATCAGCCAACCAAGGGGAAAACAGATACAGAACTAAAGCAAAGACAAAACCGAGCCCCGTCATAAAGCCGAGGAAACTTCGAATCAGGGCAAAACTATGCTCTTCTTCCTGCATAGTATTGTATTTAGCCACTTGCTTTGCAACCGCAACCGGAATTCCTGCTGTTGAAATTAGTAAGAACCATGCATAAATATTATACCCCATGGTAAAGAGGCCATTGGCCTTTGCCGCATAAGTTCCCATCCAGATATACCAGGGAATGATGTACACTGCTCCAAGTAAGCGACTGATAAAGTTACTAGCAGTTAGCCAAGCAGTCCCTCGTAACATCTGGGCTTGCTGATGATTAGTTTCGTTTGACATAGCTTCCTCATTCATATTTAATCACTAGGAAAAGTTCCTTATCTTCCATTATAAACTTTTCCTTGTTACTTGTAAATTTTGGGCTCGAAGTTTATAATAGAAAGTATGATAAAGATTGAAACTGTTTTGAATATTTTAAAAAAAGATGGTCTCTTCCGTGAAATTATCGACCACGAAAATTACCTCTATAACTACACGAATGTTACGTTTGATAGCATTAGCTATGATAGTCGAAAAGCCAAAGAAAACTGCCTCTTTTTTGCAAAGGGTGCAGCTTTTAAAGAAGAATATCTTGTGTCAGCTATCTCACAAGGTTTGGGCTGGTATGTAGCTGAAAAAGATTACCAAGTCGGTATCCCTGTCATTGTAGTTAATAACATCAAAAAAGCCATGAGTTTAATTGCCATGGAGTTTTATGGCAATCCTCAAAAGAAACTCAAAATTCTAGCCTTTACCGGAACTAAGGGGAAGACGACAGCAGCCTACTTTGCTTATCATATCTTGTCTCAACGTTACCCAACCGCGCTCTTGTCCACTATGAATACCACTTTAGATGGCAAGACATTCTTTAAATCTTCATTCTCAACACCCGAAAACATCGATCTCTTTGACATGATGGCACAAGCCGTTAAGAATAACCGTACTCACCTCGTCATGGAAGTTTCCAGTCAAGCTTACCTAGTTCACAGAGTTTACGGTTTAACCTTTGATGTTGGGGTATTCCTTAACATTACTCCTGACCATATTGGTCCCATTGAACATCCGACTTTTGAAGACTACTTCTACCACAAACGGTTACTGATGGAAAATAGTCGTGCTGTTGTAGTCAATAGTGATATGGACCACTTCAACCTTCTCAAAGAAGAAGTTGAACAAAAAGAACATGACTTTTATGGTAGCCAGTCTGATAATCAAATCAAAAATTCCAAGGCCTTTCGCTTTTCAGCTACTGGAAAATTGGCAGGAGATTATGATATCCAACTAATTGGACATTTCAACCAAGAAAATGCTGTTGCAGCTGGTCTTGCCTGTCTTCGTCTCGGAGCTAGTCTAGAGGATATCCAAAAAGGAATTGCTGAAACTCGAGTTCCAGGTCGTATGGAAGTTCTGACTCAGAAAAATGGAGCCAAGGTTATCATTGATTATGCCCACAATGGCGATAGTCTTACAAAACTTATCTCCGTTGTTGAAGAACATCACACCGGTAACATTGCACTCGTTCTCGGATCCACAGGAAACAAGGGAGAAAGTCGCCGAAAAGATTTCGGTCTTCTTTTAAACAAGCATCCTGAAATTCAAGTATTTCTCACCACAGATGATCCAAACTACGAGGATCCACGTGCAATCGCTGATGAAATCAGTAGCTACATTGAGCATCCCGTTAAAACAATCATCGACCGTGAAGAGGCCATTAAAACTGCAATGTCTGTTACCAGTCAACCACTAGATGCAGTCATCCTTGCAGGAAAAGGAGCGGATTGCTACCAAATCATCAACGGCGTAAAAGAAGAGTACCCGGGTGATGCAGCCATTGCCAAACGTTACTTATAAACCAAAAACAAGGGATTAAATCCCTTGTTTTTTAGTCTTCTTTTTTAAAAGAGTTTTTCAAACCATTTACTGCACCTTCAACAGTTTCTTTTACTTCTTCAGCTACTTCTTTTAGCTTAGCAACTGTTTTTTCTGTGGTACCTTCAGCTTGAGTTTTACTATCTCCAGTAAGTTTACCAAAACTTTCTTTAATAGAACCTTTAGCTTGGTCAAATTTATTTTCAACTGACATATATTTGTCTCCTTTTATTTTTCCGATAAAAATATCGATTGGTTTCAGTCTACCTTTATTCCTACTCAAAGTCAAACAAATAGCTCAAAAAGAAAAGTTAAATCAAAAAGAAAGTTAGCCTCTCCCGATCAAAATCAACTGCTAATTCGTACTTACTTGCATCATTTTTTCGAATATACCCTAAGATTTCTAAGCTATCCACAAAAATGTCTCGACGTTTTTGCTGGACTTGGTCTTTTTTAAGAAACTTGAGCAAAAAGGTTGTCATATACTTGAGAGCATACTCTGGATTAACATCTCCTAAAATCCCATAAAGCTCTTGCTGCTGTGCTGTTAAAGGATACTGATGTTTAACCTTATAAAAATAATTGGATAAGGTCATTTTTTGTCTTGCAAAGTCCGTCTTTTCCACTAAAAGTGCTGCATTCGTATGATTGCGCAATTCTGTTTGAAAAAGTTTCTCCTGTAATTCCTGATAGACTGAGCTCTCTTCTCTCACAAAGACTTCTCGATCCAGTTCAAGAGATTCCGTAGATTCTAGAAAGGGAAGATTGAGATAATAGCGTTTGTTCTCTCGTAAAATCAAGCCAGCCTTAATATATTCCTCCAAATACTTATCAACTGCGACTTCTGGATACTGAGCCTTGATTTCACGGAGAATAACATCATCATGCTGATCAAGATAGGCTATCAAATCTCTAAAGAATGGCTGTCGCGTCAAACGAGATGGATTAAAAATCTGAATCATAAAGATTCCTTTCTTTACAAACTAAAAGAGAAGATGCTGCTAATTGACTAGGATTGGTACCGGGCTGATTCAGAGGGACTGCTAGTCCTAGTTCTTTATAGTAGTCTCTCCAGAAATCACTGATTTCCTGCACATTATCCCCAAACTTCATGGGAATGGTCTCAAAAATGGGTAAGATGGCTGCAATATATTGGGAACAGTAAAAACCGGTTCCATCTGGGTAAAAGGAAGCATTATAGGGAACCCCTAAGTGGCTCTCTGCTTTCTTTTTGACCTCTTTGAGATCAATTCCCGGATAGCGATAAAGATCGTAGACTCGATCAGACTCAAAGAAATCTACCGGTTCTTGGCGGACAACACCTGCTTCTCCAGTAGCGTGATAAATAAAGCCGTCCAAAAAGATGGCCACATGGCTATAGTGACCAGTAGATTCCTGGATGGCCTGTCCTATTTCCGTATCTTCTCTCACAAAAATCAAATCGCCAGATTCTAACATACTTCTCTCCTAGCAAAAAAGGAGCCGAAACTCCTTTTAACGATGGGTTTCCCCACCTATCATTATGCATTAAAGCTTTCAGTCAATTGTGGTACCACTTGTTTCTTACGTGAAACAGCACCTGGAAGGAAAGCATGGTTGTTTTCAAGTTTGAAGCTGAAAGCTGCTTCTACCTTGTCCATATTAGCACCAAGAGCCAAAATTTCTGAGTTTGAGTTAACGATATCTGTAATCATCAAGACAAAGTCAGAGTAGCCGTTAGCTGCATTTGCAGCTTGGATAGCTGCTTCGATTTCAGCTTGGCGTTCCAAGACTTCAGCAATATCAACTGTATTGACTTGGGCAACACGAACCTTGTTACCATTCAATTCAAAAGTTTTCGCATCGATATCGATCAATTCTTCTGCCGATTTGCTTGCCAAGTTAGTCCCAGCTTTCAACATTGCAAGACCATATTCTTCCAAGTTCACACCAGCCAATTCTGCCAATTCAGGCGCAATCACTTTATCAGATGGGTGAGTGGTTGGAGATTTCAAAAGAAGGGTATCTGAAATCAAACCTGAAAGCATCAAACCAGCCAATTCTTTTGGTACTGCTACACTGTGTTCTTTGAACATGCGGTAAACAATAGAAGATGCTGATCCAACTGGTTCCAAACGCATGTAAAGTGGGCTTGCAGTTTCAAAGTTAGCCACACGGTGGTGATCGACCACACCGTAAACTTCAACTTCAGCGATATCTGACACTGATTGTTGGAATTCATTGTGGTCAGTCAAGATGACTTGTTCTGCACCTTCTGCTTTAGCTGATGTGATAACGCGTGGTGCCTTTACACCAAAATAATCCAATACAAAAGCTGTTTCTTCATTAGGAGTACCTAGAGCCACCGCTTCTGTATCCAAACCGTAAGCTTCCTTTGCAAGGTAAGCAAAAGCTACAGATGAACCGATAGCATCTGAATCTGGATTTTGGTGACCAAATACTAGAATCTTAGACATGATAATACCTCGTTTCTTTATTCTCTTTATTGTAGCATTTTTTTCAATTTTTGACAAAAGTAAGAGGAGCCCGAAAGGCTCCTTCACTACATTTCTATATCATCCGCAATGTTTTTATCTTGATTTTCTTTGAGATAGCTTTCTTTCTGTGCTCTCTTCTTACGTTTGAGAAGTGCCTCAGCGGACATAGCTTCTTCCTTACTGGTAAATCCTTCTGCATAGATGAGTTTTACTGGTAATCGGGCTCTTGTATACTTTGCTCCCTTGCCACTATTATGGACTGTGATTCGCTTTTTGACATCCGTTGTATAACCTGTATAGTAAGAACCATCGCAACACTCAACTACATACATATAAGCCTTAACTTCCATAGTAAATCTCTTGAACTTCTGGTGTATAAGTGCCATCATCATTGTGAATGATTAATGGTGGCAAAACCTTGAAGCCACTAGTGGAACCGTCTTTAATAGCTTCAATTAATAGCATATTAGCTTCCTTCTCACGCTTAGGATAAACAAATTGTAGACGTTTTGGAGCTAAATTGTGTTGTTGGAGCCTATCTAAGATATCTAGCAATCGATCTGGACGATGCACCATAACCAACCGGCCATTTGATTTGAGAATTTTTTGAGCACTTCTACAAATTTCTTCTAAATTAGTTGTGATCTCATGCCTAGCCAAAAGATAATGCTCGCTCTCGTTCAGATTAGAATGAGGATCTACCTTGAAATAAGGCGGATTGCATAAAATCATATCTACTTTGCTTCCTTGAAGATGATTAGGCATGTTTTTCAAATCATCACAAATGACCCGCATCTGTTCTTCTAAGCTATTTAAACGAACTGAGCGTTCTGCCATATCTGCTAGACGTTCTTGGATTTCTACAGATAGGATTTTCGCCTTGGTACGACTACTAGCAAAAAGTCCGACAGCCCCATTGCCTGCACAAAAATCCACAATTAAGCCCTTTTTAGGAAAACGTGGAAAACGTGATAAGAGGACACTATCCACCGAATAGCTAAAAACCTCTCTATTTTGAATGATTTTGATATCCGTAGAGAATAGTTGATTGATTCTCTCACCTGATTTTAATAACTGTTCTTCCATCATTTTTCCTAATTTGTCACGTCAGCTTCTTCACATATTTGAATGACCTAATGTTTCATCTCATTTAGATTCGAAAGAGCTTCTTTAGTCCATATTGGCATCATCTGTCCTAAAGGGGCAAAACCATATTTGTATCGATCGCTTGAAAAGCGTCTCCGTCTTGGTAGTTGATGTTTTTCTTCTTCTAAAGTACGGATGGAAAGACTAGCTTTCCCAGTAAACTCATCAAAATCAACCACTTGAACCTGTACTTCTTCACCAACTTTTAAAACGTCATGGATATTTTCTATAAATCCTGTCCGAATCTCTGAGATATGAATCAGTCCTGTCACTCCTGTTTCTAACTCAACAAAAGCACCATAAGGCTGAATCCCAGTAATACGGCCATTTAACTTATCACCGATTTTCATTTTAGTCCTCAATTTCAATCGTTTCAATGACTACATCTTCAACCGGCTTGTCCATTGCACCTGTTTCCACACCTGCAATAGCATCCAAAACCTTATAAGATGCTTCATCTGCAAGTTGACCGAAAACTGTATGACGGCGGTCTAAGTGAGGAGTTCCACCTTTTTCTGCATAAATTTCTGCAATTGGTTCTGGCCAACCACCACGAGCAATTTCTTTCTTAGAATATGGCAAGTGTTGATTTTGCACGATAAAGAACTGGCTACCATTTGTATTTGGTCCAGCATTAGCCATAGAAAGGGCTCCACGTACATTGTAAAGTTCTTCTGAAAACTCATCTTCAAATGACTGACCATAGATAGATTCACCACCCATACCTGTACCAGTTGGGTCCCCACCTTGAATCATAAAGTCTTTAATAATACGGTGGAAAATGACACCATCATAGTAACCATCTTTTGATAAAGCAATAAAGTTGGCTACTGTTTTTGGTGCATGTTCAGGGAAAAGCTTAATGTGCATATCTCCATGATTTGTTTTAATAGTCGCAATCGGACCTTCTACTGTTTCAATGTCTACTTGTGGAAAATGTAATTCTTTTTCTACCATACCAAATCCTTCTAAGGCATCAAAAATGCCGTTTTCTTCTAATGTTTTTGTAATATAATCTGCTTTTTCTTTGATGTTGTCATGAGAAATTCCCATAGCAACACTAATACCTGCATAATCAAAGAGTTCTGAATCGTTAAGACCGTCTCCAAAAACCATGACATTTTCAGGTTTAAGACCTAATTGGTCTACCACTTTGGCTACTCCAGTTGCTTTTGAACCAGAGATAGACACAACATCTGATGAATGTTCATGCCAGCGTACCATACGCAAAGTTGATGCTAAACTTTCAGGCAAAGTCAAATCATCTCCCTGATCCTCAAAGGTCCACATCTGATAAATATCTTCTTTTTGGTAAAAATCAGGGTCCACCTCTAAATCAGGATAAATTGGATCGATGGCCTGGCTAATCATCTCTGTTCGTCTAGATAATTTAGCCTCATGACTACCAACCAAACCGTAGTCAATTCCCACTTCCTTTGTCCAAGCAATATACTCCTCAACCTTATCTCTAGCGATTTTATGACTATACAGAACACTACCTTTTTTATCTTCAATATAGGCACCATTCAAGGTTACAAAGAAATCAGGCTTGAGGGCTTTAATCTCTGGTACGACGCCAAAAATGCCTCGACCAGTCGCAATTCCTGTCAAGATTCCTCTATCGCGCAATTGTTGAAATACTGTAGGAATAGTACTTGGAATAAAGCCAGTCTTTGAATTACGTAAAGTATCATCTATATCAAAAAAGATAACCTTAATCTTCTTAGCCTTGTATCTTAACTTGGCATCCATTGCAAGACCTCCTTAACTCACTCTATTCATTATACCATAAACTGATGAAATTCCCTACTAACCCTATCCAGCTTGTAAAAAAGCAGTCTACCCGAACCTCAACTCGCTCTCACATTTCCATGCTCGTGAAAAAAAGACCCAACCGGGTCTTAATTCGCTTTCTTGTTTTCAAGCTCATGAAAAAGAGGTCCACTGGACCTGAAAAAAAGACCCAACCGGGTCTTTTTTTTAATCTTCGTTTACGAAAGGCATCAAAGCCATTACGCGAGCGCGTTTGATAGCTGTTGTTACTTTACGTTGGTTTTTAGCTGAAGTTCCTGTTACACGACGAGGAAGGATTTTCCCACGTTCTGAAACGAAACGGCTAAGAAGCTCAGTATCTTTGTAATCAACATATTCAATTTTGTTTGCTGCGATGTAATCAACTTTTTTACGGCGTTTGAATCCGCCACGACGTTGTTGAGCCATGTTTTTTCTCCTTTATAGTATTAATTGTCCATTAGAATGGTAAATCATCATCTGAAATATCCAAAGGATTTGTTGTTCCGAATGGATTTTCATCACGTGAAAAGTCTGGTACTGAATTTGTAGGTGCTGCATTGTTAGCAGTTGGGGCTGTGTAAGCTCCGCCTGTATGTCCCTCACGCACGCTACGGCTTTCCAACATTTGGAAATTTTCAGCCACAACTTCGGTGATATAGACACGTTGTCCTTGCTGATTATCGTAACTACGAGTCTGAATACGACCTGTCACCCCGATAAGTGAGCCTTTTTTAGCCCAGTTAGCAAGATTTTCAGCCTGTTGGCGCCACATGACAACATTGATAAAATCAGTTTCACGCTCACCATTTTGACTCTTAAATGTACGGTTTACTGCAAGAGTAAAAGTAGCAACTGCTACATTTGATGGGGTATAACGCAACTCAGCGTCACGTACCATACGCCCTACAAGTACAACATTGTTAATCATAATCTACCTTCTTACGCGTCAAGTTTGACGATCATGTGACGAAGAATGTCAGCGTTGATTTTTGACAAACGGTCAAACTCTTTAAGAGCTGCGTCATCGTTTGCTTCAACGTTAACGATGTGGTAAAGTCCTTCACGGAAATCTTGGATTTCGTATGCAAGACGACGTTTTTCCCAATCTTTTGATTCAACAACAGTTGCACCGTTGTCAGTCAAGATAGAGTCAAAACGTGCTACCAAAGCGTTTTTCGCTTCTTCTTCAATGTTTGGACGAATGATATAAAGAATTTCGTATTTAGCCATTGATATGTTCCTCCTTTTGGTCTAATGACCCCAAGACATTGCAAGGGGTAAGTGAGGTTTGCTCACAATAAACTATTATACTAGAAAAAAATTTTTTTCGCAAGTGTAAAACAATAATAGTTTACTCTTTAGAGTTTTTTAGCAGAAGTTTTTACAATTTCATCTACGAGAATATCCTCTTCTTCGAATTTCTTCTTCAAGGAATTAAGATCAAGCGTTCCCTCAATTTGAACTTCAATAATGATCTTACCATCTTTACGTGGAATATTAACAGTATGAGAGATATTAAGATTTTCCTCAACGATTAAAGAAACAATCTTACCTAAAACTCCAACTTCATTTTCTGTGATAAAACGAACACGAATTCCCTCTTCACCATAGCCAGCAATTTCAAGAAAGGCTCTGAATACATCTCTATCCGTAATAACGCCGTATAGTTGGCCATTGTCAACAACTGGTAAAATACCAATCTTATTTTTTAGCATGAGATAAGTTGCATCTTCCAAACTTGCATAGCCTGAAACAGTAACAACATCACGAATCATGACATCTTTTACCTTTGTCTTGTTAAGCAAGTAGTTCATCTCAAAGATTGAAAGACTAGTTGCTTTAGATGGACTAGCTTCTGCTATTGTACCTTCCGTTACAAGGCCTACTAATTTATCATTTTCAATAACAGGAAGACGGTGTAAGCCTTGTTCACGCATCAAATCGGCTGCGTGTGCTACATTTGTATCTGGACTAATATAAACGACCTTGCGAGTCATAAAATCTTTAACTGCCATAGGAAATCTCCTTTATATTTATAGTTTTATTATACACTTTTTGCGAAAAGCTATCAAACGCTTTCATTTCTTTTTCAAGATTCAGAAAAATCTGAAGGACTTTACGAAAAAGAGCTCAACTTAGAGCCCTTGATTTTATACTTATGTAGATTGTATGATTGCTTTGCAATCTTTATCCGCCGACTAAAAAGCTCCCCCAGACTAATGTGGATTGCTTGGCAATCTTTATCTGCCGACTAAAAAGGTCCCCTAGACCTTTTTAGCCACCTAGATATGCTTTTCTGACTTCGTCTGATGCTGCGAGTTCTTTTCCTGTTCCTGATAGGACAATCTTTCCTGTTTCAAGTACATAGCCTCTATCTGCAATAGCAAGTGCTTTATTGGCATTTTGTTCAATCAAGAGAACGGTTGTTCCTTGTTTTTGGATATCCTGGATAATATCAAAAATTTCTTGGATAAAAATCGGAGCAAGTCCCATTGATGGTTCGTCTAACAAAAGAAGTTTCGGTGTTGACATGAGCGCACGTCCCATAGCAAGCATCTGCTGTTCACCACCAGAGAGGGTAGCTGCATCTTGGTTTTTTCGTTCTTCCAAACGTGGAAAACGTGAAAAGACTTTTTTTAGATTTGCTTGGTTTTCTTCTCGATTTTTCTTTAGAAAGGCACCCATCTCCAAATTTTCCAAAACAGTCAAACCAGGGAAGACATGACGTCCTTCTGGTACTTGAGAAAGTCCTGATGCCACAATCTTTTGTGCAGGCATCTTTTGGATTTCTTGCCCCAAAAACTCAATTCGACCAGAACTTGGACGAACAAGGCCTGACAAGGTACGAAGAATGGTTGTTTTACCAGCTCCATTAGCACCGATGAGGGAAACAACTTCTCCTTCATTGACTTCAAAGCTCACATCACGTACAGCTTGAATCATACCGTAGTGTACTGAGAGGTTTTCAACTTTTAACATAGACATTAGACTTCACCTCCTAGATAAGCTTCGATAACTCGTTTATTGCTCTTAATTTCTTCTGGAGTTCCATGTGCAATCAAGCGACCGTACTCAAGGACGTAGATACGCTCAGTAACTTCCATGACCAAGTTCATATCATGTTCAATCAGCATGATAGTAATGTTGAATTCATTCTTGATGCGACGAATCAACTCAGTCAATTCTGCAGTTTCTTGTGGATTCATACCCGCTGCAGGCTCATCCAAAAAGAGAATTTTAGGTTCTGTAGCAAGGGCACGAACAATTTCCAAACGACGTTGTTGGCCATAAGCAAGATTTTTGGCAAGAGTTTGAGCATCCTTATCGAGTTCAAAAATCTTCAGCAAGTCCATCGCTTTTGTTTCTAGTTCTTCTTCGTTCTTGTAATAGGCAGGTAAACGGAAGAAACTAGCCAAAACATGCTTTTTATGATGATTGCTAAAAGCAATCAAAACATTCTCTAAAACTGTCAAATCCTTAAAGAGGCGAATATTTTGGAAGGTGCGGCTAAGTCCTAGAGAGGCAATCTTATAGGGCTGTTTCCCATTTAATAAATGTCCATCCAAGGTTACTGTCCCTTCACTTGGTTCATAAACTCCTGTCAACAAGTTGAAAAGAGTTGTTTTACCAGCTCCATTTGGACCAATCAAGCCAACAAGTTCCCCTTCATTTAATTCAAGAGTTACATCTCCAACAGCCGTTAAACCACCAAAATGCTTGGTTAAATTTTTTACTTCAAGTAATGCCATTAGTTTTGTCCCTCCTTCTTACCTTTTTTAAAGAGGCGTGACAGACTTAATTCCCATGTTCCAAGAAGACCACCTGGTCTGAAAATCATAACAAGTACCAAAGCCAGAGCATAAATAATCATACGAACGCTAGCCACATCTTGGAGAAGCATATTCAAAATTCCAAGAACAATAGCAGCAACAATTGACCCTGTAATTGATCCTAAGCCACCAAATACGACGATAATCAAGATATTGATGGAGCTGATAAAGGTATAATCCTTTGGAACTACAGAACCGATAAATCCAGCTTGGAGAGAACCTGCAATACTTGCTGTAATGGCTCCGAAAACAAAGGCAATGATTTTAATTTTAGTGGTATTGACACCTACAGACTCTGCTGCAATTTCGTCTTCACGAACAGATAAGGTCGTTCTCCCAATCGGACTACGAAGAAAATTCAAAGTCGCTATCGTCGTAAGGACTGCAAAAATATAAACCATTGGCCAGCTTGTGAAATTTGGAATTCCTAAAATCCCAGCAGCACCATTAGTAAGACTTCCACCGTTTATGATGAAAATACGAATAATTTCTGCAACACCCAGAGTTGCAACAGCAAGATAATCACCTTTTAAGCGAAGCGTTGGAATTCCGACAATCAAAGCAACAGCTCCAGATATCAAGGCTCCTAGCAACATTGCTCCAAAGAAAGCACCATAAGTAGGAGATTTAGATCCGATAATAGCTGCAGCATAGGCACCAATTGCCATAAACCCAGCATGTCCCAGTGAAAACTGACCTGAGAAACCAACGATGAGGTTCAGACCAACAGCAAGGATAATATTAATACCGATTTGTTCTAAAATCTGGATATAGAAAAGATTGAGGACCCCGGCTAAAACTAAAACTTGGATCAAGATAAAACCTGCGACCAAAAGACCAAGCCAGGCTAAATTTGCTTTTAAATTTTGTTTCATGGCTTACACCTTCTCTTTCACATTTTTACCAAGAATACCTGCTGGTCTTACAATCAAGATCAACAATAAGATTCCAAACACAATCGCATCACGGAAATCAGACATACCAAAGGCCGTTGCGAATGTTTCCAATAGACCAATTACAAAACCTCCAAGAGCTGCACCAGGGATGATACCGATACCACCAAGAACGGCAGCAACGAAAGATTTAATACCTGGAGTCATTCCCATCAATGGTTCGAGAGAGTTGTAATAAAGGGCAATCAAGACACCTGCTGCCCCAGCCAGAGCTGAACCTAATGCGAAAGTAAAACTGATAGTGCGATTTACATTAATCCCCATCAACTGAGCTGCATCGCTATCTACAGAAACGGCACGCATAGCTTTCCCCATCTTGGTTTTTTGTACGATAAGTTGCAAAAGAATCATTAAGACAATCGAGACAGTCAAAATCAACAATTGGATATTAGTAAGACTAATTGGCCCCAAGTCGTATCGTACAGTTTGGATTGCTTGAGGGAAGGCACGTGTATTGGCACCCACCAGATAGACCATTCCATATTCCAATAAGAAGGATACCCCGATAGCTGTAATCAGTACAGAGATACGAGTTGAATGACGCAGTGGGCGATAAGCTAGAAACTCAATGATAACACCGAGAATGGCTGAACCAATCATCGATAAAATTAAAGCTAAAAAGAAATTTAATTGTAGGGAATTAATCAAGAAATAACCCATGAAAGCACCCATCATGTAGATATCACCGTGGGCAAAGTTAATGAGTTTGATAATTCCATAAACCATGGTATAACCCAAGGCTAGCAGCGCATAAACACTCCCTAGGATCAAACCATTGACAAGTTGTTGAAGCATATGGTTCACTCTTTCTAATTATTTTTCTTAGGATTTATATAAAAAAATAATCCCTTTATAAACACCGAAACAGGGAGTGAGTAAAAGCTCATTCCCCATTTACGATATCTATAAAATTAAGGTTTTACGACTTCTGCCGCTTCTACTTTACCATTATTCATGGTCATCATGAAGGCTGTTTTCACAGTGTTGTGATCTGCATCAAAGCTTGTTTGGCCTGTAACACCTTCGAAGTTTTGTGTTTTAGCAAGGTTGTTCTTGAGATCAACTGAAGTTTTTGCACCTTTTGCTGCGTTAGCTACAAGGTAAACTGAGTCATAAGCAAGAGCTGCAAATGTTGAAGGATCTTCGTTGTATTTTGCACGGTAAGCTTCAAGGAAGGCTTTTGCTTTATCTGAAACATCAACAGTAGTTGAGAATCCTGAGATGAAGTAGATATTTGATGCGCGTTCAGCAGTTGCTTGTTGAACAAACTCTTCACCATTGAAGCCATCACCACCGATGATTGGTTTATTGATTCCCATACCACGAGCTTGGTTTACAATTTTACCAGCTTCTGTGTAGTACCCTGGCAAGACAATCGCATCAAAATCTTTGTCTTTAATTTTTGTCAAAGCTGCTTGGAAATCTGTATCTCCTGATACGAAGGTTTCGTCTGCAACAATTTCGCCTTGATAAGAATCACGGAAGGCTTTTGCAACACCCTTAGCGTAATCGCTTGAGTTATCAGAATACAAGACAACTTTCTTAGCGTTCAATTTGTTTGAAACATAGTTTGAGATAATCTTTCCTTGGTAGCTATCTTGGAAGGTACCAATGAAAAGGTAGTCTTGACCTTTTGTAAGTCCATCTTGAGTAGCACTAGGTGAAATCAATGGAACTGCTGCTTTAGTAGCATTTGCTACAGATGCAGCAGTTGCACCTGATGTAGCAGGTCCGACAACTACTGATACTTTTGATTGAGTTACAAGGTTAGTTGTAACAGACGCAGCTTCAGCTGTTTCAGATTTATTATCTTTATCAACTACTTCGATTTTTTTACCGTCAACACCACCAGCCGCGTTGATTTCATCAACAGCAAGTTGAGCACCTTTTTGTTCAGATGTTCCGTAGGCCGCTACTGCTCCAGTTTCCTCAAAGTTGAAACCAACTTTAATCGTATCTCCAATTGTATTACCAGTTGCATTTGATGCACCTGATTTTACTTCACCACACGCAGCAAGAACTGCTACACTTGCAAGAGCTACAAGTGAGAATGCAAATTTTTTCTTCATGTTTATCTCCTTTTTGAATTCATAATTCATTTATATGTTAAGAATATACCGAATTATCTGACAATTGTCAACTCATATAACTCAATTTATTCAATGATAACGTTTTCTTTATATTTATAAAGACTTCCAACAAATGGCATCTCCAATTCTTGGATATGACACAATCGAACATCCTTAATAAATTTTTCTTTTTCCAAACGATTGGCTATCTCTTCTATCTCTTGAGTAGGTGCATATAATTGTACATAACGATGTTTTTTTGAATGATAACAAATATCGCCGTAACTTTGAAGTTTTTTGGCATCACGATTATAATAAAGGTAGACAATCAAGCCAGACCGGCTCTCTTTTTCAAACATAGTAAATCCACTTTCTAAAGAATCTTTATCCCATTATAGCAAAAAAAGCAAACTCAGTCGAGTTTGCTTTAGTAGATTAATTCAAAGAATTATTGGCCATAATTTCATCGATAAATCCATATTCAAGAGTTTCTTGAGCACTCATCCAGTAATCACGTTCAGCATCTACATGGATTTGCTCAACTGATTTACCAGAATTATCTGCAAGAATTTGCTCTAAATTCTTACGGGTTTTGAGTAAGTGTTCAGCAGCAATAGCCATGTCTGACTGTTGCGTTCCGCCACCTGTACCACCCATTGGTTGGTGAATCATGTATTCAGCATTTGGAAGCATGAAGCGTTTACCTTTTGCTCCACTTGATGCAATAATTGTTCCCATGGATGCAGCCATCCCCATAACGATAGTTTGGACATCTGCCTTGATAAAGTTCATGGTATCTACAATTGCCAAACCAGCTGATACAGAACCCCCAGGAGTATTTACATAAAGGTAGATATCTTTTGTGCTATCTTGAGCATCCAAGAAAAGCAACTGGGCAATAACTGAGTTCGCCATATTGTCTTCAACTGGTCCAGTCAACATGATGATACGATCTTTTAAAAGGCGTGAGTATATATCATATGAACGTTCTCCACGACTTGTTTGTTCAATAACTACAGGAATCATTCATTTCTCCTTCTGATTTCAATATTTCTTAGTCAAACGACTCGATACAGGATTATTATATCTTTTTAGTCAAAAAAGGTCAAAATTTTGCTCTATTCTTTTAGACAGATACAAAAATTCAACCTTCTTTCGAAACTAAAACCAATTATCAGATTTAGTGTAAGCTTAGAATCTTATTTAGTTCCGAACAAACGGTCCCCAGCGTCACCAAGACCTGGAACGATGTATCCGTGTTCGTTCAAATGTTCATCCAAGGCTGCTGTAAAGATTTCAACATCTGGGTGAGCCTCTTGAAGAGCTTTTACTCCTTCTGGAGCAGAGACAAGGCAGACAAACTTAATGTTTGAAGCCCCACGCTTTTTGAGGGAATCAACAGCCAAGATTGCTGAACCACCAGTTGCAAGCATTGGATCAACCACAAAAACTTGACGTTGATTGATATCTTCAGGTAATTTTACCAAGTATTCGACTGGTTGAAGTGTTTCTTCATCACGGTACATACCAATATGGCCCACTTTAGCAGCTGGTACTAAGCTTAATAATCCATCAACCATCCCGATACCCGCTCGCAAGATTGGGACAATTGCTAGTTTTTTACCAGCAATCTGTTTTTGTACAGTCTTAGTAATAGGTGTTTCAATTTCTACATCTTCTAAAGGAAGATCACGAAGAACTTCATACCCCATCAACATGGCTATTTCATTAACTAATTCACGAAAAGCTTTTGTTGAGGTATCTGTACGACGTAAGATTGATAATTTGTGTTGAATCAATGGGTGATTGATGACTTCAAGTTTTGCCATTTATGCGTATCCTACTTTCAATTTGTTCTTCTAATTATACCAAAAAATGGTTTAAAAATCTTTCTAAACCATTTGTTTTTTCATATTCTATATCAGGTCAGTTTCCTTAATGGCTAGCTGAACTGTTTCAAGTGGTAGATGAGTCAACTCTGTTCCTTTTTCATGATAAAGGTGTTGGGCATAGTCATCCATTCGATATTGGTTAATATAAACGACCCGCTCACAGCCAACTTGTAACAATTGCTTGGTGCAGTTGAGACATGGAAAATGAGTAACATAGGCTGTGAAACCTTTTGGAACGCCACGCTCTGCCCCTTGCAAAATAGCATTTACCTCTGCATGAAGAGTGCGCACACAGTGGCCTTCAATCACTAGGCAATCATGGTCAATACAATGCTCTGTTCCTGATACAGATCCATTATAACCTGTTGAAATAACCTTGTTATCCTTGACTAAAACGGCCCCTACCTTAGCACGTTTACAAGTTGAACGATTAGCAATCAATAAAGCTTGAGCAGCAAAATACTCATCCCAAGCCAGTCTTTTCTCTATCATAGCTTCTTTCCTCTTGATTTATTTTTTAAAAAATGGCAAGCGCAAATCTGCGATTTTTTCAGCAGGAACCTTCATCCCATCCTTGATCCATTTAAGTAAAACCGATACGATAGCGGAACTCCAAAAAGAATGCAGATAGCTACTGACTCCTTTAGATTTTCCATAATATTTTTCTAAAAATTCTTGCATAGCTTGCACAAAGATTTTTTCTAAGTGATAATCTAGGGCAAGTTGAATAACCTTAGCTTCTTTCTTGGCTTCTCGAAAGAGGTGAACCCAAACCAGATAAAGGTCTGTTTTGACATCGTAATGGCTCAATTGCTCCATGATGTTATGGACGCTCCGCTTAAAGACACTTTCTAAAATCTCTTCTTTGGATTCATAGTTTCGATAAAAGGCTGCACGAGAAACGCCAGCACGCTTAACTAACTCAGAAATGCTAATCTTAGCTAACTCCTTTTTCTCCAAGAGTTGCAAAAGAGCTGTTTCAATCGCTTCTCTGGTTAGCAAATTAGATTCTTGATTTGATTTTCTTAGGTTCTCAAGCGATTTTTCAGATATTTTACGTTCAGACATAACAATTTCTTTCTACTTGTGACAACAGAGAGGTACTACTTTTGTTTCAAGGGCTTTCATGATATAATTGTAAAAAAAGACAGAACCTTTGTCAATGTATAAGTGATAAAGATGGAGAATTTCTATGACTTGGAAGATTGTAGCTGACTCTGGTTGTGATTATCGCCAACTGGCAAACCTTGCTTCTGATACTGAGTTTGTCAGTGTCCCATTAACGATTCAGGTAGCAGATACAGTATTTACCGATGATGCCAATCTGGATATTGATCAGATGATGGAAACCATGTATGCTACTTCTGAAGCTTCTAAATCAGCCTGCCCTAGTCCAGATGATTATTTAAGAGCATTCGAAGGTGCCAAACATATTTTTGTAGTAACTATCACTGGAACTCTGTCTGGTAGCCACAATAGTGCTCAATTAGCAAAGAATATTTATCTCGAAGAACACCCTGACGCACAGATTCATGTTATTGATAGTTTGTCTGCTGGTGGGGAGGTTGACTTAATTGTTGAGAAAATCAATGACTTGATCAACCAAGGACTTTCTTTTGAAGAAGTCGTTGAAGTTATTACTACTTATCAAGAAAAAACCAAGTTGTTGTTCGTTCTTGCTAAAGTTGATAACCTTGTTAAAAACGGACGCTTAAGCAAACTGATTGGAACAGTTGTTGGACTTCTCAATATTCGTATGGTGGGCGAAGCAAGTGAAACCGGAACCTTAGAACTACTCCAAAAAGCTCGTGGTGCTAAAAAGTCTCTTCAAGCTGCCTATGAAGAGTTAATTAAAGCTGGCTATGCTGGTGGGCGTATCGTCATGGCTCACCGCAGCAATGAAAAATTCTGCCAACAGCTCTCAGAGCTTTTGCGTGAAAAATTCCCAGCAGCAAATATTAAAATCATTCCAACTTCTGGACTTTGTAGTTTTTATGCTGAAGAGGGTGGTCTTCTCATGGGATATGAAATCAACTAATAAATCAGACAAGAGATGACTTATCATCTCTTGTTTTTTTATGGTACAATATTTCTATGAAACATTTTGATACGATTGTCATCGGAGGTGGTCCTGCTGGAATGATGGCTACTATTTCCAGTAGCTTTTACGGGCAGAAAACGCTTCTCATCGAAAAAAATCGAAAACTTGGAAAAAAATTAGCCGGAACTGGTGGTGGTCGTTGCAACGTCACCAACAATGGAACCCTAGATGACCTATTAGCCGGCATTCCCGGAAATGGGCGCTTTCTTTACAGCGTCTTCTCCCAGTTCGATAACCATGATATCATTAATTTTTTCACGGAAAATGGGGTCAAACTAAAAGTAGAAGACCATGGACGCGTCTTTCCAGCCAGTGACAAATCTCGGACCATTATCGAAGCACTGGAAAAGAAAATCACGGAGCTAGGCGGACAAGTCATGACTCAAACAGAGATTGTTTCTGTAAAAAAGATCGACGACCAGTTTGTCCTTAAGTCAGCAGACCAGACCTTCACTTGTGATAAACTCATTGTCACAACAGGTGGCAAATCTTATCCTTCTACTGGCTCTACTGGTTTTGGTCATGAGATTGCGCGTCATTTCAAACATACCATCACCGAACTTGAGGCGGCCGAGAGTCCCTTATTGACGGATTTCCCACACAAGGCCTTGCAGGGAATTTCTCTAGATGATGTGACTCTAAGCTATGGCAAGCACGTCATTACTCATGATCTGCTCTTTACCCACTTTGGTTTATCAGGCCCTGCTGCTCTACGTATGTCAAGCTTTATCAAGGGTGGTGAAATCCTCTCTTTAGATGTCTTGCCACAACTTTCTGAAAGTGACTTAGTAAATTTTCTAGAAGAAAACCGTGAAAAATCCTTGAAAAACGCCTTGAATACTTTGCTCCCAGAACGCTTGGCAGAATTCTCTGGGCAAGGCTACCCAGAAAAAGTCAAACAGCTAACTGAAAAAGAACGTGACCAGCTTGTCCAATCTATCAAGGCTCTCAAAATTCCTGTGACTGGTAAGATGTCCTTGGCTAAATCCTTTGTGACCAAAGGAGGTGTTAGTCTCAAGGAAATCAATCCTAAAACACTGGAAAGTAAATTGGTTCCTGGACTTCACTTTGCTGGCGAGGTACTAGATATCAATGCCCACACAGGTGGCTTTAACATCACTTCCGCCCTCTGTACCGGCTGGGTGGCAGGAAGCTTGCATTTTGACTAAACTTAAAAGTAAGAAATCGGCAGAGATTACTCCGCCGATTTTTATTTTGTCTGAGTTCGAACATAGTGGGCAATAACATCTGAAGTGTATTGAGCTGTTCCAGGTCCAAATTTATCAATGTTTTCCTTGAACTCTGGATTATAGACATATCCTTGGCCGATATAACCGAAGACCTCCATAGAGCAGTCAAATCCATAAGTACGAATAGCTTGCAAGAGCTTGGTTGCTTCCTCTTGGTTTTCAGATGCTGTTATCGGCAGACCATCTTTGAGATTTTGAGCTAAGCTTTGAAAGACTTGATTAAAGGCTGTTGCAGCCTCATCCTCTCGTCCTTTTTGACGCTCAAGGGCTTGATCCATAACTTCTTGGCCATACTTGTCTACCGCCTCTTGGTGGTATTTTTGATTGTCTTGATAGCTAAATCCAGTGAATTTTTCTTGAATGGTCATTTTTCTTTCTCCTTTCTGTTCTTGAATGGTTTTCTGTAAGGTTGAAATTAAGGTATCCAGATGTTGTCTTTCTCGAGTCAGGTAATCCAACTGTCTTGCCAAATGTGGTAACAAGTCCGTCTTTTCTTCCTTCAATAGCTCTGCTATTTTTTCTAAAGAAAAGCCTAGATATTTGTAATAAAGAATGACCTGAAGTCGTTCCAAATCATCCTGACTATAGGTTCGATAGCCATTTTCTGACTTTAACGGAACCAAGAGTCCTATCTTGTCATAGTGATGCAGGGTCTTGACGGAGACACCTGAAAGTTGAGCAGCTTCTTTGATATGGTACATGATTTCCTCCTCACATGAATAGTATATCCCCTTACCTTAGGGTAGAGTCAAGTATTTTATCATATTTTTTATGAAAATATGATAATCGCTTTCTTGACAGACTTCAAAAATCATGATAGGATAATCAAGTCTATCAATCAAATAAAAAGCTCATTCAGAGCAATTGAGAGAAGGCTATTTGACGATTTCAAGTAGCCTTTTCTTATTTTAAAAATAGATTGGAGTTTTAACGATGTCTGAAAAATCGCAATGGGGATCAAAACTGGGCTTCATCCTTGCATCTGCTGGTTCTGCTATTGGTCTTGGAGCTGTTTGGAAGTTTCCTTACATGACTGCAACTAATGGTGGAGGAGGATTTTTACTGGTCTTTCTCATTTCGACACTGTTGATTGGATTTCCTCTCTTACTGGCTGAATTTGCTCTTGGTCGAAGCGCTGGCGTATCAGCAATCAAAACCTTTGGCAAGCTTGGAAACAATCAAAAGTACAACTTTATTGGTTGGATTGGTGCCTTCGCCCTTTTCATCCTTCTCTCATTTTATAGTGTCATTGGAGGTTGGATTCTGGTATACCTTGGTATCAAGATTGGGAGATTATTCCACCTGATTGGTAATGGAGATTATGCTCAGCAATTCTCTTCCATCATTTCGAATCCAGTCATTGCGCTTGGAGCCCAAGCATTCTTCATTTTCTTGAATATTTTCATAGTATCACACGGTGTTCAAAAAGGGATTGAAAGAGCATCTAAGGTTATGATGCCCCTACTCTTTATTATCTTTGTTGTTATTATCGGGCGTTCTCTTAGTTTGCCAAACGCTATGGAAGGGGTCAAATACTTCCTCAAACCGGACTTTTCAAAACTGACAAGTGCTGGACTACTTTATGCCCTAGGGCAATCTTTCTTTGCCCTGTCCCTTGGAGTTACAGCCATGCTGACCTACGCTTCTTACTTGGATAAGAAGACCAATCTGGTTCAATCAGGAATTTCCATCGTAGCCTTGAACATCTCAGTTTCTATCATGGCGGGACTTGCGATTTTCCCTGCTATGTCAGCCTTTAATATCCAATCTGAAGGTGGACCGAGTCTCCTCTTTATCGTTTTACCACAACTCTTTGACAAGATGCCTTTAGGTACGATTTTCTATATTCTCTTTCTCTTGCTTTTCATCTTTGCGACGATAACCTCTTCAGTCGTTATGCTTGAGATCAACGTTGGTAACATCACCAACCAAGACAATCGTAAGCGTGCCAAGTGGAGTATGATTTTAGGAGTTTTAACTTTTGTCTTTGGTATTCCTTCAGCTCTATCACATGGTGTGATGACTGATGTCCATATCTTTGGGAAAACCTTCTTTGATGCCATGGATTTCTTGGTTTCCAATCTCCTCATGCCTTTTGGTGCCCTTTGCTTGTCCCTCTTTACAGGCTATATCTTTAAAAAAACACTCGCTATGGAGGAATTGCATCTTGATGAAACACCATGGAAACAAGGACTTTTCCAAGTCTGGCTCTTCCTACTTCGTTTCATCATCCCAATTATCATCATTGTGGTCTTTATCGCCCAATTTATGTAAATACAAAAAAAAGACTTGAGAATATCTCTCAAGCCTTTTTTATTATGGATGGCTTACAATCAATTCTAAATCTGATCCTTCCAAGGTCCAAGCTTCAACATCACTTGGAAGGATAAAGTGGCTACCTTTTTGAATTGGATAGTCTTTTCCGTCTACAGTCAGTTTCCCTTGACCAGCTAAGACGCTAAACAAGCTGTAGTCAGCCGTCTTCTCAAATTCAACTTTTCCTGTGATTTCCCACTTGTAAACTGCAAAGAAATCATTAGAAACAAGTAAAGTCGAACGCAAATCATCTGCTTTGACAGTCACAGGACGGCTGTTAGCTGGCTCACCAATATTTAAAACATCGATGGATTTTTCGAGGTGAAGCTCGCGTAAGTTGCCATTGTCATCCTTGCGATCAAAATCATAAACTCGGTAGGTGGTATCACTAGACTGTTGCGTTTCAAGGATTAAGATACCTGCACCGATAGCATGCATGGTTCCACTTGGTACATAGAAGAAATCTCCAGCCTTAACAGGAATCTTTGTCAGCAAGGCATCCCAGTTCTTATCCTCGATTTGCTGACGGAGTTCTTCTTTTGACTTAGCAGTGTGACCATAGATAATCTCTGAACCCTCATCTGCAGCGATGATGTACCAGCACTCTGTCTTTCCAAGTTCGCCTTCATGCTCTAGTCCATAAGCATCGTCTGGATGAACTTGGACACTGAGCCAGTCATTGGCATCAAGGATTTTAGTCAAGAGTGGAAATACTGACTCTGGACGGTTGCCAAATAACTCACGGTGTTCCGCATACAAAGTAGCGAGATCTGTTCCTTGATAGCGGCCATTGGCTACCTTAGATACTCCATTTGGATGAGCTGAGATTGCCCAATATTCTCCGATTTTTTCACTAGGAATGTCGTAGCCAAACTCATCACGTAGTTTAGTCCCACCCCAAATTTTTTCTTGCATAACTGATTGTAAAAATAATGGTTCTGACATCTTATTCTCCTGTCTGATTTTTCTCCCCTCATTATAGCAAAAAAAGAGTTCTAGTTGAACTCTTTTTCATATCTTATAAATTAGGGAGAAGATTTTGTAAAAATAGTAACGATATGGATTTCATACTTTTGATAAATCTACAAGAAACTATTAGTTCATAAGATTTGGAAGAATTAACATGATAAAGAAAGCTAGAGCAACCATCAGAAAAACAAGGAAATAAACTAAACATTTAGTCAACCATGCATAACGACCTGGTTTTAAAGGTCTTTCTACATAGGAATGTTTTGGTTTTTTAGGGTCATAATAAACAGTTACATTTCCACCAATTGGGAATCGTTCCATTAAAGGTGATTTTGTTAAAGAGATGAAACTGTTCCTATAAATCTTGTATCTTAAAACCTGAGGAATTTCCCCATCTTCAAAATTATCCATTTTGACATCAGATACGATTGACCCCAAGGGAGTACTGATTGTATTTGAAATCGCATATAGAAATTTCGGCCCTAAAACCTTGTATCGGTTCCCATCAACAGTGTACTCAACCACTGGGAGACTAATCCCGTTATAAAGAGCATAGGAATATCGGATAATAACTCCTTCCGTTCTTTCGGTGCATCTCTTGGCATTTCTGTAATTACTAAAGATAAAAATGTCGAACATGAAATAGGTGAAGGCAGCAAAGCCTAAAACCATTAAACCAAATAATAGAAAGAAAATTGTGGGCATTTTTTTCTCCTTAGAATATTGTTATGAAGCTATTTTAACAAATTTAACAAAAAAGACAAGAAAAAAAAGACCGGATTGCTCCGATCTTTCAATAGTTCATATTCGCACATTCTGTTTTAAGAATCATTAAGGTTAACTTCAAATGACTAGCATCCTATTTCATACGATAAAAATCAATGACTAGACCAGCAGGGCCTTTAACTAATAAGGACTCTGTACCCCAATCCGTTTCACAAGGACCGTGTAAAATCTCGGTACCAATCTCTTTTAACCGCTTTTGATTCTGTTCCAAATCTTCAACTTCAATGTGTAGGATGATTCCTGACTGAAAATTTTCCAGAGGTATCAAATGGCTTTGTGAGAACATAAGACAGTGACTGCCAATCGTGAACTGAGCAAAACTGTTATCAACATAGTCTGCCTTCTTATCCAAAATACGCTCCAAGTCAGCACAGACTTGGGGAACATTTAAAACGATGATATCCAATTGATTTAAATTCATTTACTGTCCTCCATAAAAAGACCGGATTTCCCCGGTCTTTTAAGATTCTCTCTATGAAAATCAAAGTATAAAATCTACAATGTTTACATTTGATTTTCGACGAGAGGAATTATTTAATTGCGCGTGATTGCAATCCTTCTTCTTCCAAGAAGAGGCGGAATGGTACGAGTTCTTCTGCTTCGTATTTTTCCTTGAAGGCTTTGATAGCTTCTTCTGAGTGTTGTTTTGGATCCAACTCAAGTACTTCTACTGGAAGTGGACGATGTGGAGTGATATGAGCATCGATAACAACAGTTTTACCTTCTTTGTTGAGTTTCACAGCTTCTGCAACAACAGCATCGATATCTTCGATACGGTCAACTGTAAATCCTACAGCACCTTGCGCTTCAGCGATTTTCGCATAGTCAGCATTAGAGAAGTCACAACCAAACAAGTGTTTGTTTGTGTCTTCGTATTTGTCCTTGATGAAGGCATATTTACCATTTGAGAAGACAACGTTGATAACTGGAAGGTCGTATTGAACGTTTGTGATAACGTCTGGGTAGCACATGTTGAATGCACCGTCACCCATGATGTTCCATACTTGGCGATCTGGATTGTCTTTCTTAGCAGCGATACCACCAGGAAGGGCAATACCCATTGTCGCAAAGAGTGGAGATGTACGCCACATGTTCTTAGGTGTCATGTGAAGGTGACGAGTAGATGTTTGAGTAGTGTCACCTACGTCGATTGAGTAAATAGCGTCTTGATCAGCATGTTTGTTGATTGCATTGTAAACTTGATACAATTGCAATTCACCCTCAGTTTTACCTTCGAGTTTGTTCATGTAATCGCGCCAGTTTTGGTTGTTCTTCACGTTTGCACGCCACCATGGAGTAGACTCAACTGGGTTTACTTTATCAAAGATAGCTTTAGCTGCTTGACCTGCATCACCAAGGATTGAAGCGTCAAGGGCGTGACGTTTACCAAGTTTGTAAGGGTCGATATCCACTTGGATGAATTTTTCAGTGTTCTTGAATGCTTCGTAAACTTCAGCAAATGGGAAGTTTGAACCAAGGAAAAGAACTGTGTCTGCTTCAAAGACCACTTCGTTGGCTGGTTTCCAACCAACACGGTAAGCAGAACCTGTCAAACCTTCGTAGTTCCATTCGAAAGCTTCGAAGTTTTTACCAGTTGTGATGATTGGTGCTTTGATTTTACGTGACAATTCAGTAATCACTTCACCAGCTTTCACACCACCGTAACCAGCATAGATAACTGGACGTTCAGCATTGTTCAAGATTTCAACTGCTTTGTCAATTTCAGTTTCATTCAAAGCAGGAGCGATAAATGAACGTTCGTATGAACCTGAACCGTAGTATGAGTTTTCGTCGATTTCTTGGAAACCAAAGTTTACTGGAATTTCAACAACAGCTGGACCTTTTTTAGAAACGGCAGCACGGCAAGCTTCGTCAATGACTTTTGGCAATTGTTCTGCGTAAGCTACACGTTTGTTGTAAACAGCGATACCGTTGTACATTGGGTTTTGGTTAAGCTCTTGGAAGGCATCCAAGTTCAACTCGTTAACTGGACGTGATCCAAGAATAGCAAGAAATGGAGTGTTATCCATAGCTGCATCGTAAACACCATTGATCAAGTGAGTCGCACCAGGTCCACCTGAACCAACTGCAACCCCGATAGAGCCACCAAATTTAGCTTGCATAACCGCTGCAAGTGCACCAGTTTCTTCGTGACGAACTTGCAAGAAACGGATATCTTTGTCTTCAGCCAAAGCGTCCATTAGGGAGCTAAGTGTTCCTGATGGAATACCGTAGATAGTATCTACGCCCCAGGTTTTCAATACATTAAGCATCGCTGCAGATGCAGTAATTTTTCCTTGAGTCATAAGTATAACTCTCCTTAAATTAATATTGTCATTTACAAAAAGCGCTTTTATATGTTATTTGAAAACGATTCAGTAAATTTACAATCCTAATTTATCACATTTGTTTTCAGATTCATAAGAATTTGCTCAGAAACTTTCATTCTCTATTACAGTACAGTTTGGAAGCGTTTCGAAAATCTGTTTTAGAATAGAAAAAAGCGGTTAAGACCGCCTTTTTAATCGACTTTAGTAAAATTAAGCATGAGAGAGCTAATTAAAACAGATACTGAACTAAAGGCCATGGCCAATCCTGCAAGTTCTGGATTGAGGGTCAATCCCAGTCCTACAAAGACTCCAGCAGCAATTGGAATCCCAAGGATATTGTAGATAGAGGCCCAGAAGAGATTGAGTAAGATCCTGCGGAAGGTCTTTTGACTCATGTCAAAGGCGCGCACAACGCCAAGCAAATCATTTTGCGTGAGCACGATGCCACCGGACTCGATCGCAATATCCGTTCCAGATCCCATAGCGATCCCCACATCCGCGATCGAGAGAGCTGGAGCATCATTGATCCCATCTCCAACAAAGGCGACCTTGCTAGTTTCTTGCAGTTTTTGGATGGCGCTAGCTTTTTCTTGAGGAAGGACATCAGCAATGACGGTGTCAATTCCCACTTGCTTAGCAATAGCTTGGGCCACCCGTTCATTATCCCCCGTTAACATGACCGTTTTCAAGCCCCGTTCTTTGAGCTTTTTGATCGCTTCTTTTGAGCTGGCCTTCGGAGCATCTTGAATGGCAATCAAGCCAATCACTTGCCCATCCACAGACAAACTGATCACTGTTTTGGCCTGCTCTTGCAACTCTACCATCCGTTTTTCAAGCTCCGGATCCATCGCTGTCCCGTCATGAAGTTTGCCATTTCCCAAGGTCACCAACTGCTGGTCGATCTGACCTTGGACCCCTTTTCCTTCAATCGCTTGGAAGTTTTCCACAGGGGATAACACCAAACCTTTTTCTTCTGCTTGGGATAACACCGCTTGGGCTAGTGGATGTTCTGAAAAAGTTTCAAGACTAGCAGCCAGTGTCAAGACACGCGCTTCATCTCCTACAACATCGGTTACAAGTGGTTGGCCAATGGTAATAGTCCCTGTCTTATCAAACACAACGGTTTGAATCTTTTGCACTTCTTGAAGAACTGTTCCATTTTTAATCAGAACCCCCATCTTGGCACTACGGCCGGTTCCGACCATCAGGGCTGTTGGGGTTGCTAAACCAAGGGCACAAGGACAGGCAATAATGAGGACAGAGACTGCATAGAGCATGGCCTCTTGAAGCGACGCGCCCAGAAGCACGGACCAAACCCAGAAAGTCGCAATGGCCAAAATCGTCACCACTGGAACAAAGATACCTGAAATCTTATCCGTCAAATCTTGAATGGGAGCACGACTGGATTGGGCCATTTTGACAAAGTCCACAATTTGAGATAAGAGGGTCTCACTACCGACTTTTTCAGCCTTAAAGAGAATGGTCCCATTGCTGTTGATAGTGGAGCCGATAACTGCATCACCAACTGATTTTTCTACAGGCAAGCTTTCACCTGTCACCATCGACTCATCAATGGTCGTACTTCCTTCTACAATCGTCCCATCAACCGCAATCTTTTCCCCAGGACGGACCCGAATCAAGTCATCAATTTGGATATCTTCTGCCGCCACCTCGACATAGTTCCCATCACGGAGAACTTGAGCCGTTTTTGCCTGCAAATCCAACAACTTTTCCACAGCCTCGGAGGCATTGTTACGCATCCGTTCCTCAAAGACTTGTCCTAAGAGGATAAAGAAGATGATAAAACCCGCAGCCTCAAAGTATACTGGCTGACCAGTAAAAAGGGCAAATACACTATAGACATAGGCTACCAGGGTTCCAAGAGCTACCAAGGTATCCATATTGGAATGGTGCTTCTTAAATGAGGCCCAGGCACTCTTGATAAAAGGAACTCCTGCTACCAACATGATCGGTGTTGTCGCTAGAAAAGTCCCCCAGTGACTGACTGAATGGGATACAAATCCTGCCATCATCCCGATCATCAAGATCAATAAAGGAAGAGTAAAGATACTAGTAATCCAAAAGCGACCCAGTAAACCTAAGACACGACGGCGTTTTTCCACAACCGTGTAGGAACCCTTTTGCATCTTCATTCCACATGAAAACTCGAAGTCCCCTGTTTCTGTCGGGGTAAAGGATATCACCTTATCCACACCGACTTCCAAAGGCTCTAAAATCCCCTGATCTTCAAACAAAATTTCCTTGTAACAGCCGGAAGGATTGACCCGATGGAAGGTGATTTCAGCAGGGATCCCTTTTTGAAGTTGAAATTCTTTGGGACTATAGCCCTTTTCTGCTGTAATACGGATCTTTTGCACTCCGTTTTCCACAACTGCTTTTTGTTTTTCTACCATACCTACTCCTTTATTCCACAATCATTTGACCATGCATCATGTTCATTCCACATGAATACCCATATTCGCCCGCTTTTTCTGGCGTAATTTCAATGACATGTTTTTCACCTAAAGGCAAATCTTCATGAACGCCAAAATCTGGAAAGATCACTTGAGCCAGACATGAAGATGGATCCTTGCGATTAAAGATGATCCGGGCTGGAACATTTTTTTTCAGGACAATGGTTTCAGGCGAATAGCCCCCCATGACTTCGACTTCAATTTCTTGATAACCTGATTTCTGACGAGCGTGGCCGCTTACCTTTTCATGCTCTGCAAAGAACCACCAAGCAATAAAAGCAACCAAAAGTAAACAAACAATACTAATTAACAATCCAAACATGGAATTTCCTTCTTTCTATTACATACAATTGCAGCGGACTGTTGCGACAGCCTCTGCTTTCTTTTCTTCGAGGACCTGCTGCAGCTGATTAAGATCTGCAAGCGTAAAGTCACTCTCCTGAATCAAGTTTTCAAGCACCTGGACAATTCTTTTTGAGCAAACCTTGTCTTTCACCTCCTCAACCACCAAGTCTAAACTCTGGTCCTGCTTCAACAAAGCCGAGTAGACAAAGGCTTTGCCAGATTTTTCTCTGGTCAGACAGCCCTTTTCAACCAAGCGCGTCAAGAGGGTCTTGATGGTCGACTTGGACCAGTCAAAGCGCTCGGACAAGACGGCGATCAAATCCCTGCTGGTCTGCTTGCCTTCCATCCAGATAATTTTCATGATGCGCCATTCCGCATTGGAAATTTGCATGGCTTCTCCTTTCTAAATCTACATTTGTAAATTATAAATATGAGTATACTCTGAAAATTTACATTTGTCAACTATAAAGTTAATACATTCTGCTTTTTTCTCCTCATTACAAATTTACCAAAACATCTGCATAATCATCTCCTCCAAAATCTACATTTGTCAATCACAATTATTACTATACTCCTAAAATCTACATTTGTCAACTAAATTTCCTAAAAATTTTAAAATAATTTAAAATGTATTAAAATTTTTTCTTATATACTCGTTAAGTTCACTTTTTAAACTCTCTTTCATGTTTACAAAGACATAACTCAAAAACCTCCACTTGGAGTGGAGGTTTTCTACTTTATCAATACAATTTTAAGTCACGAGGATCAACTGGGAAAGTTGGATTGTATGGATTGTGACGAAGTTTGAAGTGTTTCACATCTTCAATAGTTTGTGTTCCAGATAACTGCATGACTGTCTTCAATTCTGCATTCAAGTGCTCAAATACTTGACGGACACCAACACTACCACCAAGAGCCAAACCATAAATAACAGGACGCCCAATAGCTACCAAGTCAGCTCCTGAAGCCAAGGCTTTAAAGACATGTTGACCACGACGAATACCAGAGTCAAAGACAATTGGTACACGTTTGTCAACTGCTTCTGCTACTTCTTGAAGTGAGTCAAAGGCGGCTGGGCCACCATCGATTTGACGTCCACCGTGGTTGGTTACCCAGATACCAGATGCACCTGCAGCAAGAGAACGTTCAACATCTTCACGGCATTGAGGACCTTTAACGTAAACGGGTAGACCTGAGTATTCAGCGATGAATTCTACATCTCGTGGAGAGAGACGTTGTTTAGCTGATTTATAAACAAAGTCCATTGACTTACCAGCACCTTCAGGTAGGTATTCTTCTACGATTGGCATCCCAACTGGGAAGACGAAACCATTACGTTTATCAACTTCACGATTGCCCCCCACGGTTGCGTCTGCAGTCAAGACAATTGCCTTATACCCTTCAGCTTTAACACGATCCATGATATGGCGGTTAATCCCATCATCTTTACTAAAGTAAAATTGGAACCAATGTGGTGTTCCTTGAAGGGCTTGCGTAATTTCTGGCAGATCTACTGTTGAGTATGAGCTGGTTGTATAGAGAGAACCAAATTCATGCACACCACGTGCAGTAGCTACTTCCCCTTGTTCATTTGCTAATTTATGAGCCGCAACAGGAGCCATAATGATTGGTGAAGATAGTTTTTCACCTGCAAATTCAATCTCTGTACTTGGATTTTCCACATCACAAAGCGTATGCGGAACGATGAGTTTGTGGTTAAAGGCACGGATGTTCTCCCGTAAAGTAAAGGTATCTTCCGCTCCACTAGCGATATAACCAAATGCTGCCTTTGGAATAACTTGTTGCGCCATAGGCTCCAAATCGTAGGTGTTAATGAAATCTACAGGTCCTTCTGCATTGCTTGTTTTATATGACATAAAATATCCTCCTTGTTGAGTAAGCGTTTACTTATTCTTACATAAACATCTTAACTCTTTTTCATGATCTTTTCAAAACATTTGCCTGGAAATTTCATCCTACAGACATGGTAAATAATTTCTATCATTATGATAAAAATACATATTATTCCTAGATGAATAAATGCCAATAGTTTTTGATAATGAATAACTTCCTCCTGTAAGCTAGTATCATTAATATCTACACTAAAATTTTTTAAAAATGAATTTCTTTTTAAAACAAATCATAACCACCCGTTAAGCGGATGGTTATGATTTTAGATATAATATTTCAGTTAAAATCGGAGTTTAAAGCTTTGTAATTTCAATAGATTAAGCTTTTTGCCAATTTTCTTGGTCTTCTTTGAAACGTTTTAGGAGATCGAGCCCTTCTGGTGTGATATAGCCTTCTTCTTGTGCTAGGTGAATGAGCTCACTGTAGTTTGAAAGAGTCACTAGTTTGACACCAGCATCCGCAAAGTTTTTATCTGCTTTTGGTAATTGATAGCTGAAGATAGCCACGACACCAAGCACATCTGCTCCTTCACGTTTAGCAGCTGCTACGGCTTCAAGAACCGAACCACCAGTTGAAATCAAATCTTCAACAACGACCATTTTTTGCCCTTGAGCTACACGGCCTTCGATTTGGTTTCCAGCACCATGATCTTTTGGTTTGCTACGGATATAAGCAAATGGCAGATTCATCTTGTCAGCAATGATGGCACCGTGAGGAATTCCTGCTGTGGCTGTTCCTGCAATCACTTCTACCTCTGGGAATTCTGCTTTAATAGCTTCCACAAAACCATTTTCAATCAAGGTACGAGTTTCTGGATAAGCAAGGGTCACACGGTTATCTGTATAAATCGGTGACTTGATACCTGATGCCCATGTGAAAGGTTCTTCTGGTTTGAGATAAACGGCTTGAATTTTCAATAGATGGCTAGCAATGTCTTTAGCAAGTGTCATGGTTTTCTCCTTTTGTTTTTATAATCTAATTCTTTAATTTTAGTCTTGGTTCCATTCATCCTTGATAGCATGATAAGCTGCTACTGGATCAGTTGCCTGAGTGATTGGGCGTCCGACAACGATGTAGTCACTACCGATTTGATAAGCATCTGCTGGTGTCATGACACGTTTTTGGTCTCCAACAGCGGCTCCTGCTGGACGAATTCCCGGTGTCAGGCAGATAAAGTTTTGGTTGGTAGCTTCTTTGATGAGTTTTACTTCTTGAGCCGAGCAAACTACTCCATCTAATCCCGCTTCAGCAGTTTTCTTTGCATAGTGAATAACCGATTCTTGAAGACTGGTTTGAATATTTTGAAAGTCTCTCATTTGCTCTTCAGAGGTTGAAGTCAACTGGGTAACAGCAATCAATTTCGCTTCTTTGCCAAGGCCTTCACGCGCAGCCTTCATCATCTCTACACCACCTGCCGCATGAACATTGGTCATATCAACGCCCAGATGAGACAAAACCTTCATGGCTGACTTGACTGTATTAGGTATATCATGGAGTTTGAGATCCAGAAAGACGCTATGTCCCAAGCCTTTCAAATAAGAAACAATCTCCGGACCTGTAGCGTAATAGAGCTCCATTCCAACTTTAACATAGAGTTTTTCTTCTGCTGGAAATAGAGCTAAAAATTCCTTGACTTCTTTAAAACTTGGAAAATCAAGAGCAATAACCGGACGAGATTCGCGCATACTTTTCTCCTTTTACCTTTGTTAGCTAGAGAGCATGAAAAAAGGAACCTGCCTACAGCAAGGTTCCACGAAAAATGGGTAGAATTTACCCTTTCACCGTCTAACCTTAGCTGCCTCTCTGGACTGCTTTAAAGGTTTTTTACTATTCTATTATTTAAAGCGGGACTTGTCAAGTAAAAACAAGTAACTGTCTTCGTCAAAAAGAGGATCAATTATCAAACTGAATAATATTGTTTGATACTTAACGACTCTGCCTTGTTTGAGTGGTTTGAGTCGTTTGTGTTGTTTGTCCTCGATTTCCTTGCTCAGTTTGTGTTTGCTTTTCTTCTTCCTGTTTTTTCTTTTCCTCTTCTTCTTTTTTCTTCTTTTCCTCTTCTTGGGCTTTGATTCTGGCTTCTTCTAGAGCTTTATCTGCCAAGCTATAGCTATAAATACCAACTTCCATATCAATCCCACTAGGAACTGTTAACTGTGGCTTAATTTTACTATAGTAGGGTAATTTCTTCCCTAGTTCTGATAGAGGAACCAAAATTTCATCTGAGTCATTCATGGTTATCTTAAGAAGATCGCTTGTTACCTTACTTGGTGCAAGTTCAATCTTCTCAATCTCTTGCTTGATTTCTGGACTCACATCATTTAGCTGAGAAATTAAAGTTTTTATCTGTTCCTCATCGTTAAAGAGAACAGATATATACTTTTCAGGTAAGTTAGCAGCAGTAACGGCTGTTGATTCAATACTTCCGCTAGATAAGATTGGATAATAGTTATCTCCTGAAACTGAATAGGCGACAATTTCATATTCTTTGACTTCAATGGTAAAGTGAACTGGGAATTGATACACGATCTTAGCTGATTCAATCCAGTGGTTTGATTTGACCATTTCTGCATGCTTATCTTTATTTAAGAGCAAGCTGATCGTATAGTCACTATCCTTAATCCCAGAAGCTTCTTTGACTTGGTCTGCACTTGTATGATCTGTTCCTGTCACTTCAATATGTTTCAGAGTAGATAGAGGAGTTAGCAGATAAATAGACAAGAACAAGATTAAAAAACTTGGGACGAGAACTGAAACTGCTCGCCAGATATGTACAGATGAGATAGGAGCTTTCTGGGGTTTATTTTTAGTTGTGTTCTCTGTAGTTTCCTTGGTCTCTTCCTCAATCTTTTCAGTTTCTACTTCGTCTTGACTCTTAGATTCTTCTTGAGATGCTTTTGTTTCTTCTGTGTCCTTCTCTTCAACCTTTTCATCTGAAACCTCAGCACTAGCATCCGAATCATCCTCTTCCGTTTTTTCGGTTTCTTCGTCCACTTCTTCAGAAATTGCAGATTCTTCTTCTGCTTTTTTAGTCAAATACTCTTTGTTCTGTTTTTGCCATTCTGACAATTCTTGAGTATTTTCAGAAGTAGACTTTGCCGCTTGTTCTTCTCTTTCTCGAGCTTCTTCTTCGGCACGTTTCGCCTCTTCTTCAGCTTTCTTTTGAAGATATTCTTGATTTCGTTTTTGCCACTCTGACAATTCTTTGCCTTGAGCGCCCTGATTCTTTTTATCTTTTGACATCAATTTTCCTTATGATAAATCTTTTTTTAGAAGCTCATAAAAATCTGCCACAGATTTTAATTCATGAGAATTCTTCATTGTGTTTTGGTAAATCTCTTTGTTGGTCAAGAGTTGATTTACTTTTTCTTCTAAACTAGACAAGGTCAAATCACTCTCTTGCAACTCCTCAGCATAGCCCTTTTTCACGAAGTAAGCTGCATTTTCAATCTGATCTCCACGGCTAGCTTCACGCCCCAGTGGCACAATGACATGCAATTTAGCCATAGCAAGGAGTTCAAAGATGGTGTTGGCACCACCACGAGTGATGACAACATCAGCCAGATTCATGAGTGGTTGATAGAGTTCCGTCACATAATCTACACGATAAAGGTTAGTAGTTAATTCATTTAAACTAGCATCCCCTGTCAGGTTAACGATATTATAGTGACTGGTCAACTCTTCCTTGTGGTCTGTAACTAATTGGTTAAAGACACGAGCTCCAGCAGAACCACCGACAAAAAGAAGTGTTGGCAGTTTGGCGTTGAAACAAGTTCGGATATCTATCATTTCCTCTGGTTCTTCCGTTGTAGATCCAGAAACCTTGGTCACAGCTCCTACATGTTCTACCTTAGTGAGACTAGACGCTTGCTCGAAAGTAGAGTACATCTTGGTCGCAAACTTGTAGGCAATTTTATTAGCTAAGCCCATGGAGAGGTCTGACTCATGGATAAAAACTGGTACTCTGCATACTCGCGCAGCAATCACTGGTGGAACCGATACAAATCCTCCCTTAGAAAAGAGAGCCTGTGGACGAAGTCGTAGCATGATAAAGAGAGATTGAAGTATTCCAAAAGCTACCTTAAAAACGTCAACCATATTTTGCCATGAAAAATAACGACGCAATTTCCCCGTTGCTATCGAATGAAAGGTCACATCCAAGCCAGATTTAAGAATTTCTTGGTGTTCGATCCCATGCTTATCTCCGATATAGTGGACTTCCCAACCATCATCGATAAACTTAGGCATTAACAAAAGATTGAGAGTGACGTGTCCGACTGTCCCTCCACCTGTAAATACAATTTTTTTCATACTAGCCCTTCAACTCCGCTACTGTCTTAAGGAAGAGATCTCCACGTACCTCAAAGTTTGGATACATATCCCAGCTAGCATTAGCTGGACTTAAAAGCACGATATCTCCTGTTCCTGCTAGGTGATAAGCCTTACGTGTTGCATCGGCAATATCTGTCGCATCAACATATTCAACCCCTGCCTTGTCCGCTGCTCGTTTGACACGTTCTGCAGACTGACCTAGGATGACCATTTTCTTGAGTCCTTTAATATCTGGCACCAATTCATCAAATTCATTTCCACGATCCAGTCCACCGGCAATCAAGATGACCTTACTATTATCAAATCCTGATAAAGCTTTTTGAGTAGCAAGGATGTTGGTTGACTTACTATCGTTATAAAATTTTACCCCATTGATTTCATCGGCATATTGAAGGCGGTGTTTGACCCCTCCAAAGGCAGACAAGGTTTCTTTAATTGTTTCGTTATCTACACCACGAATTTTAGCTACGGCGATAGTTGCGAGTGCATTTTCCACATTGTGGCTACCTGGGACACCAATCTCATCAGCTGCCATGACTGCTTCCCCACGGAAGTAGAGAAGACCATTTTCAAGGTAGGCACCGTCAACTTTTTCAAGTGTTGAAAATGGGACAACTGTTGCTTGTGTTTTTTCTGCTAATTCTTTTGCCAAATCTTGATTAAAATTCAAAACCAAGTGATCTGCTGCAGTCATATTTTTTTGAATATTCCACTTGGCAGCTACATAGGCTTCAAATGAACCATGGTAGTCGATATGTGTCGGCATCAGGTTGGTAATAACTGCTATCTCAGGATGGAAAGACTCAATACCCATCAATTGGAAAGAAGACAGTTCCATCACCAAGGTATCCTTATCTGTCGCAGTTTGGGCAACATGGCTAGCAGGATAGCCAATATTTCCAGACAAGAGACCATTTTGTCCTGCTGCAGTCAAGACCTGACCAATCATAGTTGTGGTGGTTGTCTTCCCATTTGAACCTGTAATTCCTACAATAGGTGCTTCTGAAATCAAGTAAGCCAATTCAACCTCTGTCCAGACTGGCATTCCCTTATCAAGAGCTTTTTTAATCATAGGATTACTGTAAGGGATTCCTGGGTTCTTGACCATCAATGCAAAGTCTTCATCCAACAATTCTAAGGGATGTCCACCTGTCACTACTTTGATCCCTTCTTCCAACAATCCTTGAGCAGCAGGGTTTTCTTCGAAAGGTTTGCTGTCGTTGACCGTCACAATGGCACCGAGTTTATCTAACAGACGGGCTGCAGACTCGCCCGATTTTGCCAAACCAAGAACAAGGACTTTTTTATTTTTAAATTGATCGATTCGTTTCATATCCAGAACTCCATTTCTACTCTTACTATTTTACCATTTTTATGAAAATAAAAAAGCCACAAAGGGCTTTCTACATTGTTTTTTATTTATCAAATACTGTTTTTACAAGTGTCAACTGTAGTAGCTAGTATTATGAAGATGATAAGTGATAAATACTCAAGAATCCTTACATTAAATCTACAGAAACCACAAATCCATCTGGCAGGATGATTTGTTGACCATCTTTTGTTTGACAATGACTTGCCAAATCAACAGAATCTCTGTCCAAGACAAAATCCTTTTTAGACTGATTAAAAATCGCTTGAACTTCTTTTCCTTGGTAGTTCCAGCTCAAGGCAAGAACATCTGGTTTCACTTCTTCTAAGTGATAATTTCCATGCTGAATAATGCTTGCCACTTCCTTACGAACTTGGATTAATTGCTTCATGAAGTTCAGCATGTCATTTTCCTCAGATACACGGTCCCAAGGCATAACACGTCGACAATCAGGGTCTGGTCCACCTATTAGTGCCAGCTCTGTCCCATAATAGATACAAGGGGTACCTCTTTGCAGACAGAGGAAGGCTAGGGCTGCCTTGACATGCTGGATATTTCTATTGGCAGTTGTGAGGATACGTTCGGTATCGTGAGAATCCAGAAGATTAAACATCACTTCTAAGATTTGTTGCTTGTAGTACATAGACTGGCTGTTGATTTCTGAAATAAATTGCCCCGTCTTTTTATGCTGACGCAAGAAATAGTCCTTGATACTTTCAGAAAGTGGGTAGTTCATAACTGCATGGAACTCATCCCCTTTTAGCCAAGGTTGTGAGGTATGCCAGATTTCACCTAAGATATACAAATCAGGTTTTTTAGCGAGAACTGCCTTTCTGAAATCTCTCCAGAACTGATGGTCAATTTCATTGGCAACGTCCAAGCGCCAAGCATCAATATCAAAATTTTCAATCCAGTAAGTAGCAACACTGAGAAGATAGTCCCTAACCTCCGGATTAGCTGTATTCAACTTAGGCATGTAGCTAGCAAAGGCAAAGGTATGATAAGGGAGTTCTCTTGGATTCTGAAGTTTATCCTCAGTAACTGGAAATTCTTGGATATGGAACCAATCTTTATAAACTGACTTTTCTCCATTTTTTAGGACATCCTGCCATTGAGTCGACTGGTAGCCGATATGATTAAACACCGCATCTAGCATGATCTTGATGCCACGTTTGTGGGCTTCCTCGACGAGATTAGCGAAGACTTCCTTGTCTCCAAAGTGACGGTCGATTTCAAAATAATCCGTCGTATCATACTTGTGATTGGTCGTCGCTTCGAAAATCGGACATAGATAAAGTCCTGTGATTCCTAAGTCTTTAAGATAGTCTAGATGGTCGATAATTCCTTGTAAATCTCCACCAAAAAAATCATCCCTGTTAGGCGCAATCTCTGCATCCCACTCTCGAGCTCCATCTGGGGTCAAATTAGGATTGCCATTAGCAAAGCGTTCTGGGAAAATCTGATACCATACGGTATTTGAAACCCAACTAGGAACCTGACAACCATCAATTTCGTGAATGTATGGAAGCTTGAAACCATTTCCTTCAGCGTCTAAGTTTTCTTGAGTATGTTCTACACACCCCTTATCACCGTAAAAAACACCCTGACCTTTCTCATCAAGGAGCTCAAAGAGATATTGAATCCGTGCAAAATCAACAGAGACTGTAACCTGCCAATAGTCAAATAGGGCATCTGAGGTTACTTTAGTCATTTCTTTCTTAGCTTCATACTTATCCTCAATGAAAATAAAGGGATCTCCATAATGTAAGATAACCTTCTGGACATCATCCTTCTTGGTTCTGATTCGGATATGTAGCTGACCTTCTTTGTAAAGATAAGCATACTCTGATTCTGGTCTATGATAAATGGCCGTTAATTCCATATTGTGTCTCCTAAATAATCTACTACAGTTCTTGCGCAAACGTTTTCATAATTGCTAGTTCTAGTATACTATTTTAGCTGTTTATTTGCAAATTTTATACCAGTTTTACGATAGATATATAAGATAGACAAAGGTAAAATTGAGTAGACTCTTTTTGAGCTTTAAAAAGAGAGTTTCCATGAACCGGAAAACTCTCTCATCATTACGAATCAGATGATTAGAATAAATGCTATCTGATATCTTTAATCTTCTAAAATGAAAATTTCTTCAACATGTAGTCGTAGCAACCTTGCAATTTTCATTGCTAGTTCAAGTGTAGGATTGTACTTGTCATTCTCGATAGCAATAATGGTTTGTCGACTAACGCCTAATATTCTTGCCATATCTTCCTGACGTAGTCCCTCAGACTTTCTTAACTGTTTGATATTATTTTTCATACAGCATTAGTCTTTCTGAAAAAAATAAACGCCAAGAGCCAATACTACGATAAGGATAACAACCATCAAAATTACTCCTTGAACAAGTTTATTTGGTTCTTTATACTCTTCATCACCAGCAATCATATTACGTTTCATTGCGGTTTGAGCAAATCCTTGCACACTTACAGATAAGATCAAAATTAAGCAAGGAAGCATTTCAAGTTTGCCACCACCAACAAGTGCTTGATAGATATTAAATCCTGTCCATGCACATAAACCCAAAAGCGCTGTTTTATAGCCCCACTCCTCAGAACGCAACTGAATATCTCTGTCCATTTCATCCATCTTTTTCATGGCTTTGTTCCTCCAAATTTTTGTAATAATGTCAAGAGCTCTTTACATTTCTTATTATACTCTAAATCGATAAAATGTCAAGATGTTTTAACATTTTTAATTTTTTTATTTTCTTCATCTATTCTAAGAATATTCCTAACTCCAATTTACAGTCTAATCAATCTGACAAAGGGCAAGTTCTTTTAATCCTATTTTATCTTGACTTCATAAGCTTCCGCTATAGATATACTTTTAGTTATGTTAGACTTGAAGTTTATCCTCTCTTTTCTGCTTTCCTATCTCTATTTATACCTTAAATGGGCTTAATCGTTATAAACTGCCTGTTTATCATGTGGTATTTTTCTACAAATTAGCAACCGAAAAAAATAAAAAGCCATTCCTCAAGGGAATAGCATTTTTACTTATAGTTAAAGGTTTCCCCAGCCAACTTATCTGCTAACTTGGGAAAGAGGGTATAAAACTTATGGGCTAGATTCAGTAAGAGAGGAAGATTGATTTCCCGTTTGTTTTTTCCTATGGTTTTGACAATCTTTCTAGCTACTGTATCTGGCTCGAGTAGGAAACGATCAACCGACTTGAGATAAATCCCATCCGGGTCTGCCTGGTCGAAAAATCCTGTACGGATAGGTCCTGGATTAACAGTTGTCACATAGACACCATAGGGCATGAGTTCAAGGCGCAAAGCATTTGAAAAACCAATGGCCGCAAACTTGGTCGCAGAGTAAAGGCTAGACTTGCCAGTAGCTATCAGACCTGCCATGCTAACGATATTGATGATATGACCTTTTCGAATCTCCTTCATACCAGCCGCAATCAAACGGGATAGATTCATGAGAGCAAAGGTGTTGACCTCAAACATTTGATGAATATCTTGATCAGAAATCTTGTCAAAATCTTCAAAAATCCCATATCCAGCGTTGTTAATTAAGACATCAATCTTACCATAACGCTGATAGAGTTCAGCAACTAGTTCTTCTAAAGCTTGAGCGTCGGTAATATCAATTTCAATCAATTCAGCCTGTGGATGATTTCCGTATAGTTGAGCTAATTTTTCCTTGTTTCTACCTAGCAAGATCAGTTGATCATTTGGCAAGAGTTTGACCATTTCTTGAGCTAGGCCACCACTAGCTCCTGTAATGAGAATCGTAGACATACTTATCCTTTCTCAATCTTCTAGATTTCCACTTCTTCCAAGTCTTTGACCACATGTACATTTTCAAAAATCGTTGCAGCATCTTTCTTAAGCTGGCTAATGTCCTTTGAAAGAAAACGGGCGCTGATATGGTTGAGCAAGAGTCGTTTGGCTCCCGCTTCTGTCGCTACTTGGGCAGCCTGCATATTGGTTGAGTGACCATGATTGCGGGCAATTTTCTCATCACCTTTACCATAAGTGGACTCATGGACAAGGACATCTGCATTGACAGCCAGACGCACACTGGCATTGGTTTTTCGAGTGTCACCTAAGATAGTGATAATCTTACCTGGACGTGGCGCTGAGATATAGTCTGCTGCCTTAATCTCGGTGCCGTCTTCTAGGACTATATCCTGACCGTTTTTGATTTTACCAAAAAGCGGTCCAAATGGTACGCCGGCAGCCTTTAATTTTTTAGCATCCAGAGTGCCATCTAGGTCCTTTTGCACGACACGGTAGCCGACACAGAAAATAGTATGGTCCAACTCCTCTGCATAAACCGTGAATTTATCTGTTTCAAGAATTTTCCCTAGAGAGTCTTGGTCAAACTCATGAAAATGAATACGGTAAGGTAAACGAGAACCTGACACACGAATGCTAGTCAAGACGAAAGATTTGATACCTTGAGGTCCATAGATTTCTAAATCTGTCTGCTCTTCATTTGCTTGAAAGGCACGGCTAGAAAGAAATCCAGGCAAACCAAAGATATGATCTCCATGCAAGTGAGTGATAAAGATTTTGCTGACCTTCCGTGGTCGAATCGTAGTCTCCAGAATGCGATTTTGCGTTCCTTCTCCACAATCAAAGAGCCATACTTCGTTAATCTCATCCAAGAGTTTCAGGGCTAGGCTTGAAACGTTGCGGGCTTTAGAGGGCTGACCAGCCCCTGTTCCTAAAAATTGAATATCCATTCGATACTTTCTAATTAATCAATATATAACATAGCAGTGCGGTTTTCTGAGCGATAATAAAGCTTACCAGTATAGGCTTTAGCCTCTTGTAGTAAATCTTCTTGACTATAGCCTTTGAGACGCTTGCGACCATCAGCCAAGCTTTCCAAATCTGTCAAAGCTGTAAGATTTTCCACACTAACAACTTCCTCATCTCCGACAGTCTTCATATAAATCTTTCCAGACTCCTCAAAAACCAGCTGGTGAGGGAAAATTTGTGCAATTTCAAAGAGTAAATCGTCCGAAATTGTTTCTTCATGTTCTGAGAAAATCCTACCAAGTCCTTCTTTCTCGTAGCAAAATCCAAAGGATTTACCAGATAGATTGAGGCGAATAAAGGGCTTGATTTCTAAGGTAAAACTTGGTTCAGCATTAAAAAGATTTAGCTCTTGAGTTAGCTCCGCAAAGTAATTGGTCGCAGCTTGAGGGCTCTTTTTCTGGTAAAGCTCTGCAAAGTAGGCATTAACCACGCTTGGTGGAGGTGTGATGAGAGCTAGTTGCTCCTCTTCAGACCTACCAGCTAAAAGCTGGTCTAGATAAACCTTGTCTAGACTCGTATATCCACCATACTTGAGTGCCAAAGTTTTGATATCAGTCATAAAATTCTTCTAATCTCCATTTATTTTTCTCAGAAATGTATCCTCTAATGACTTCGCCGTCATCTTGATAGTCCCGTTCTTCAAGAATCGCAACACTTTCCAAATCATGAATCTTGTAGGATTTAGAAAAAGGCACGCGTAGCGTAAAGGGTTCAAAAATTTCCTTGATCTTATCTAGCAATAAAGCCTGCAACTGTTCTCGACTATCCTTAGATTTAGCAGAAATCAGAGCATATGGCGTTTGAGTAGGCGTAAAGTCTTCCACCAAATCTGCTTTATTATAAAGGGTCAAGCGAGGAATATCCTCCATATCCAAATCTTTCATGATAGAAAGAACTGTTTTTTCATGCTCCTCATGGTAAGGATTGCTAGCATCAATAACATGAACTAAGAGATCTACATGCTTGCTTTCTTCAAGGGTTGATTTAAAACTCGACACCAACTCTGTCGGCAAGTCTTGGATAAACCCAACAGTATCAGTCAGAGTAACTTGAAGATTGCCCCCTAGATGAAAGCTTTTAGTTGTCGCATCCAAGGTCGCGAAGAGTTCATCTGCCTCATACTGAGTCTTACTGGTTAGGGTGTTCATAATAGTTGACTTTCCAGCATTGGTGTAGCCAATCAAACCAATCTTAAAGGTACTTGACTCGAGACGTTTTTCTCGAACTGTCGCCCGATTTTTCTCCACCACCTTGAGTTGACGTTCAATATCCGTTATTTGATTTCGAACACTACGACGGTTAAGCTCCAGCTGGCTTTCACCTGGACCACGGGAACCAATTCCCCCTGCCTGACGGCTGAGCATAATCCCCTGACCAACCAAGCGAGGTAAGAGGTACTTGAGCTGCGCCAAATGCACTTGGAGCTTCCCTTCGTGACTTCGAGCTCGCATAGCAAAGATATCCAAAATCAACTGCATACGGTCAATAACCTTGACACCGAGAACTTCCTCTAAATTGACATTTTGTCGTGGCGTTAGACGGTTGTTGACGATGACTGTCGTGATTTCCTCTGCGTCCACCATGAGAGCAATCTCTTCCAACTTACCAGAACCAACAAAGGTCTTAGAGTCATATTTTTCACGTTTTTGTCTGTAGCTATCGACTACGACCGCCCCAGCTGTTTTGGCTAAACTAGCCAGTTCTTCCATGGAAAGGTCAAAGTTATCCATGCCCTGCAGTTCAACACCAATCAGCAGGACACGTTCCTCTTTTTTCTCCGTTTCAATCATCTAAGAACTCCTCTATCTGGCTAAAAATACGATCTTTCACACCAGATTCTCCTATCTGATAAAAGGTTACCTGCATGCGATTACGGAACCAAGTCAGCTGACGCTTGGCAAATCGACGGGTCGCCTGCTTGAGACTATCCCTAGCCTCCTCCAAGCTCTGCTCCCCTCGAAAATAAGGAAATAGTTCCTTGTAGCCAATCCCTTTAGCAGCCTGCACATCTGGATAATGGTCAAACAGCCGCTTGGCTTCATCCAAAAGTCCAGCTTCAAACATCAAATCCACACGATGGTTAATCCGTTCATACAATTGACTACGCTCATCATCCAAGCAAATAATCAGCGCTTCATAAGGGCTCTCCTGATTTTCCAAATCTTGAGCAAAATGGGCAATTTCCAAGGCACGCATAGCACGGCGACGATTAAACTGGGGAACTTCAAGACTTGCTTGCTCTAGTAGTTGGGCTAACTCCTCATCTGAAAAAGGTTCTAAACTAGCACGATAGGCTAAAATATCCTCATGAGGTGTCTCCCCACCTAGGTGATATCCTTCTAGCAGACTCTGGATATAAAGTCCTGTCCCACCAGCGATAATAGCAAGCTTTCCTCGATTTTGAATATTCTCAATCGCTACCTTAGCCTCTGAAACAAAATCAAAAGCCGAGTATGACTCGGTTACATCTCTAACATCAATCAAATGATGAGGGACAGTTGCCTGCTCCTCCGGACTTGCCTTGGCTGTTCCAATATCCAGTCCTCGGTAGACTTGTTGGCTATCTCCACTAACTACTTCACCATTAAAACGCTGGGCAACTTCAATAGCGAGAGCAGTCTTTCCAACAGCTGTTGGACCAACAATCACAATTATCTTTGATTTCATATTTTTTCCTTGAAAAATTCCCATTTTTTCGTTACTATTATTATAACACAAAAAGGTCAGGCAGAAAAATGCTACCTTTCAAGGGACAACTGCCTGATGGATAAGATAAAAGGAGGAAGACTCATGGCTAAAGGATTTGCTAAAGGTCTCGTAACAGGTGTCGCAGGAACTGTTGCTGCAGTTGCAGGTGCAGTTTATGCATTCAAAAAGAAAGTGATCGAACCAGAAGAAGAAAAAGCAGCTTTCATCGCTGAAAACCGTAAGAAAGCGGCTCGTCGTCGCGTATCACGTTAATCAACAAAAGAAGTTGGGATTTTCCCAACTTCTTTTTATGTTCTTAAATAGCCAAGTCAAATTTCAACTGAGGTTTGACAGGATCATAATCAACCAACTCAAAATCCTCTGCTTTAATATCAAAGAAGTTGGTCTTGTCTGGTACATTCAAGACTAAACGTGGTTGGCAATTTGAAGGTTCACGACGGAGCAATTCCTGAGCTTGCTCAAACTGATTGTCGTAGATATGGAGGTTGTTGATAAAGTAGAAGAACTTCCCAACCTTCCAACCAAAGTGCTTAGCAATCATCATTTGAAGAGCCACATACTGCATGGCATTGATGTGGTGAGCCACCAGCATATCATTAGAACGCTGAGTCAAGGTTGCATCCAGGTAAATTTCCCCATCTACTCGACGGACATCAAACATGGTCTGAAAGGCGCATGGAAGAAGTCCATCTGTTTCTTCGAAGGCTTGGTAATCCCAAAGTGAGATGATATTGCGACGATTCCAAGGATTGGCTTCCAACTGTTTGAGGATTTTGTTGATGATATCGTGTTTTTTAACCACGGCACCATAACGCTCACCGATTGTCCCTGTATCTCCTACTTCCCAATCATTCCAATAGTGAACATTGTACTTGTCATTTAGTACTTCTAAGCTATTGGTCTGATCTTGATAAATCCAGAGCACTTCCTTGATGGCTGATTTGATAGGAATAGGTCTTAAGGTCGTGATTGGAAATTCACCCTTAGACAAATCATACTCCGCAAAAGCACCAGTTACATACTTAGAGTTGGCAACTGTTCCGTCCTTGTACTTAGGACGAGCCTGTTCTGAAAAGACACCTTCATTGAGAATTCGCTCAATATTTTCTTTAAAAATCGTATCTGCTTTTGTCATTTACTCTCTCCTCAGCATTTATTCCTAACTAGTATAGCATAAAAAAAGAAAGGAGGAAAATCACTAGTCTTATGATAGTGATTTTCTCCTTTTTGATTCTTATTGCAAGACAAGTGACGCAGCACCAATCACTCCAGCGTCATTTCCTAGAGTTGCAAGTGCTAATTTCGTTGAAGTACGTACTTGTGGGAAACTATTTTCGTCATAAACTTTTTGAACACCTTGTAGTAAGAAGTCTCCTGCGGCTGATACTCCTCCTCCAATGACAATCGTTGAAGGATTGAGAATAGATCCGATATTTGCACACGCAATTCCCAAATAGCGAGAGAAATTACGATAGACAATAAGGGCAAGTTCATCTCCTTCTTTTGCCAAATCAAAGACAGTTTTAGCAGTTACTTCTTCTCCGTTATCAATCAAGCGTTTCAAGTCGGCATCGCCTTCATACTCATCTGCATAACGACGAGTCAAGTTGACAATCCCTGTTGCAGAAGCTACTGTTTCCAAGCATCCTTTTTTACCACACGTACATGCGATTGGTTGATCAAAATCAACAGTAATATGCCCAAGTTCACCTGCAGCACCAGCAACACCGTGAAGAAGTTTTCCTTCTGCCACAATACCGCCACCAACTCCAGTACCAAGTGTCATAAAGACAACGTCTGGTTGGTTATCACCAGCACCCATCCAACGTTCACCAAGAGCTGCCACGTTGGCGTCATTGTCAATGAAGAATGGAATACCAAGAGCTTTTTCAATTTTCTCTTTTACTGGTTGAAGAGTTTTCCAGTTGAGGTTATAGGCACCAATAACAGTTCCTTTCTCGCGATCAACCACACCAGGCGAACCCATTCCAATTCCTTGAAAATCTGCAGCAGATAAACCAAGCAAGCCCAAACGGTGTTGAATAGATTCAATCATATCATCTACAATATGACTTCCTTCATCCAAAATGTTGGTCTTAATAGACCATTTTTCTTGGATTTCTCCTTCTAGTGTTAAAATAGCGAACTTGATAGAAGTTCCACCAAGGTCAATCCCAATAATCTTTTGACTCATCTTTTTCTCCTTATTCTCAATTGAAAATGCTTACAGTACTAGTATAACAAAATCTACCAATTAGTGCAAAGGTTTGCATTGATTGCCCAAATTTTTTCTATTCTATGGTTTCCACAAACCAGAGGCATCTACATAGTAGCGCCCGCCATCAACTCGCTCATTTTTTGCCATTTTACCATCTGATTTGAGGTAGTAGTTTCCTTGCCATGCATTACGAGCATAAGATCCATCTGATTTGAGATAGTACCAAGATTGGTAAGAAGAATCATAAACCCATTCACTCTGAGCCATTTTACCATTTGACTTGAGGTAGTATGCACCTTGCCAAGTATTATGCGCATAAGATCCATCTGATTTGAGGTAATACCAGGCTTTGTAGTAAGAATCATAAATCCATTCACTATGAGCCATCTTACCATCTGATTTGAGATAGTAACTTCCCTGCCAAGCATTACGTGCATAAGATCCATCTGATTTAAGGTAATACCAGGCTTGGTAATAGTTATCGTATACCCACTCATTCTCAGCCATTCTTCCATCTGATTTGAGGTAGTAAGCACCCTGCCAAGTATTCGTTACTGGTTTCCCATTTTCAGAAAAATAGTACCAAGATCCATTCTGATGAACCCAGCCACTTTCAGGTGCTACATTGGTGTTAGTTTGAGATGTACTCGACTTTTTCTCTTTTAAAACACCCTTAGGCGCATTCTTTGATTCACAGGCAATCCCATCATGATCTTTATCTAGAGTAGCAGAATACCCTGGTTCTCCCTTATGAATATCTGCATAACCATTCTCCCAAGCTTCCTTACAGCTTGAAAAATGGATACTTTCATCTGCCACAACTGGACGTAAAAACAAAGCTAGGGCAGGTAAAGAAGCTAGACCAAGTTTTAATAAATGACGTTTGTTCATGATTTTCTCCTAAAATTATAATATCAATCTCAATACTATTTTATCAAACTTATTTCTGCAATTCAAGAAAACGTCTAACCTTTTCCGCAAACTCTTTTGGATTATGGCTGTTCAAGACGTGAGGCCCATTAGGGATGATTTGAAACTGCGCTTCTGGCATCAATTGATGCAGACGTCTCATAGATTTAAGATTAGGCTTGTCTTCACTACCACAAATTAATAAAGTAGGATAGGGACAATATTGAGCTATGTCTGTTAAATCAAGTGTTTTCAACTCCTCACTCACTCCAACTAAAAGACTCTTGTCTGCCCCTTGTTTTTCAAATACCTTTTTTGGAAGTAGTTTAAAAATCATTAACTGAATGAAATAGGGAATATTTCCTGAAAGTTTAAGCGGACAACCTGATAGGACCATGCCTTGAAGATTTGGCAAATCGTAACTTGAAAGCTCCAGTGCAAGTGCAGCACCTAGAGATAAGCCGACTAAGATAAAAGGTTCTTTCTCCTTAGATAGATGCTGATAGATACGTGCCTTAGCTTCTTTGTAAGTAGAAACTCCAGAAGGGAATAACTCTAAAGATTCTGAGGGATAATCTACCAGTATGGCCTGAACTTCTTTCCAACTGTCAGCTGACTGACCTAAGCCATGCAAAAATATCAATTTCATCTCTGTCTCCTCTATTGTTCATTCATCTATACCTTTGATATCAATCACTAATTTTATCTGTATACCCTAAGTATACCATAAAAGCTAGAACACTTATAGGAGTTCTAGCTTTTTACTGATATGATGGGCGGAACTCACTCAACATAATCCAACAAATAACCGTAACCTTTTTCTTCCATTTGATCCTTTGGAATAAAACGGATAGACAGACTGTTGATACAATAGCGAAGACCTCCCTTGTCCTGTGGTCCGTCTGTAAAGACATGACCTAGGTGAGAATTCCCCGTTCGGCTTCTGACTTCTATTCTGTCCATATTGAAAGACTTATCTTCCATGTAAGTCGCAACGTCTGGACTGATAGGCTGGGTAAAGCTCGGCCAACCACAACCCGACTCAAATTTATCCTTCGAAGAAAAGAGAGGTTCACCAGTTGCCACATCCACATAAAGACCAGCTTCAAATTTATCCCAGTAACGATTTGAAAAGGCACGTTCTGTTTGACTGTTTTGAGTCACGGCATACTCCTCTGGAGACAGAAGTTTTTTCAATTCATCATCACTCGGTTTTGGATATTTACTTGCATCAATAACCGGATAGGCTACTTGATTGACATTGATATGGCAATAGCCGTTAGGATTCTTCTTGAGATAATCCTGGTGGTAGTCCTCAGCCACGATAAAATTTCTTAAGGCTTCCTTTTCAACAGCTAGAGGTTGATCATAATTTTTAGCAACTTGGTCAAAAACTTGATTGATAACTTCTAAATCTTTCTCATCTGTATAGTAGACTCCTGTCCGATACTGGGACCCTACATCATTTCCCTGCTTATTCTTACTGATTGGATTGATAATGCGGAAATAATGGAGCAAGATTTCTTTTAAAGAGATTTGATTGGCATCATAGGTCACATGAACGGTCTCAGCATGACCAGTTTGTCCAATCAGCTCATACTTGGTTGTTTCTCCTCTCCCATTTGCATAGCCAGAGACCGCATCTGTCACACCAGCTACTCGAGAAAAGTACTCTTCCACACCCCAGAAACAGCCTCCAGCTAGATAGATATCATGTAAGTCAGCATCTTTACTTGGTTCAGCTTTTTTCTTAGCTTTTTGACCCTGACTAACTGCTGCCTTCTTGATTTGAGCGGTATCTGTGTAGCTGGCATTTCTTTTTCCCAAAAGAAATAAAATTCCGATAATAATGCAAATGATGATTCCTATGAATACAATTGTTTTTAATTTATCATTCATGCTGAGCCTCTAATCTATACTCTTTAAGGTCTGTAAAATAGTTTCCTTGTCCATAAAGCCTGGCTGGGTCTGAACCAACTTCCCTTCTTTATCGATAAAGGCCTGAGTCGGATAAGAACGAACTCCGTAACTTTCCAAAAGTTTACCCGAAGGGTCTAGAAGGACAGGAAGATTTTTATAGTCCAAGCCTTGATACCATTTCTTGAAGGCTTCTTCTGACTGCTCGCCTTTTTTTCCTGGTGAAACGACTGTTAAAACAACATAGTCACTGTCAGCTTCTTTTGCAAGTTCATCTGTATCAGGAAGACTAGCTAGACAGATAGAACACCAGGAAGCCCAAAATTTTAGATAAACCTTTCTACCCTTGTAATCAGATAAATGATACGTTTTCCCATCAATTCCCAAAAGTTCAAAGTCTGCAACTTCTTCTCCCTTTTTTGCAGTTTGAGAGCTAATTTGCGTACTTCTATCTCCATTTTGTTTATCAGCCTCGCTCGTCATCTGATTTTTACAAGCCGATAGACAGACTAAACTCGCACTGAACAATACTAATGCTTGCCATTTTTTCATCTTCATTTCCTTTCTCATTCATTATATGAATATGTAGGCGTTTACAACACTATTATATACCTTCCCTACTAAAAATACTTAAAATCTGTTTGTAAAATTATGAAGCTTCATGATAACACAAAACTCCCACCTACTTAGCAGATGAGAGCTTTCAACTTTTTATCTATATTTTTCTGATAGAATCTTGAGGATATTGTGCACGCGCCCCTCCGATGAGTTTTGGACGACTAGCGAGAGCAGTTACATGGGCATGACCGATTGACTTCAAAACTGGACGAATAGGTACTTGAACATGCTTGATATGCATGCCAATGGCTGTATCCCCAATATCTAGGCCTGCATCAGCTTTGATAAATTCAACCTCTACTGGATCTTTCATATAGCGAAAAGCAGCCAATTGACCAGAACCTCCAGCATGCAGGGTCGGTAAAACACTCACAATTTCAAGATTATATTTAATTGCGACCTCTCGTTCTACTACTAATGCTCTGTTGACATGCTCACATCCCTGAACCGCTAGATGAATCCCTCTCTCCGATAAGATTTCTAAGATTTTTTGAACAATAAATTCTCCAATTTCTTGACTGGAAGCTTTCCCAATATGTCCTCCAATCACCTCACTGGAAGATAAGCCCAAAACAAAGAGAGTTCCCTCATGGAGAGAAGCTTTTGCTAATACATCTTCTAGGATTTCTTCTACTTCTTTTTGTAAATGTTCTTGGTCCATACTTTACCTCGCTTACTCCCTTCTATGATATCGTTTTTTCGCTATTTTAGCAAGCTAGGGACATGGGCCTACGTCCCATTGACTCTTCTATTTTTTAATAAAAAAAGACAGAGAGTTTTTATCCCTGTCTCATTTGTATCTACCTTTATACTTTTTGAAGGCCTTGAACAGCATCGTGATTGATAATGATCTGACCGTATTCTTGGAGAACTGAACGGCTGATATCACTATCATCAGCGAATTCACGCATGCGAGCTAACAACCAAGCTGGATAAAGACTTGGTTGTTCTTCTACATCAACCAAAACTGTAAGATAATACTGATCATTCATTTTGTAAAGTTCTGAAGTCTCCATTTGGTAATCAACTGTTTTTGCAAAAGATACTAAACTAGCCAAGTTATCAAAGCGTAAAATATAGTAGATGTATGGTTCTCTTTTTTCTTCTTCTACATCAGGAATCTCGTCAGTCGCTTCCTCCTCTTCTTTTTCGACCTGCTCTAATGATTGAATAGCTTCAATATCATCCTTGGTTTTCTCTGCCATAGTCTTCTCCAAAGTTTTCAAAAACTCATCTGGCGACATTTTTGCCAATTCATCCATATCAGGAAGGTCTGCCAAATCCTCAAAATCCAAGTTCTGATCAATCTTAGACTTAGTTACAAAGACATCAACTTTGTCAGGTTTAGGTGTCACTCGGAAACTAAGCATGCCTGTATCCAAGAAGCTATCTGGCATCTCTAGCTCATCCAAAATCGCATAGAAAAACTCTTCTGTTTTTTCCTGTGGAACGAGAAAGTCTGCGATTTCCATTCCACGATCCATCAAATCTTCTAAAGACATAGTGATTTTTAATGTGGTATCACTGATTTGTTTCATTTTCATAGTTCGTAACCTCATACTTTCAGTTCTATCTATTATACAAGATTTAACAGATTTTATCAAAAGAATGGCGTCAGAATATGATATAATACTAGTATCTATTTTAGAATATAAGAAAGAAAGTTTCATGAAAAATATAAAACTTAACGCTCTGGCGAGTTTATTAGTAAATGTTCTGAACATCGTTTTTCCGTTAATTACCAATCCCTATCTAACTCGGATTCTGAGTAAATCAAACTATGGGTACTTTAATACTGCTAATACCTGGGCAAGTTTTGTTATTCCACTTGCTGCCTTTGGGATTTACAATTATGGAATTCGAGCAATCAGTAAAGTAAAGGATGACAAAAATAAGATTAATTATGTCTTTTCTAAGTTGTTCTATATTTCGCTCATTACTTCAGTTGTAACAACAGCTATCTATTTCCTCTTTATTCATTTTGATACTAGCATTGTTAATCTAAAAATCCTCTATTATATCCTTGGAATCCAAGCTCTTTTCCAATTCCTAAACATCGAGTGGATGAATGAAGCCTATGAGAACTATTCTTTTATCCTCTATAAAACACTGGTTATTCGTATTGGAATGTTGATTGCTATCTTTGCTTTCGTTAAGACACCTGATGATATTGTTCCCTATGCTACAATCATGAGTGCGACAACTATTATCAACTATCTACTTAGCTTCCTATGGATTAAACGAGAGGTTTCCTTTGTCAAGATTGAAGCCATTGAACTCATCAAAGCATCTAAGCCTCTAATGACCATGCTGCTTCTAGCAAATGCCAATATGCTCTACACCTTGCTAGACCGTATGTTCATTACCAAAGGACCGGATGAGAATTACATCTCCTACTACACTATCGCCTCCAGTATCGTAATGCTGATTGCTAGTGTCCTCAGTGGAGCTATCAATGTTAGCATTCCTCGACTTGGTTACTACTTAGGAAAAAAAGATTACACTTCATACAAAAATCTGGTAAACCAAGGTGCAGCTCTCTTCTATTTCCTCATAATTCCGACTAGTATCGGGATTATGGTTTTAGGAACTTATGCCACTGTTATCTACTCTTCTGAGAAATACTTAGAAGCAGGAATTGTAACAAGTGTATTTGCCTTTCGAACCATTATCTGGGCCATCGAATTAATCCTTGGAAAGCAAATTATCTTTATCAATGACCATGAAAATCGTTTGACTGCCTTTTATTTTATTGGAGGTGGCGCCAATGTAATTCTTAACTCTCTACTCCTTTTCAACAATATTTTTACTCCAGAATATTATATTGGAACAACGATTATTGCCGAGGCAATCGTGGTTCTACTTGAGATACGCTTTATTCAGAAACATAAACTCTTGGATTTGAAAGAAATTTTTGGAACATTAGCTCGCTACACAATTGTGTCACTAGGCTTTATTCCAATTTACTATATCTGTAAAATTCTCTTCCAAGTTCATTCATACACAGTGAATATGGCTATGCTCAGTATGGTAGTAGCTACAATTGCCGGATGTGCTATCTATTATGCTTTTGCTCTCTTTGTAATTAAGGATAAAACACTTCACTATGCACTTGATCTAGTTCGTGCTAAAATCAAACGAAGTTAACAAAACACCTATAAAGCTTAAGCTTTATAGGTGTTTTAATCTCTAGAAGAACTTAAAAATTTAATTCTTGTCTTCACTTGTTTGTGTTTTTGGTTTAGTAGATTGATCTTTCTTACCAATCTCTGAAGAATTTTTTTCTTCCTTAGGTTGGTTTGTTGTAACCTCTGTCGTTTCTTGATTCGCCACTTCTTTCTGTTCTTGCGTGGTTTCCTCATTAAAAGCAGATGCCCAAATTCCATCCACATTAACCTTGTAACCATCAGGTGTTATACTATTTCTTAAGAGAGAACCATCTGTTTGGAAATAGTACCAGTTACCATTCAGTTGTTTCCAGCCAGTTTCCATAGCTCCACTTGCATTGAGATAATAACGAGTGCCATCGACATCTAGAAGACCTGTTGCCATGACACCATCCTCAGGTTTAAGATAGTACCAAAGTCCTTTATCTTTGAACCAACCTGTCTTCATGGCCCCACTTTCTGCAAAGTAGTAATATTGGTTATCTAGCAATTTCCAGCCTGTCTCCATAGCTCCGCTTATGTTAAGGTAATAACGGGAACCATCAATCTCTTGAAGACCTGTTAACATCACACCGTCCTCAGGTTTGAGATAGTACCAAAGCCCTTTATCTTTGAACCAACCTGTCTTCATAGCTCCGCTAGTTGCGAAGTAGTAATAATGATTATCGAGCCACTTCCAACCAGTTTGCATAGCTCCGCTTGTGTTAAGGTAATAACGGGAACCATCAATCTCTTGAAGACCTGTTAACATCACACCTTCTTTATCTAGGTAGTACCAGAGTTCCTTATCTTTGAGCCAACCTGTCTTCATGGCTCCACTACTTTCGAAGTAGTAATAATGGTTATCGAGCCACTTCCAACCAGTCTGCATGGCACCGCTTGCATTCAAGTAATAGCGCGAACCATTTATTTCTTGGAAGCCTGTTAGCATGATACCTTCTTTATCTAGATAATACCAGGTGTCTTTATCTTTGACCCAGCCAGTTTTCATAGCTCCACTAGACGCGAAGTAACGATAATGATTGTCTAACCACTTCCAACCGGTCTGCATGATTCCGTTGTTATCAAAGTAGTAACTTACTCCATTGATTTGTTTTAGACCAACTACACGAATTCCATCCTCATCATAATAGTACCAGTTTGACCCAAGTTTCTGCCAACCAGAAGCTGTACCTTCTGTTTGTAGTTCTCCACTACTTGCAAAGAACATCTTTTTACCTTTAAAAGTTTGTAAGCCGGTGAGCATTTTCCCATCTTTATCAAATAAATACTTCTTGCCACCAATTTCAGCTAATTCATCATAACGTCTTTCTCCGTTTGATTGGATATAGTACCAAGAATTATCATGATAGAACCAGCCACCAACTTGCATTTTCCCATCTTCATTAAGATAATACCAGTTGCTGCCATCAGTATATGGAGTCCATCCGTCATTTACACGAAGCCATCTACCAGCTTGCATTTGACCTTTTCCATTAAAGAAATAGAAAGAGCCGTCAATCTCTTTCCAGCCAATAGCCATTTCATCATCTGAAAGACGATATTTCCAGTATCCGTCTTCTTGATACCACTTCGGTTCTACATTAGGAATATTTGGGAAAGAATTTGATACATTCGTGAATCCTTGATTACTTATATCAAAAACAGTTGCATCTTGTGTTTTACTTGATGCTCGAATCTCTTCGATATGTTTCTTTTTAAGGTAATCAGTTGTTGAAGCACGGTTAATATCTGCACTCGTTGTTCGAACAATGATACTTGGTGAAAGATGATCTAAGAAACCAATAGTATTTGAAATAGTTCCATCATAATGATGATTCCATTTCATCATGTCAACTTTTCCTATAACAGGTCCTAGTTTGTCTTCTGCACCCTCAGCATTGTCCAAATCTCCCCCTAAATAGATTTTTTTACCAGCTACAGATACTACTGCAACAATAGAATTGGAATTATCATCACTGACTTTTTTCAATTTACCATCGGGATCATACTCATTTTTATAATTGTAAAGTTGGATATTCATATCCCCAAATTGAAAATGACTATCCGAATCCGTTATATTCTGCACAAGTGTAACGCCTCTATTTTTGGCAGCTAAAAGAGCATTATTATAGTTGAAAAGGTTATCCCACAATCCCCAACTGCTTGAAATACGATCATCCGAATATTTTTTCAAATAAAATTTGTCTACTTTATAACGATTGAGAATCTCATCAGCTCCCCCGATATGGTCACTATGTACATGAGTTCCCAGAATAAAATCTAGTTTTTTTACACCAACCTGGTCTAGATGGCGAATTAAGCGATCCTCCAAAACCTGATAATTTCTCATTGAAATTCCCCAACGAAGTGGATAACGTGGGTCAGTTCCGTCTGGAAAATCATAATCTTCTCCCATATCAATTAGAGCATAATGACCATGACTTTCTAAAAGAATGGCGTCACTCCCTGATCCAGCCTTTGTGTTGATAAAATGGATACGATTTCCGTAATCAACTAAATTACTGTCCGCCTTTACTGGTTGTGATTGAATGACTGAAACAGTTAGCAATAAAAAACTAAATAGTAGTGATTTTCTTATTTTCTTCACTAAACATATCCCTTCTTTGTTAATAATCAAAATAATTTATTCAATCCAATAATTTTTATCAGTACCTGGAACTTGTTTATCAACAGGTGGTGGAGTCATGTAGTTTTTACCAAACTCATAAACAAGTATCTCATGATAATTTCTTGGAACTTTTAGCATCAAATTTTCATATGGCATATCAATAGTGTCATATAACCATTCTGTTTTGATCCCTGCTGGATAATAGGAGTCATATGTAGAACATACTAAGTCCGTTGCTTCGTTTACATTATATTTTAAAGCAATTTTCTCAAGCTTTTGATTCCACAATTGAGGCGATGTAAATCTAAAAATGATTGATGCAAGATAGCGAGGGAGATTTTTAATTCCACCATTTTCAGATTTAATTCCCTTAAAATTCAAAGACGACAGACGTATAAACTGTTTATACAGTTTCATTTTCTTACGATCCTGTTCGTTTGTAACTAAACCATCATACGGAAATACATCCACACAAGTTCCCAGTACAACGCTTGAATCTATAAGGTTAGCATCTCTACGTGTTCGAATATCATAAACACGCATATAGCTATACGGATAGCCCTTAGTTTCTCTAAATGAAATCAACTTATAATAGGGATGATTCTCATTTTTTAAAACTGTGTATAATTTTTCAAATTCATCTCTAGCTAACGAGATATCTGTATCATCATCCCAAGGAATAAATCCTTTGTGACGTACAGCCCCCAATAAAGTACCGAAATCAATAAAATATTTAATTTCGTGTTTTTCACAAACTTCGTGTAAGTATTCTAGAATTCCAAGCTCAATTTGCTTGATTTCTTCAAGGTTTAAGATTCTTTCTGACATTATTTGTCACTCCTAATCTTTACTTCTTTTTATTTTAACAAAACTCTATTACTTCCCTATAATCTTCCATAATTTGAAATCATGGTGAGATATTCTCTGCTCTACTGGAGGTAACTGCATGTAGTCACCATAATCTGAAGTTAGAATTTCATGATAATGCTTTGGAATCATAAATTCCTTACCTGCAAAATTGCCAGTTTCAACATCTTTTAACCACTCACGTTTCCAAACGGGTTTATTCATATCTTTATAAACAACATAGTCTACCCATTCATAATCTTTCACTTTTCTAGATTGAGCCAATTCATCTATCTGAGCAACATACTTATTTGTATTCGTAAAGTAAAAGATAACAATAGAAATATAACGGATGATAGAATTTACAAGACTTTTAGTATTGGTTATTCCTTTAAATGTGTAACAACTTAATTGACGTTTTTTTATGATTTTAGTCATTTTATCCTTAAACGCTTGATCGTCCTCGTATCCATCTACTGGAAAAATATCAACATAAATTCCCATATCTGGATCAATTCTAACATCTTCTTCTACTAAGTAAGTATGGTTATCTTGAACTTTCATAAAAGGATAAACGTAATTTAAGTTATTTTTATAGGACATGACTTCATAGCGTTCATCTGGATGTTCAACCAAATAATCTTGTAATTTTTCATAATCATCACGAAGCATACAAATATCCATATCATCATCCCATGGAATAAACCCTTTATGACGAACTGCTCCAATTAAACTACCATAGGACAAGAAATATTTCACATCAATTTTTTGACAAACATCATGAATATACTGCATAATTCCCAATTCTAGCTGTTGAATTTCAGTAATATCTGTAATCTCTTGGTACTGAAGATTTTCTTCACGCTTACAGATCATCAAACCATATCCAATTACTAACCAGAAAATGATATTGATAAAATTCGTTGAATACATAATCTGGCTTTCAAATAATTGGCCAAATAAGATACCAAAAAATAGAATCATAATGAGCTTTTCAAAAGTTTTCTTTGATTTTACCAGATAAGTTAAAAATCGTGTGCTAACATAGCCAATTAAGAATATAAAAGAGATGAGGCCTAATAATCCAGAACTTACATAAATGGTAATAAATATATTATGAAAGTTACCCCCAATAAGTGAATTCTGAATTTCAAATTTGCTAAAATAATCTTTATAATGATCGGGAACATTACGAACACCATAGCCAAAAATTGGTTTTTTATTCCCCATCTTGATAGCATTCTTCCAAATATAATTACGACCACTTGGTGTAGTTTCAATCAAATGAAGTTCACCGGTTTTCTTAGCAGTTATGGACTCACTTTCAGAATATGCTTTACCTTTATTTAAATCAAAAACTGTAGTATTTGCAGATGAAATATAAAAAGATGTTGCATAACTAAAGCCAATATTAAAACTAGTAACCAGTATTGCAATTATCGTAAAAGAAAGTAATTTTTTCCCTATACTCCCCCTCATGATAAACAAATTATACAGGCATAACATTAATAGTAGAGATAACAGAGCTCCTCGACTTTGCATGACTGCAAAATAAATTAATTGAATCACAGTATTCGTTTTCAAATAAACCGAATATTTATTCCCTTTATGAATTAGATACAAGGCAAAAATAATACTGATATATGAGAAAATAGCTCCCGCATTTGGATTGACAACTCCCCAAATTCGTCCATTCATCACACCATAATAGTAAGATTGTTCCCCAACTTTAAACAGAATAAGAAATCTACTTACTAAGAGCCCAAAACCAAATATAGCAGATGAGAAGGACACTAGTTGAACTGTTATTGCAATCCAGTTGAGTAATTTGATTAGTTGTTTCGATGTTAACACTACAAATAGTAAAATATAGGTTACCATGAATAAAATTTCTACTATATTTCCAACTAGGTGTCCTGAACGATTAGCTATTGCAGCTAAAAAATGACTCCCAGCTAAAATTCCAAACAAGTTTAAAAATTTTCTATCTACTTCTATCCGATACCGATTGATAAACAAAGTCAAACAAATAAGAATGACAACAATCGCTGATAACCCTTTATAAATAGGATTAGCGATTTTATATACTAATGAACTCATACTTAAAATTGAAATAAAAATAAATAGATATGAAATCCAAAATTTTAATTTTTCAAAGTATGTATCCACTTTTGAAAGGTTCATCTTCAACTCCTTTAATGACATTACTTACTTAATGCAACAATTTTCCTATAAATCCATGGTGATATAACGAGTGATAAAATAGCTATTTTTCGAAGAATAGTAAAATAAGGATCTCTTAGTATTTCAATTTTATGATCAACTATCCATCTTCTTATTTCATTTTTTTCTGTTTGATATTCCATATTTTTTGTAAAGATTAATTTATCGTAAACTGTGATATAAGACCATGCTTCTCTATCCACTAATTCGATTCGTAATTGAGGGAATCTTTGAAAAACTTTAGAAATAATAATTTTATAGACTTCTATGGTATCAAAAACATGATTATTGACTGTAGTCGTTGCGCTTCCTTCACGGTGATCATAATAGTAGATTGGTTTATCAACAAATACACTATTACATCCCGTTTGAAGTAAAACTTCTGTTAAAAATAGAGCATCTTCAGCTAAATGATAGTCTGTATTAAAATAAAACTCTGAAAGAAGCTCCCTTTTAAACAATTTTGCAACTGGAAAGAACGATGTTCTTGTCGTTGTTAAAAATTCTTTCATGGTCTGTTCAGTTGACCATAATTCTTTTTTCTTCGAAAATTCTGGTAAATTGGTCACTTGACCGTTTTTTATATGACAAACACGACCAATTATAAAACCTACAAAATTATCCTCAGTTTTTGCACCAATTAAGGTTTCCAAACAATCTTCCGTAACAAAATCATCACTATCAATAAAAGTCAACCAATCTCCTGTTGATTGTTCAATACCAAAGTTTCTTGCATTTGAAACACCAGCATTCTTTATATGAAAAGCTCTAATTTGTTTATTTGTAAGTGCTAGCTGATCACATAATTTCCCACTATTATCTGTTGAACCATCATCTATAAGTAGAATTTCTAAGTTTGTATAGGTCTGTTTTAAAATTGACTCCACGCAACGTTCCAGATAAGATTCTACATTATAAACTGGAACAATCACACTAATTTTTTCTCCTATCATACACCGTACTCTCCCTTGTACTCTGTATAACTCTTGTCCATATCAGCAATAAGCGCATCATGATGTGGCACTTGCTTTTCTGCCGGCGGTGGTGTCATATAATCACCAAAAGCTGTGCTAAGATAGGCATCATATCCAACTGGAATTGGCATTTCTGTTCCTTCGAATGGTAGGAAAATGTTATCTTCAAAAGCTTGGATTGGATATTTATTTTTCATATAGCCAGGCCCTGAACATAATTCTGTAATGCCATCACTTTCAGCTAGTCCATACTTGGTCATTTCTTTCTCAGCCTTTTTCCAAATACGATAACGAAGGGCTTTAGGAGTTAATCCTAATAAAATGGTACTTCCCCATTTCATGAGAGCTCCATGCTTTTCTGGAATGGTTTGTGCACAAAAGAGGGAATAAATCAAAGCCCAACGGACCTGTTTCTTGCGATCTGCTGGATTTTTAGGGTAGTAGTCCAAAGGAAGAACGTCAAGAGCCAATCCGTGTGGAAGGTCCAAATCTTGTTGATATGGCTTGATGCATGTTGTTTCCTTATCTCGAATAGTGATAAAGAGATTACGGTCGACAAAGTCTATAGAACTTTTTGAGAGGAAGTAACGCTCGTCCGCATAACGAGGCCATAGCTCTGCTAATTTTTCATAATCCTTGCGTGGCATAAAGAAGTCTAAATCATCATCCCAAGGGATAAAACCCTTATGTCGTAAAGCCCCAATAGCTCCGCCACCACACAAATAACAGAGTAAATCATGTTCTTTACAAAAGGCGACAAAGTATTCAGCCATCTCTAGGCTACGAGCTTGAATTGCCTTTAAATCACTCATCTCAGTTTCTTCCTCTTCAATAGAATTACATCGTTTTATTATACCAAAAAATGGTCAAAAAATCCATCTGATAATGTTAAAAATCAAAGCTCGAGGCACCCATTTTTTGATGCTTCAAGCTTTGACTGATTTGCTACTTATTATCTAAATCCCATTTGGGCTAACTTGTTCTGGTAGGCTTTTTGATTCACTCGAAGAGCTTGGCCTCCATAGACATCGTAATCGTCTACCCAGTCTCCAAGCTCTGGTATTGTTAGTTTTTCAATACCATTTTGACCTCCTTCAAGGACGGATAATCCATTGGTCAATAAGAAGGTATATGGAAGGTTTGTAGAGGTCATACCAAATACTTTCCCTAGCGCTTCTGAACCTGTAAAAAGTTTTGTAGGATCCTTAATCTGCTGTAAAACAGCTGTCATGACTTGTTGCTGTCTACGTGTACGCCCATAATCTCCTTCGTCATCATCACGAAAACGAGCATAATTTAGAAGAGTTGAGCCGTTCATCTGCTGTGTACCACTACGAATGATTTGGGTAGGTGATTCACCATCTTTTTCATGCAAATCATCTCCAACTTCTGCAGCTGTCACTGGAGCTCCGTTTAATGTTGAAAATTGAGCATCAATCGTAACACCATCTGGGAAAAGCGTGTCAATTGCAGTCGCAAAGGCTTGGAAATCTACAAGGGCATAATATTTGATATCTAAATCAAAATTATCTTTAAGGACTTTACGTACCATCTCAGCCCCTTTTTTTCCTTCTTGTTCACCCAATTCGTAGGCCAAGTTTAATTTATGGTCAGCTTGTTTTTGGCCGTTAATGACTTGGCTATAACCATCAATATAAACGAGGTTATCCCGCATAAAGCTAACTAGTTTAAGCTTTTTATCTTTACCACTAACATTAAGAACCATGATGGAATCTGTCCGAGTTTCGGCACTATTCTGTCCAATACGGCCATCCGTTCCCAAAATAAGAATATTCACTCCGTCTCGTGTATCCTGTCCATTGAAGACTTCAACCTGAGCGGCTTTAGCATCTTTTACCCCATTTGAGCTGTTCGGATTCGCTGATTGGAACCCTTTCAAGAACATGAAAAGCATTCCTAATGCTGCGACAAGCAAAATCATTCCTAGCCAAGCAAGGATCCGCTTAAAATGAAAAACTCTTTTTGTCTTAGGTTTCTTTTTATCTTGAATTTTAGCTTTTGGTTGAAGTTGACCAGTACGTCGATTGGCACGACTACGATTTGTATAACTTGGAAGGCCTGTGTTAGAGTTAGTATATTCTTGAATTTCTTCTTTTTCTTCAGCAGCTGAACTCTCTTCTCGTTTACCTTCTAACTTATCTTGTAAAAAAGCAAACTCTCTCTTTTCTTTATCATTTAGATAGTAGATATTTTTTAAGAGATAGTCATAACGTAGTTTTTCGTGATGGCTGAGAGGATTTTCTTTACTCATATGCTCTCCTTCCTTGATCTTTTATCATATAGATGGGATAGGCCCCCAATGTTTTATAGTGAATTCCAATGGCTTCTAATTCTTTTTGTGCAAAATGCACCAATTCTTTTTCTGAATAATCTACATCAATAATAAAGAAATACTCACCTAAGGCTGTTTTGAGCGGACGACTCTCAATCTTAGTCAGGTCAATACCGCGCCAGGCAAAGGTGGAAAGCGCCTTATATAATGCTCCTGGAAGATTATCTGGCAAGGTCAAGGCTAAACTCATCTTTTCAGTATCTGCATCCAAAGGGATTTGGGGTAAGTTAGGTCCCAAAACCCAGAAACGAGTGAAATTAGCTTCCATTTCCTGAATATCTTGAGCGACCAATTCTAGTCCATATTCCTCAGCAGAACTTTTTGGGGCAATGGCCGCAAATGGTTGATTAGGATGCTCAGAAACATAGCGCGCAGCGTAGGCAGTACTTGCAGTGACTTCTAATTGAGCATCTGGAAAATGTTCATCGATAAATTTCTTACCTTGAGCCAATGCCTGTGGATGAGAAAATATTTTCTTGAATTTAGACTGTCCTGGTACTGCCATCAGCTGTTGATGAATTGGCTGCACAATCTCAGCCACAGCTTGAATGCGAGCCTGATGGAAAAGATAGTCCAAGGTTTCATGAACACTACCTTCAATGGAATTTTCAACTGGCACTACTGAATAGTCTACCAAACCTTGTTCATAGGCCTTGATAACGTCTGTAATATTTGAAAAAGGCTCTAGCTCCTCATGAGGAAAAGCCGTTTGCACCACATGGTGCGAAAAAGATCCTTTGGGACCTAGATAGGCAATTTTCATGTCAATTCCTCTATAATTTCCTCTGGGCTTAATCTTGATACATCTACAATCTGACTTGCTACTTCCTCATACCAGGCCTGTCTTTGATTAAAAATCGCAGCCAAATCTTCCTTGCTATTGTTTAGAAATAGCGGGCGTTGATTGCCTTTATCAGCTGAAATTCGCTGGTACAGGGTCTCAAAATCCGCTTTTAGGTAGATGTTGTCTGGATTTTTCTTGAGCAAGACACGATTGCGTGGCGAAATAACTATTCCTCCGCCTGTAGAAATAACTTGATCTGTCTTCAGCAGTTCAGCTAGGACTTCTTCTTCTAGCTGGCGGAAGGCTGCCTCTCCATTTTCTTCAAAGAAACGAGCAATCGACATCCCCAGACGTTCTTTCAGCAAGGCATCCATATCTACGAAGTCAGAATCCAGCTTTCTAGCAATAGTAGTTTTTCCTGAACCCATAAAACCTAGTAAAACCTTAGCCATGAATCAAAGTCTCCAAATCATCAAAGAAGCTTGGGTAGCTTGTGTTAATAGCTTCTGCACGGTCCAATTCGACCTCTCCATCTGCAACTAAGAGAGCTGCAATGGCTGTCATCATACCGATACGGTGGTCTCCAAAGGTGTTGACTCTGGCTCCATGAAGGACAGATTTCCCTTTGATAATCATGCCGTCTGCTGTAGGAGTAATAGTTGCTCCCATGCTATTTAAAGCATCTGCGACAACTTGAATGCGGTCCGTTTCTTTTACCTTGAGTTCTTCTGCATCTTTGATAACTGTTTGACCTTGAGCTTGGGTAGCAAGGAGCGCGATAATCGGCAATTCATCAATTAAACGTGGAATCAGGGCTCCACCAATTTCTATCCTGTTTAGTTCTGAAGTCTCGACAGTCAAGGTTGCAGATTTAGCAATTGGATCCATATCAGTAATCTCTAATTTCCCGCCCATAGCTCGGATAACATCAATAATCCCTGTACGAGTTTCGTTAATACCGACATTCTTAAGTACAACTCGAGAATTTGGCACAATCAAACCTGCTACTAACCAAAAGGCTGCACTAGAAATATCTCCTGGTACGACAACCGTTTGTCCACTAAGTTTCTGTGGCCCTTGAACAGTGATTTTCTTACCATCGACACTTAAGTCTCCACCAAATTGACGCAGCATATCTTCTGTGTGGTTACGAGTGCACTCTTTCTCAATGATGACTGACTGTCCTTGAGCCTGCAAAGCCGCAAAAATCAAGGCTGACTTGACTTGAGCAGAGGCGATTGGCAATTCATAATGAATAGGTTTTAAGTTTTTTGTACCCTTTAAGTGCAACGGTGGCAAGTCTCGCTCTGTTTGACCTGAAATGCTGACTCCCATTTTTTTCAAAGGAAGAGTCACACGGTCCATAGGGCGTTTAGAAAGACTGTCATCTCCAAACATTTCTACTTCAAAGTCTGTACCAGCAAGGATGCCTGAAATTAAACGAATAGAGGTCCCAGAATTCCCCATATCCAGAGCTTTCTGAGGGGCTTTCAATCCATCCAGCCCAACACCTTGAATGGTAACGGCACCGTCTTTGTCCTCAATCTCTACGCCGAGGTCACGAAATACCTGCATGGTTGACAAGACATCTTCACCACGCAAGATATCATAAACTTTAGTCTCACCCTCAGCCAAACTCCCAAAAATGATAGAGCGATGACTGATGGACTTATCCCCTGGTACTCGAATACTACCATTCAAATGGTCAATGTTTGTTTTTAATTTCATACAGGACCTCATACTTGCAATACTTTTTCTTATTTTATCATAAAAAGTCAGAAATTTCTTAAAAATTCCTGACTTTATGAGGTAAATTCTTATTTTAAAAGTTCTGAAATTGGCTCAAATACAATCTTTTCGATATCAGATAGGTAAATAGAAAGTTGTTGTTGTTTGGCAAAGAATGCTGACAAAAGAGAGTTCCCTTGAATCTGCTTACCAAAGCTTTCCATTTTTTCTTGGAATGAAGCATCAGGCATTTGTCCTGTTTGTGCCAGCGTTTGAAGTTCTTGCTGAAAAGCAATATAATCCGCAAAAATTTTGCTAGCTTCTGCATCTGCTTGGATGGCATCTCTAGCTTCTTTAACAGCCTTGTATTCAGGCAACTCACGTAGCCCACGACTGAGTGCATTTGCACTATCATAAATATTTGACATGATTGTCCTCCTTATTCTTTTCTTATAAAATTACTAGTCACTCTGTAATTTTTATTGTTGTGCAATTACTTTTATATGACCTCTTGAATGTCCATTGCTTAATTCCTTATCTGGTATATAGTCTATCTTCAAAGTTCCTAAATTAGAACCTGTTTTTATTTCATTTGATATAAGTTTATCAAAAAAGTTATTTATATCATCATCAGATAAGGATGATTCAATCGATTTAACAATATCATGAAATACTTCTTTCATCCCTGCTACACCCGATGAACTATTTTCATTTGTTTGATTAATTGTTACATTAATTTTATCAGTATCATTTGCATGTAAAAGTTCCAAGTAATAACCGTAGCTTGTTGCGAAGTATTTTATTTTTATATTTCCTTTTTTGATATTTTCTAATGGACTATTAGAAATGTCGTTATAGTTATTGATAAAATCATTTACAACTTTATCATCTGCAAATTTAGGAGTCTTTTTCTCAACACTTGATTCATTTTTTGAACTCTCTGTTGTCTCATCAACCTTGACAGTTGTCGTATCAACATTAACATCTGAACTTTTTTTATGGCCATTTTTAATAGCACATCCACTAAGTAACATGACAGTTATAAAGATAATACCTAATACAGATTTAATTCCCCTATTTGACATGATTGTCCTCCTTATTTGATAACGACTGTGTAATCTGTATTTTCTGTAATTAAGCGCTCAGCACGTTTTAAATCCTGAGCATTCTTAAAGGAAATTTGCAGAATCCCGTGCACATCCTCTCGATTATCTTCATTTACATGGATATTGACCAAGGAAGTCCCTCGTAGCAGTTCCAAGATGCGTAAAATCACATCTTCCTCATCGGGAACGTCTATATAGAGATCATATGAGCTATCTACTCCTCCACGTTTATGGATTTCCATAGCTTGACGTTGCTCACGCGCTTGATTAAAAAAGTTCCAAATTTGGTTTTCATCACCCTTGCTGATAGCTTGCTCAATCTCGTCCAAACGCCCCTTGAAATCCTCGATGCGTTCCATAATGGTCTCTCGATTTGATAAGAGGATAGAAGTCCACATACCAGGCTCACTTTCAGCAATCCGAGTCATATCTCGAAATCCACCGGCCGCAAAGCGCCGCGCCATTTCATGCTCTTCAGCATAACTTGCAGTTTGCCCCATCAAACCTGATGCTAAAATATGTGGAAAATGACTAATCTGAGACGTCACTCGGTCATGTTCTTCAGCATCAATTTCAATGAAACGAGCATGAAGACCTGACAGCAAGTCTTTCATTTCTTCAAGCGTATCTGGTGTCGTCAGACTTGAAGGCGTAAAGATATAGTAGGCATTTTCAAAAAGGTTGACATCGGCAGACGCCGCTCCTGTCTTGTGGCTCCCTGCCATAGGATGCGCTCCAACAAAGCGAACAGACTTATTAGTAAAATACTTCTCTGCTGTAGCCACGATAGCTGACTTGGTCGATCCAGCATCCGAGACAAGAACTCCTTTTTTTAAATTCAAGGTTGCCAACTTCTTGATAAAATCAAGAGTCTGCTGGATAGGAAGTGTCAAAATAATAATATCCGCAAGTGGAGCAAAACTGGCAAAATCATCCGTCGCACGATCAATCATTCCTCGCTCCAAGGCAATATCTCTAGAAGCTTGACTGCGATTGTATCCTAAAATTTCATAATCAGGATGATCCCGCTTGATTCCAAGCGCCATGGAAGCACCAATCAAACCCAGACCTGCGATATAGATGGTTTTTGCCATAAGAACTCCTTAATAATTCTTTGTATATTCCCGATGTTTTGCAACAGCTTCTTTTAGTTCTTCCAAATTATCAGAAGAGAATTTCTCAAGGATTTCTTGAGCTAAGACCGTTGCTACGACTGCTTCCATGACTACACCTGCTGCTGGAAGAGCGGTTGGATCACTTCTCTCCACTGTTGCTTTATAAGGCTCATGAGTTTCGATATCAACACTCATCAATGGCTTATAAAGAGTCGGAATTGGTTTCATAACCCCACGGACAACAATTGGTTGACCATTGGTCATCCCACCTTCGAAACCTCCAAGATTATTAGTACGACGAGTATAGCCGTCTTCTTGTGACCAAAGGATTTCATCCATGACTTGGCTACCCGTGAGATAACCTGCCTTAAAACCAAGTCCAAACTCTACGCCCTTAAAGGCATTGATTGAGACAACCGCTTGAGCTAGTCTAGCATCTAGTTTTCGATCCCATTGGACGTATGAACCAAGTCCTACTGGTACACCACCTACAACCGTTTCAACAACACCACCGATGGTATCTCCGTCACGTTTAATTTGGTCAATATAGTCCTTGATTTCCTGCTCACGCTCTTGGTTAACGATAGAAACTTCTGACTGGGCAGCCAGTTTCTTAATCTCTGCGACTGTTAAGTTTTCTGGAACATCGATTTCCTTACCACCAAAGACAACAACATGGTTGGCAACTTCAATATTAAGCTCAGCCAATAGGCGTTTAGCCACAGCCCCAACTGCTACCCGCATAGTCGTTTCACGGGCAGATGAACGTTCCAGGGAATTTCTCAAATCATCAAAGCGGTATTTGATGCCCCCAACCAAGTCTGCGTGACCTGGGCGAGGATGTGTAATTTTTCGTTTACTTTTAAGTTTGTCATCAATATCCTCGGCAGACATGATATCTAGCCATTTTTGATGGTCTTTATTAATGACATCCATGGTAATAGGAGCCCCCGTCGTCTTACCATGGCGAACGCCAGAAGTAAAGACGACCTGATCGCTCTCAATCTTCATGCGTCCACCACGACCATAACCACCTTGGCGACGTTTAAGATCCTCATTGATATCTTCTGCAGTTAAAGGAAGACCTGCGGGAATTCCTTCAATAATTGCTGTCAGACGAGGGCCATGTGATTCTCCCGCTGTTAAATATCTCATACACTCTCCTTATTTTACCAAGTAATCTTTCATTTCTTCGAGAGAAACGGGGTGAATCGTTGCTGAACCAAGCTCTGGTACCAAGACTAACTTCAAGGTATTCCCACGTGCTTTTTTGTCATGAGTCAAAGCCTGATAGAGCTTATCAAGATCCCAGTTTTCATACTCAACTGGAAGACCAAACTTCTGACACATCTCTCGGATAGACTGAGTTATTCCAGCTGGCATGAGTCCTTTTTCTTCTGCCACCTTAGAGACCTGAACCATTCCCATAGCTACTGCCTCACCGTGCATGACTTTTCCGTAACCAGCAGTTGCTTCAATAGCATGGCCAATTGTGTGACCAAAGTTGAGATATAAACGAATGCCATTGTCCAACTCGTCCTCAACTACCATCTTGCGCTTCACCTGACAAGAATGCTCAATCAAACTTTCTGAATGCTCTAAAATACTTTCTACGGAACCATCCATTTCAGATAATAGGTCCCAAAGTTCTGGATCTTCGATTAATCCATACTTGATGACTTCACCCATTCCTTCAATCAATTCTCTCTTCCCTAAGGTTTCAAGAACGGTTGGGTCAATCAAAACACCATCTGGTTGAGCAAAAGTTCCTACCATATTCTTAGCAAAAGGTGTATTCACCCCTGTCTTACCACCAATTGAAGAGTCCACCTGAGCCGTCAAACTGGTCGGAATTTGGGCAAAGTGAATACCTCGCATATAGGTTGAGGCTACAAAGCCAGCCAAATCACCAACTACACCGCCACCTAGAGCCACAATACCATCGCTACGAGTCAAATCCTGTTTGACTAAGAATTCATATGCTTTTTGAACTGTTGTTAAATTTTTTCGCTCTTCACCCTCTAGAAAAGCAAATACAGTCACTTGAAAACCAGCATCCTCTAAGCTCAACTTGACCCTTTCTGCATAAAGAGAAGCTACACGGTTATCCGTGATAATAACGATTTTTTGAGGTTGCCATAATTCTCGCAACCATTGACCTGCTTGAGACAAACACCCTTTTTCAATCCAAATATCATAGGGATGATGAGGAAGGTCTACTTTAATTTTCATGGTAGTCTCCTTTTCTTTACTGATACTTTTCGCTTAAGGACTGCAAAATTTCATCCATTGGCATTTCCTTTCCTGTCCATAGTTCAAATGCCTCTGCAGCTTGGTAGAGCAACATACCTAAGCCATTAAAAGCGTGATTACCCTGACTTCTTGCCCAATTTAGAAATGGTGTCTCAAAGGGTTGATAAATGACATCTGCTACCAAAAGCTGCTTTGGTAAAACAATACCTGTTGGGATTGGCTGAGATGTTCCATCCATACCCACACTGGTCGCATTTACCAAGAGATCAGCTTGAGTGATGCTATCTTGAAGCTTTTGACTATCTTCTAAAGCAAATAAATCTACTTTGAATCCTGTTTCAATTTGTAATTTTTTTAGATATGGTCTTGTTTTTTCAAGAGAGGCTGAGCGTACAAAGACGGAAATCTGACTGACTCCATCCAAGATTGCCTGTGTCAAAATTGCCTTGGCTGCGCCGCCTGCTCCTAACAAAACCATTCTTTTCCCTGATATTTTAAAAGAAGGCAAGCTCTTAAAGAATCCCTTGCCATCTGTGTTATATCCGATTAAAGTTCCTTCTCGATTCACCACTGTATTGACCGCACCAATCAAACGAGCTTCTTCGCTTAACTGATCCAGATAAGGAATCACTTGCTCCTTGTAGGGCATAGAAAGATTGATTCCAAACATCTGATAGCGACGAATATTGGCAACCGTTTCTGCCAAATCAGTAGCTTCTACTTCCCAAGCTAGATAAACACCGTTGGTATTGGTTGCTTCAAAAGCGCTATTGTGAATGAAGGGAGAAATGGAATGTTTGATGGGATTTGCGACTACAGCTGCTAAACGTGTGTAGCCATCAATCTTCATTTAAAAGCTCCCGAATTTTTTGCATACTAGATAGAGAAATTTGCCCTGGAGCACTGGCTTCGTCCAGACTTGCAAAAGACCAACTAGAACCCGTTACATCCGAAGTAATACGTGAGACCTTGCCCACTTTTCCCATAGAAACTGTTACATATTCTTGTTCAGGATTCAATGTTTTAAATCCTCGTGTAAAGTTCATCAAATCCAATACATCTTGTTCTGTATGAGCCATAACCGCGATTTTCACAACTTTAGGGTTTAAACTTGTCAACTCAGACAAGATTTCCATCAGATTTTCAGGTGTTTCTTGGAAATTATGGTAGCTCAAGACAAGGTTTGGAAAATCCAACATTTCCTCAAAAACATCTTTGTAGCTAAAATATTCAAAATCAATATAATCTGGTTGATAAAGCTGGGCTACTTCCTTGATAATTTGAACATATTCTTCTGAAGAGAGCTCAATTTGACCACCCTCAGCACGAGTACGCAAGGTAAAAACAAGCTCACGACCAGCGAATTTTTCAAAAATAGCTGGCGCTACCTGCAAAATAGCTTCCTTGGGTAAAAAGTCTGCTCGCCACTCAATGATATCGGCATCATGATACCGCATAACATCAATAGCCTGAGCCTCCTCTAAACTTCTTGGCATTACAGAAACAATTAATCTCATTTACTAACCTTCATGGTAATCACTTTGAGGTAATTACTACTTTCATCTTTTTCATTGTAGACAAAGTCTGCTGGAAGTCCATATTTATGAAGAACTTGATACTTTCTACCTGCAAATCCTTTGTCGATTTGTTCTGTGAATTTTTGACGGGAAACATTAGCCGCATTGGTACTAGCGATAATGATTCCACCTGGGTTTAAAATCTCTAGGCTTTGGGAAATCAACTTGTGATAATCCTTAGCTACAGAGAATGTTTGTTTTTTATTTCGGGCAAAGCTAGGCGGATCCAGAACAATCACATCATAGCTCAAACCTTTTCTTTTAGCATATTTAAAGTATTCAAAGACATCCATGACAAGTAATCGATGATTGTCTAGACTCAAACCGTTGGCATGAAAATGAGCTTCTGATAGTTCTCTTGAACGTTTTGCTAAGTCTACAGAGGTTGTTTCACTAGCTCCCCCCATAGCTGCAGCGACTGAGAAAGCTGCTGTATAGGAAAACATATTGAGCAAGGATTTCCCCATTGCTAAACCATCAACTAAGCTCCCACGAACTTCATGCTGATCCAAGAAAATCCCTGTCATAAGGCCGTCATTCATAAAGACTTGGTACAAGACTCCATTCTCGAGAACAGTGAAATATTCAGCTGCTTCTTGACCATAGATATGGGCAGATTCATAGTCTAGACCTTTAAAGCGAATCTTTTCATAGGCACCTAAGACTTCCGGGAATACCTGAGAGAAGGCTGCAATGATCTCTTGGCGAATTCCAAAGATATAGGAGTTATACCAAGAAAAGACAACATAATCTCCATAGAGATCCAGCGTCATTCCACCAAATCCATCGCCTTCTTGATTAAACAAACGAAAGGCAGTTGTCAACTCATCTTGATAGTAGGAAGAACGTTTTTGTTTAGCTTTTTCAAACAAGCTTTCAAAGAAGGTTTGATTAAAAGAAACTTTCTGGTTGGTTACAAACCAACCAATCCCCTTATTTTGTCGGGATAAATAAGCCTTCCCTAAAAACTCTTTGTTTTGGCTGAAAAGTTCAACTTCCTGATCAGTTTCAGATAAGTCTTGAAAATCAACTTCTTCCAAAAGAACCTGACCTTTGCGGAGCTTTTTTTCGACACGCCGACTGACGAATACTTTATTCATAGATACAATTATATCAAATTTGTTGAAAATTCACAAAATAGAAAGTGATTCTCCATTGATTCCATAGGAATTGAAACTATTTATCACTCTTTTCCATCAGATAGTATCTCTCTTCCGAATTTTAAAAAGGTTTTTGTAAAAAATGGACATAAAATGTCTAGAGTATATTTTATAGCGCAAACGTTTGCGTATTCCTTGGCTTTGTGGTAAAATGATTCTCAAATTCTTAAGTATGAGGACTTTCTATGAAAAATCAAACCCTAATGCAATATTTTGAGTGGTACCTTCCCCACGATGGACAACACTGGACGCGACTTACCGATAGTGCTGAGCACCTTGCAAATCTAGGAATTAGCCACGTCTGGATGCCACCTGCCTTTAAAGCTACCAACGAAAGAGATGTCGGTTATGGTGTCTATGACCTTTTTGACCTCGGAGAATTCGACCAAAAAGGAACTGTGCGTACCAAGTACGGTTTCAAAGAAGACTATCTTCAGGCTATTCAAACACTTAAATCTCACGGGATCCAACCCATGGCCGATGTGGTGCTCAATCATAAGGCAGCTGCAGACCGTTTGGAATCTTTCCAAGTCATCGAAGTTGATCCAGAAGATAGAACGATTGAACTAGGAGACCCTTTCACTATCAATGGTTGGACAAACTTTACTTTCGATGGCCGCCAAAACACTTACAACGATTTCCACTGGCATTGGTACCATTTCACGGGAACTGACTATGATGCCAAGCGTCGTAAGTCTGGCATCTATCTGATTCAGGGTGATAACAAAGGCTGGGCCAACGAAGAATTAGTTGATAATGAAAATGGTAACTATGACTACCTCATGTATGCCGACCTAGATTTTAAGCATCCAGAAGTGATACAAAATATCTACGATTGGGCTGATTGGTTCATCGAAACGACTGGTGTAACTGGTTTCCGCTTAGATGCTGTTAAGCACATTGACTCATTCTTTATGCGCAATTTCATTCGCGATATGAAAGAAAAGTATGGGCAAGACTTCTATGTCTTTGGGGAATTCTGGAATCCAGATAAGGAAGCTAATCTAGATTATCTTGAAAAGATTGAAGAACGCTTTGACCTTGTCGATGTCCGCCTTCATATGAACCTCTTTGAAGCAAGTCAGGCTGGAGCTGACTATGATTTGACTACTATATTTGATGATAGTCTGGTTCAAATCAATCCAGAACGAGCTGTGACTTTTGTTGAAAATCATGATACTCAGCGAGGTCAAGCTTTAGAATCTACTGTAGAAGAATGGTTTAAACCAGCAGCCTATGCTCTTATTCTTTTGCGTGAACAGGGCCTTCCATGTGTCTTTTATGGAGACTACTACGGTATCACTGGTCAATTTGCCCAGCAAGATTTTAAAGAAGTTCTTGACCGTCTGCTAGCTATCCGAAAAGATTTAGCTTATGGAGAGCAGACTGACTACTTTGATGACCCACATTGTATCGGTTGGGTCCGTTCAGGCGCAGACAATCAATCACCTCTTGCCATCCTTATCTCAAATGCTCAAGAGAATTACAAAACCATGTTTGTTGGTCAAGAGTGGGCTGACCAAACTTTTGTTGATTTACTTGGCAATCATTCAGGCCAAGTCACTATTAATACTGAAGGATACGGTGACTTCCCAGTTGCTGAACGATCAGTCAGTGTTTGGGGACTTACTCATTAAAAGCACAAAAACTTGCCTGATGGCAAGTTTTTTTAATTTAAATATTAGTCCTTCCATAAATCCATGGCATTCTTAAAATCAGATGAAACTTGAACATTTTGAGGATTGGTTGCTTCTCTTTCCTGACGTTTTGCCTCTACCTGGGCTACACTCTGGATGCCCTCATGTCGCCAGTTTCGTAGGATTGCTTGGATATATTTCCAGTTTGGTTTTCCATTCAAAACAGCTTCACGTAGAGCTTCTTTTATCACATCGGCACTCGTTCCGTCTTCCTTTAAACTCTTTTCCAAATCTTCAATTTCAAAGGGACTCAAGAGACGACCTAGTTCCTGCTGAAAAGTATCTACCAATCTCTTTAAATCATTTGGAGCAAGTTGTGCCTGGTTTGGAGCTTGTTTTTCAAAAAGTTGGTCTAGGCATTCCAAGGCAAGGGTTGCGTCGAAAATAACTTCAATTTCTCCATTGAGTTCAATCGTGCGATATTGGAGTAAGCCTTTATCAGTCAATCGCGAAATAGCCTGATTGACTTCAGTGACCTCTTTGCCAATTTTTTCAGCGATTTGACTGGGGGACAATTCACCCAAAGCCGTTGTATTTTGTAGGTAAAAGAATTGCCAAACTAAGAAATCATCGCTTGACGTGAATAGTTGATTGTAATGTAAGAGCAAGTCACTCGGTAAGACTAAGTTTCCTGATTTAAAAGCATCTAAATATGTCATAATTCCTCTTATAAATATCCAAAATGTGACACATCTTCTTCCGCACTTTTCCACTCAAAAGGCGTTTCTTGATAAACTGCATAATTGACCCAGTTACTGAAAAAAAGGGCTGCAGACGAACTCCAACGCATGCATGGAAGCTCATGAATATCATCATTTTTGAAATAATTTTCTGGTATATGTGGATCTAAACCAACATTTAGATCTCTAAAATATTCTTTCGCAAGCGTATCACGATCATACTCCAAATGCCCAAAGCTATAAACCTCTCTCAAATCGCGACTTGCAAGGATAGAAATCCCCACCTCTTTTCCTGAAGCCAAGATTTCTAAATTGGTTTTATTCAAGATATCCTCTTTGAGGACTTCTGTATGACGAGAATGAGGAGATACGTATAGATCATCAAATCCTCTCAACAAAAGATGACCTTCTTTTAAAACATCCTGAGGATAAATTCCAGAAAGCTTTTGGACCATCTGGTGTTTATCTACACCATATCGATAGTAAAGGCCTGCTTGAGCACCCCAACAAATATGTAGTGTTGAAAAAACATGAGTCTTAGACCAATCGATTACTTGGGTAAATTCTTCCCAATAGTCCACTTCTTCGAAAGGAAGATGCTCAACTGGAGCTCCTGTGATAATCAATCCGTCGAAATAATCACCTTTGATTTCTGAGAAGGTCTTATAAAAAGTCTCCATATGCTCAGAACGGGTTGTTTTCGACTGGTGACTTTCCATATATAAAAAGTCAATATCTAACTGTAGTGGCGTATTTGCCAAGTGTCGCAAAAGCTGAGCCTCTGTAACCATCTTCTGTGGCATTAAGTTTAAAATCAAAATTTTCAGTGGTCGAATATCCTGATGAGCCGCTCGCTGGTCATCCATGACGAAAATATTTTCCGTTCGTAAAATCTCAACTGCTGGTAATTTTTTATCAATTCGAATCGGCATGGAAATCTCCTTACTCTAACAATACTTGGCTCAAATGAACATGAAGTCACCAAATAAAAAAATCAGCTGACGGTAGTCCTTCCTTTTATTATACTGTAAGAAGATATAGTTTTCAATTATAGTTTTTCTCTAACTAGATATAGCCTTTTTTTATAGCAGATGAAGAGAAAACAGCCCTAAGGACTGTTTTTCATTAATAATGCATGAGTACTTTATAGTCGTAATCTCCGATAGCTTCACGGCCTTTAAGCTCATCAAGCTCAATCAAGAAGGCACATCCAGCTACGATACCACCTAATTTTTCAACCATTTCAATCGTTGCTTTAACAGTACCACCTGTTGCCAAAAGGTCATCTACGATCAGAACACGTTGACCTGGTTTGATAGCATCTGCGTGCATGGTCAAAGTATCAACACCATATTCTTTTTCGTAGTCAGCTGAAATCACTTCACGTGGTAATTTTCCTGGTTTACGTACAGGTGCAAAACCAATTCCCAACTCAAAAGCGACTGGACATCCAACGATAAATCCACGCGCTTCTGGCCCTACGATCATATCGATCTTTTTGTCAGTAGCATATTGAACAATTTCACGAACAGCGTAGCTGTAGGCATTTCCGTTAGCCATCAAAGGGCTGATATCACGGAATGTAATTCCTTCTTGTGGATAATTTTCAATACTTGCAATGTAATCTTTTAAGTTCATAGCGTTTCTTTCTTTTAAAATTTTTACTCCTTATTATACCATATTTCCTAGAAAAGCAAAATAGAAAGAAGCCTTGGAATATCGTTCCAAAGCCCCTCAGTCCTTCATTAATTTCGGCGGTTCACTCTCTCAATGAAATCTTTACTTCTTTTTGCTTTTCGAGCTTTGATTTCGTCCGCGATTTTGTTCGATGCGCCACTCTCGCTCATAGTATGTCATCGTTTCAAATACTCTCTCTGGTAGTCTTACATCAAGCAAATAGATGGGAATTATCAAGTCTATAGAAGGTTTAACAGTTGTAAATTTATTTCGCAAGTGAGTCCATAAAGATTTTATTTTTACGAGGTCTTTGTCATAAAAAGACACCTCAATCCGATAAAAATCCCTCGATCTTCTTCCTCCTGAAATTCTCCGAAAAGCGAATTCTTCTACATCTTTCCAGTCGTAAAATTTACTTGCTTTATAAGGGTTTGGCTTATAGAAGAATCCCTTAACTGTGCATCTCAGATATTCTCTATCTGAACGCAAAATTTGAATGCGTTGGTAAACGATACATCCAACAGTTAAGATTAACAGAATCATTAAAAGTAGCAAGATAACCATTAAGATAGAGACTTGCACTAAATGCGTCACTATAAAAAGTAATATCCATAAGAGAAAAATGCCGTAAACGAGAACGAAAACGGTATTCCAGATGACTTTCTTACCACTCCATTTAATAATTGTTTCTTCCATTATACCAACTCACTTAAATATTCATAGCGTTCATATTTTTCAAGCAAGGTTTCATTCTTCTCATCTAGCTCTTTTTGAAGTGTAGCTAATTTACCAAAGTCAGAACCATTAGCCTGCATCTCTTCTTCAATGGCCGTGATACGATTTTCCAAGACTTCGATATCTCCTTCAATGCTTGCCCACTCCTGCTTTTCTTGGTAAGTCATCCGTTTCTTTTCTTCACGGACTTTGGCGACTTTTTCCTTGTCAGCCTTTTGGACTTGACTTGCAGCTTCTGCTTCAAAGGCCTTTTCATCTAAGTAGTCGGTATAATGGCCAAAGAAAGGACGAATAGTCTCATTCTCAAAGGCAAGAATCTTAGTCGCTACCTTATCAAGAAAATAACGGTCGTGACTGACTGTTAAAACAGGCCCAGCAAAACCTTGCAAGAAATTCTCCAAGACCGTCAAGGTCGCAATGTCTAGGTCATTGGTCGGCTCGTCCAAGAGAAGAACATTGGGCTTTTCTAGGAGTAGTTTGAGAAGGTAAAGACGTTTCTTCTCTCCACCAGACAGTTTCTCAATCAAGGTACCATGCATTGAACGTGGAAAGAGGAACTGTTCTAGTAATTCTGCAATAGATGTCGTAGTACCACCGCTAGTCTTAACCTCTTCTGCCACTTCCTGCAGGTAATTAATAACTCGCTTGCTTTCATCTAATCCCTCAATTTGCTGAGAGAAATAGGCGATGCGAACTGTTTCACCAATGATAACTTGGCCCTCAGTTGGTTTCAGTATCCCTGCAATGAGATTGAGAAGGGTTGACTTCCCAACACCATTATCCCCAACGATTCCAATACGGTCTTTAGCTTGCACCAAAAGGTTAAAATGTTGCAGAATCGGTTTGTCGTCATAGGCAAAGGAAACATCCTTGAACTCGATAACCTTTTTACCGATACGACTGGTCTCAAAGTTCATGGCCAAGTCTGTATCAGCAGTCGTGTCTGAAACTTCCTTTTTCAAATCATGGAATCGATTGATACGAGCTTGTTGCTTGGTCGCACGCGCTTGTGGTTGCCTGCGCATCCAGTCCAACTCTTGCTTATAGAGTTGCTTTTTCTTATGAAGAAGTGCTGCATCGCGCTCATCCTGTTCTGCTTTGAGACGAACATAGTCTTGGTAATTTCCTTGATATTCTGTCAAGCCTGCACGATCCAACTCAAAAATGCGCGTAGAAAGAGCATCTAGGAAGTAACGGTCATGGGTGATAAAGAGAACCGTTTTCTTGGAATTTTTCAAAAAGAGGGTTAGCCACTCAATAGTTGCTATGTCTAAGTGGTTGGTTGGCTCATCCAATAATAAAAGATCATGGTTACCCAGAAGTACTTGTGCCAATTGAACCCGTCTACGGAGACCGCCAGACAAAGTTCCAACTGGAGCTGTTAAATCCTGAATGCCGAGCTTGCTGAGAACTGTTTTGACCTGACTCTCAATTTCCCAAGCTTGGAGAGAATCCATCTCCGCCATGACACGTTCCAAACGTGACTGCTTATCCTCATTATAGTTAAGCATAATCAGTTCGTATTCACGGATCAATTGGATTTCCTTCAAATCACTTGATAGAACAGTATCCAAAACAGTCTTGCTATCATCAAAATCTGGGTCCTGAGTCAGGTAGCCAATCTTATAATCGTTTTTTGCTGAAAAAGGGCTTACGTCACCATCAAAACCTGAAACACCAGAAAGAACATCTAAAAGGGTTGTTTTCCCGGTTCCGTTGACACCGATAAGACCGATTCTATCCAAGGTATGAATGATAAAGGAAATATCCTTAAAGACAGTCTTATCACCAACGGATTTACTTAGTTTTTCAACGATAAAATCACTCATTTTCTCCCCCTTAGGTAGTCATGGATGGCTTGACGGTCATTTTTCAACACTCCGTCTACAATAGCGTACTCAATTTCATCTAACACATCTCCCAATTCAGGACCTGGCTGATAGCCGTATTCCTTAATCAGTATTCCACCATTGATTTGCATCTCTTTCTTATCATGAATGGTCAAGCTCTCGTAGGTTTCTATGATGGCTTGTGGATTGATTTCCTTTCCTTGAGCTCTGCGGAGATTTTCAGCCTGCAAGAGCGAGTCAAGATTGAATTGATAGCAATCACGTTTACTCAATGCTCCTCCCTCACGAAGAGACAAAATAGTTAGCAAATCCTGTACCTGCTTAGCAAATTGACGTGAAGTTTTCCAATGTTTCAAAAATTGTTGAGCATCTTCCACTTCTAAAGCCCACAAAAGTGCTGCCCAGGCTTGTTCAGAAGATTCAAAAGTGAAATTATCTTCTAAATCAAATAATGACTGGAGCTTGTCCTGACTACCAGCCATATCTGGAAGATAATCATAAGCTTGACTCTCAATCATAGAAGATAAACCTACTCGCCAATAAGGAGCTAGTAGAAGTTTATCAAATTCAACAAAAGTACGCTCGATCGATATTTTTTCTAAGAGCGGCGTTAAGACCTTCATCGCTTTAAAGGTTTCTGTCTCCAGTTCAAAACCAAGACTGGCCTGGAAACGAAATCCACGCATGATGCGTAGAGCGTCTTCGTTGAAACGTTCACTAGCGACACCCACTGCACGCAATATTTGATTTTCTAAATCTTTTAGACCATCAAATAAATCAACGATTTCACCTGTCTCATCTAAAGCAAAGGCATTAACTGTAAAATCGCGACGCTTGAGATCTTCTTCTAGCGAGCGAACAAAAGAAACTGCACTAGGCCTACGATAATCTACATAAACATCTTCTGTCCGAAAGGTTGTCACTTCATACTCTTCTTCACCTTCTAAGACTAAAACTGTTCCGTGTTCGATACCAATATCAACCGTTCTTGAAAAAATCTGTTTGGTTTCTTCAGGATAGGAAGAGGTCGCAATGTCCACATCGTGGATAGGACGATTGAGGAGTGCATCTCTAACAGATCCACCAACAAAATAAGCCTCAAAACCCGCTTCTTTAATTTTTTCTAATACTGGTAAAGCCTTCTGAAATTCAGAAGGCATTTGTGTTAATCTCATAATAAGTGTTCTAATCCATAGACAAGCTCATGACGCTTGACAACTTCTTTGATTCCCAAATTCACTCCTGTCATGAAGGAGCTACGATCATAGGAGTCATGACGCAGAGTCAAACCTTCTCCTTGATTTCCAAAAATGACTTCCTGATGGGCTACCAAACCAGGTAAACGGACCGAATGGATTCGCATACCATCAAAATTAGCTCCACGTGCACCTGCAATGAGTTCTTCCTCATCGCTTGCACCTTGTTGAATAGGCTCACGAACTTCAGCCATTAACTCAGCAGTCTTGATGGCTGTTCCACTAGGAGCATCTTTTTTCTTGTCATGGTGCAGTTCAATAATTTCCACATTTGGGAAGTATTTAGCCGCCTGTGCCGCAAATTGCATGAGTAAGACAGCACCTAAAGCAAAGTTTGGGGCTATCAACCCTCCCAGATTTTTATCGCGAGAAAAGTTTGTCAACTCGGTTATTTGCTCACTAGTAAATCCTGTTGTCCCAACAACAGGAGCAAAACCTTGCTCTAAAGCAAAGTGGGTATTTTCATAGGCAACTGCAGGAGTTGTAAAATCTACCCAGACATCGGCATCAAAACCAATTAAATCTGTCTTATCTTTAAATACAGGAATCCCCTGCCATTCAGTTTCCTGAGCGAAAGGATCTAAAACAGCAACTAAATCAAGTGCTGGATCACCTAGGACCATCTGACAAGCAGCTTGTCCCATTCTTCCCTTAAAACCTGCAATAATGACTCTTATACTCATCTCTACTCCTATCTAAGATACAAAGCCTGTAAGAACAAGCTAGACGATTGGGGTATAACCCAAAGCAATACTTCCTTCTCCAAGGTGAGTCCCAATGACACTACCGAAGGTTGCAATCGAAATGTCTGTAGCTACTCCACTATCTAACAAAAGCTGACGCAAATCTGCTGCTTTTTGAGAGGCATTCCCATGAATCACTGTAATCCGGTAGTTTCCGTTACTTGTTGCTTCTTTGACAATTTCGACCAAGCGTTTGGTTGCTTTCTTTTCTGTACGAACTTTCTCATATACTTCAATCACACCTTGGTCATTGAAGTATAAGATTGGTTTAATACTAAGAAGATTCCCTAAAATAGCTGCCCCATTTGATAAGCGACCACCTTTAACAAGGTGATTGAGATCATCTACCATGATAAAGGCAGAAGTGTTCTCAATCTGTTCTGTTAATTTTGCTAAGATAGTTTCGAAGTCATTTCCCAACTCAACCCATTGAAAAACACTTTCCACCATAAACCCTAGAGGAGCACTTGTAATACGAGTATCAGGAAAAGCAATTGTTAGACCTTCAAACTCATCCGTCATATACTGGATATTCTGGTGGAATCCTGAGATTCCAGAAGAAAGGAAGAGTCCCAAAACATGGGTATATCCTTTTTCTTTTAATGACGATAAAATTTCATCCAACTTAGCAATGCTTGGTTGACTTGTTTTAGGTAGCTCAGATGAACGAGCCATTTTTTCATAAAATTCTTGAGCGGTTAGATTTACACCTTCAACATACTCCTGTCCGTCGATATTCACAGGAATGTCTAGCACAAATAAATCTTCTTTCCGCAAGGTTTCCGCTTGTAGAAAAGCAGATGAGTCTGTTATGACCGCTAATTTCATTTTTTAAAACTCCAAATTAATTCCTGGTAAATCCAGTGCAATTTCCGTCACTTCATAAGTCAAACGATTAAGCATATTCAAACATGGACGGCCAAGTTGTTCCACTTCTTCTTGTTTCAAGTCAGAAGGTTGTTCGACAATACGCCCTTCTACATGATTCACTTGAGAAATCGTTCCACTGATAACAAATTTATCAAAAACAATCATAAAAGTTAAAACAACGACCATTGAAGTCACTTGCTTTTCTCGATCATGTTGGATTAATTGAAAATTAACGTCAATTTTCGTTTCAGGAACTCCGTTTTCATTTTCCCATTCAAAGTTACGTGCATCAAAGTGATACTGACTTACAAATTCTTGTTCACGTTTTAAATTCATCACATTCTCCATGGTTACAATTTACTTTGACATTGTAACATATTTTCCTATTTTCTGCTAACTTTCCTAGATCCCAATCTCTTCTTTCACAACTTCTGCAATGGTATCAACATAGTAGTCTACCTCTTCAGTTGTTGGAGCCTCAGCCATGACACGTAAGAGTGGTTCAGTTCCACTTGGACGAACTAAAATACGTCCGTTGCCAGCCATTTCTTCTTCCATCTTTTCAATGATTTCCTTGATAGCTGGCACTTCCATGGCTTTTTCTTTCATGTTGTTTTCCACACGGATATTGACCAATTTTTGTGGGTAAATAGTCACTTCTGAAGCCAACTGAGATAAGCTCTTACCCGTTTCTTGCATGATTTTAGTCAATTGAACTGCTGATAACTGACCATCCCCTGTTGTATTATAGTCCATCAAGATAACGTGACCTGACTGTTCTCCTCCAAGATTATAGCCAGATTTCCTCATTTCTTCAACTACATAACGGTCTCCAACAGCAGTAACAACTTTATTAATTCCTTCACGATCCAAGGCTTTATGGAAACCAAGATTAGACATGACTGTTGTTACGATGGTGTTGTGCGCTAATTGACCTTTTTCTGAAAGGTATTTCCCGATGATATACATAATCTTATCACCGTCAACAATTTCGCCGTTTTCATCAACTGCAATCAGACGGTCACTGTCACCATCAAATGCCAAACCAACAGCAGACTGACTTTCTTTTACAAGTTCCTGCAGAGTTTCAGGATGAGTTGAACCAACATTGAAGTTGATGTTCAGTCCATCTGGTGTTTCTCCGATAACTGTCAATTGAGCACCTAAATCTGCAAAGATTTGGCGGGCACTTGTTGAAGCAGCACCATTTGCAGTATCCAAGATCACCTTCATTCCTTCAAGAGATGTTCCAGTCGAAACAAGGTATGCTTCGTACTTGCGTAATCCTTCTGGATAATCGACAACTGTACCTAGACCTTCTGCGCTTGGGCGCGGAAGAGTATCCTCACTCGCATCAAGCAAAGCTTCTATTTCAGCTTCCTTATCATCGTCCAGTTTAAAACCATCTCCACCAAAGAATTTAATCCCATTATCAAGGGCTGGATTGTGGCTAGCTGAAATCATAACCCCAGCACTTGCTCCCTCAGTTTTTACCAAGTAAGCTACCGCTGGTGTGGCAAGAACACCAAGTTTATATACGTGAATCCCAACTGAAAGAAGACCAGCAATGAGAGCCGACTCTAACATTTCCCCTGAAATACGTGTGTCTCGTCCAACAAAAACCTTAGGTACTTCCGTCTCATGTTGACTAAGAACATAACCTCCGAAACGCCCTAGTTTAAAGGCCAATTCCGGCGTTAATTCTACGTTTGCTTCTCCACGGACTCCATCTGTTCCAAAATATTTACCCATTTTACTATTCCTTTTCTAGTTTAATGTTGCTTTGAAGTATCAGGCTTCGTTTCTGTCGTTGATGAGTTCTCAGTAGACGAAGCATTACTTGTTGTCGTTGTACTATTTGTTGATCTGACTTGTTTCGTTACTACTTTCATAGTGGTTTCAAAAGGAGTAATGACTGTTGGCAAAACTGCCCCATTTTTATCCACAGCTTGTAGAGGTACTGTGCCTGAATAATTTCCATTTATTTTTTCGCTGGTTGGTAAAACTGCAACAATGCGATCAATTTTAGATAGAGTATCTGTATCACTGGTTACTGAAACTCGTCCATCGGAAACAGTAATACGGTCGATTAAAATTCGCTCATCAATTTGACTAGAGTCAATTTGAGGAACAACTGGTACATTATCTTTAGTAACCTTCTTACCAATTTTTATTTTAATCTTTTGTGGTGATACTACAGCTGTCAAACCACTCGGCAGATTTTCAATCGTCAAAGGAACTTCAACCGTTCCTTCTGTAGCCTGCGTCAAATCTGCTTTGACTTTAAATTTACGAGTACTTTCCTGCATTTCACTGGCCAAGGCTACCCGATTTGAACCCGTTAAAAATACTGTTACTTCTGAACTAAAACCACTTATGAAATACTGGTTACTATCATACTGAATATCAATTGGTACATTAACTACTGTATTTGTATAGGTTTCTGTTTTAGTTGATCTAGCACTATTATTATTTTGATAATTGATTGATGTTGCATAGACAAATAGTAGGCATGCAAATAGGAAAGAGGAGATAATATAAAGACTATTTCTTTTCATTTTTCCATCCTCCTAATATACGTTCTCTTAACGTTGGCTCTGGTGAATCCACTGGTATCAGGATGCGACGTAACTCATCCTCGAATTCTTCCAAACTCAAATCATGTTTAAAGACACCATTGTAGGTAATGGAAATGCCACCTGTCTCTTCTGATACAACGAAGGTAAAGGCATCCGAAACTTCGGATAGCCCAATGGCTGCACGGTGACGAGTCCCGAATTCTTTAGAAATCCCTGTATTTTCAGTCAGTGGCAGATAGGCGGAGGTTACGGCTATCCGATCTCCACTGATAATAACTGCACCGTCATGAAGAGGAGTATTCGGGATAAAGATATTAATCAATAGCTCGGCAGAAATCTTGGCGTCCAAAGGAATTCCTGTTACGATGTACTCCTGCAGTGTTCTTACACGCTCGACAGACACTAACGCTCCAATTTTACGAGGGCTCATATACTCAACCGATTTGACAAAAGCCTGTATCATCTGTTCTTCTGAACTCATTGGCGTAGTGGAGAAGAAATCAGTTGCTCGACCTAATCGTTCCAAACCTGTCCGAATTTCTGGAGAGAAAATAACAACCGCTGCAATCACTCCATATGTAATTAACTGATTAATCAACCAAGAAATAGTTGTTAGCCCTAAAAAGTTAGCTGCTATCTGAGCTAAAATAAAAACTAAAACGCCCCGAACCAAAATCATAATCTTGGTTCCTGCAATAGATTTTGTAAATTGATATAAGATATAGGTAACGATTAGAATATCAATCAAATTTATCACAATACTCCAAGGACTGGAAAATAAACTAGACCAATATTGAAGATTCGATAATTGCTGAAAATTCATCCCGAGACTCCTCTCCATAAAACATGCTTCTTTTCATTATACCATTTTCTATGAAATTTTTCTTCCCCTACTTGATTTTAAATTGCTAGAAAATATGATAGAATAAAAAGGTAGAAATGAATTAAGGAGAAGCCATGTCTGAACTATATGATATCACCATTGTAGGTGGTGGACCTGTTGGTCTTTTCGCAGCCTTTTACGCTCACCTTCGTCAAGCAAAGGTACAAATCATTGATTCTCTCCCTCAACTAGGCGGTCAACCTGCTATCCTATATCCTGAAAAACAAATTCTCGATGTTCCAGGTTTCCCAAATCTAACAGGAGAAGAGTTGACAAACCGTTTAATCGAGCAACTCGATAGTTTTGATACCCCAATTTACCTCAACGAAACCGTTCTTGAAATTGAAAAAGAAGATGGTGTTTTTAAGATTACAACTACTAAAGGAAATCATACTAGTAAAACTGTCATTATCGCTATGGGAGGTGGTGCTTTTAAACCGCGTTCACTTGAACTGGAAGGTGTTGAAGGTTATGAAAATATCCACTATCACGTTTCTAACATTCAACAATATGCAGGACAGAAAGTAACTATTCTTGGTGGTGGAGATTCTGCCGTGGACTGGGCCTTAGCTTTTGAAAAAATTGCCCCTACTACACTTGTTCACCGTCGAGATAACTTCCGTGCCCTTGAACATAGTGTACAAGCTTTACAAGAATCATCTGTAAGTATCAAAACACCATTTGTGCCAAGCCAACTTCTTGGAGATGGAAAAACTTTAAACAAGCTTGAAATTACAAAAGTCAAATCCGATGAAACTGAAATCATTGAACTGGATCATCTCTTTGTCAACTATGGTTTCAAATCTTCTGTCGGTAATCTAAAAAATTGGGGATTAGAACTGAATCGCCATAAAATTATCGTCAACAGCAAGCAAGAGACAAGCCAGGCTGGAATTTACGCTATCGGTGACTGCTGCTACTATGAAGGTAAGATTGACTTGATTGCAACAGGTCTTGGTGAAGCACCAACTGCTGTCAACAATGCCATTAACTACATAGACCCTCAACAAAAAGTACAACCAAAACACTCAACAAGTTTATAAGAAAAAACCACGAATCCTAGGATTCGTGGTTTTAAAGTTCATCGGCAATTTTGTTGATCTTTCGCAATCTATGATTGACACCACTTTTGCTGAGTGGATTTGTCAAACTGTCTGCCAATTGCTGGATAGAGTAGTCCGGATGTTGGATACGCAAATGCGCTACTTCTTGCAAATCTACTGGTAGGCTATCTAGACCTACGGTATCAATGATTTTACTGATATTGTTGATGGTTTTCATGCTCGCAGAAACCGTACGAGCGATATTAGCTGTCTCTGCATTATTAGCACGATTGAGATCATTCCGAGTTTCTCGGAGAATCTTGACGCCTTCAAAAGTATCTCTCGCCTCCATGGCTCCCACTAAAATCAGGAAATCCATAATATCTTCCGCTCGCTGAAGATAGGTCACCGCGCCCTTTTTTCGTTCGATAACCTTTGCATCTAGCAAGAACTGCTGCAAGAGCGAAGCAATCCCTTGGGCGTGGTCTACATAAACCGAACTAATTTCCAACTGATATTTGCCTGACTCGGGATCTCTAATGCTCCCATTTGCTAAAAATGCCCCACAGAGATAGGCACGACCTGCTTCCTCATCTCCTAAAATCTCTGGATCAATCCCAGTCTCCAAACCAAAGAAAGAGTCCGCCAAACGCAAATCTGCCAGTAATTCCTGGACTCGCTCATCTGTAAAAACAGTATAGACACGATTTTTTCTAAGATTACTTCTCTGGTGGTGACGAATCTCAGACTTGATGCCGTAAAAGTGCAAGAATGATTCATAGAGATGACGAGCCAACTTAGCATTTTCTGTAATGACGGACAAGGTCAAACCAGAGCTCGATAAACCAATACTACCCGACATCTTGATAATAGCTGACAATTCATAACGACTCAGATGACGCTGCCTTAAAATTTCTTCTTTTACTGCTACTGTAAAACTCATTTTCTCACCTGTATGATTCGCATGAGCTCATCTACGATTAAATCACCATCGTGAAAGGCTCCCCCATTTTCCAAGCGTAGAAAGTTGGATGAAATGACACGTGGGACTTGCTTACGCAAACCTTCAAAATCATGGTCAACCTGAACCAAATACTCATCAAAACGGTTGGTATCCATATAATCCCTCGGAACCTTTTCAATATTAACAAGCACGGTATCGATAAAGGGGCGACCCAAATGGCGATGCAAGACTTCTACGTGATCGCTGTCTGAAAAATGCTCTGTCTCACCACGCTGGGTCATGATATTGCAAACATAGGCAATTTCTGCCTTGGTCTCTAGAAGTGCCTGACCAATCTCTTCAATGACAATATTAGGTAAGATTGATGTAAAGAGCGAACCTGGGCCCAAGACAATCATATCGCTCTCGAGAATGGTATTAACAACTCGACGACTAGCCTGTGGCTTTGCATCATCCAGAGTATTGGTAACATAGACATGATCAATCATTCCTGGATGGTCTGCAATGTGACTTTCCCCAGCTACTTCTGATCCATCTTTGAAGACGGCATGGAGTGTCAAAGGATGGTCGCTTGATGGAAAAATCTTTCCGGTTGTATGGAAAAATTTACTCAGCAATTGCATGGCATTATAGGTCGAACCCTGCATTTCAGATAATCCAGCTATGATAATGTTTCCTAATGGATGACCAGCAAAAGCACCTGCATCCTCTGAAAAACGGTATTGAATGACCTTTTCATAGAATTTTGGCATATCTGACATGGCCACAAGGACATTACGTAAATCCCCTGGAGGTGTCAACTGTTGAATATTCTTACGCAATTCACCTGAAGAACCTCCATCATCAGCAACAGTTACAATGGCTGCAATGTCGACATCCTTTTCCCGTAAACTTTTTAAAATAACTGGGATCCCGGTTCCACCACCAATCACTGTAATCTTTGGTTTTCTCATGAACGGTTTACCGTTTCCTTTCTCCGGTCTTTATCACGATGACTTTCATTTACAGGCCAACTTTTAGATAGGTCAGTTGCTAAACGCTTGGCAAAAGCAACACTTCGGTGTTGGCCACCAGTACAACCAATCGCAATAGTTAAGACTGATTTGCCCTCTTTTTTATAGCCTGGTAGGATTGGTTCAACCAAGGCTAACAAATGACGGTAGAAATCTTCAGATTCCTCATGGTTCATGACATAGTCATAAACTGCCTGGTCTTCACCTGTCTGATTGCGAAGTTCTGGCAGATAGTAAGGGTTTGGCAAGAAACGGACATCAAATACCAAATCTGCATCAATCGGAATGCCGTATTTAAACCCAAAAGACATGACCTCGATACGGAAAGACTGAGTTTGTTCTTGGTCCGAAAATTGCTCTGCAATAGTCTTGCGAAGTTCACGAGGAGTTAACTCTGTTGTATCAACCACATTTTGACTCATATTTTTCAAAGGAGCCAAGAGTTCGCGTTCCAGCTTGATACCGTCCAAGATACGACCATCTGCTGCAAGAGGGTGACTTCTTCTAGTTTCCTTATAGCGTGCCACCAATTCCTTATCAGCTGCATCCAAAAAGAGAATCTTGAAGTCCAAATCATCTTGATTTTCCAATTCATCCAAGACAGCCTGAATCTCTGAGAAGAAAGAGCGGCTTCGCATATCCACCACTAGGGCTAACTTGTGGTCGTCATCTTTGGTCTCTACCAACTGCAAAAACTTTGGCAAGAGAGCTGGTGGCATATTATCAATGGTAAAATATCCTAAATCTTCAAAGGATTGAATGGCTACAGTTTTCCCTGCACCACTCATCCCTGTTACAATCACAAGATGAAGTTGTTTCTTTGTCATCATAATCTCCTTATATCAAAAGAAGTTTGGAAAACCAAACTTCAACTCGCTTATCCAATCTCTGCGATGACTTCAATTTCGACTTTTACATCGCGAGGAAGACGAGCCACTTCCACAGCTGAACGAGCTGGAAATTCCTTGTTAAAGGCTGTTTGGTATACCTCGTTAAAAGGTACAAAGTCGTTTATATCACTCAAGAAACAAGTCGTTTTAACAACATGATCAAAATCTGTTCCTGCCTCTGCCAAGATAGCGCCAATGTTTTTTAAAACTTGCTCTGTCTGTTCTTGGATGGTCACTCCTACGATTTCTCCAGTTTCAGGAGATAGAGGTACTTGACCGCTAGCAAACAAAAGGTTCCCAACGATTTTTCCTTGAACATAAGGTCCGATTGCCTTTGGAGCTTTATCTGTATGAATTGTTTTTGCCATATGTATTCCTCACAATTTTTCTAAAATAGCATCCCAAGCTTGATCCATTCCTGCTTTTGTTACGGATGAAAAGAGGATAAAATCATCACTTGGATCAAAGTTTAATTTCTTTTTAATAGCTGATTCGTGCTTGTTCCATTTCCCACGTGGAATCTTGTCTGCTTTTGTTGCTACAATGATGACAGGAATCTCATAATACTTAAGAAATTCGTACATCTGCACATCATCTGCTGACGGATCATGACGAAAGTCAACGAGACTAACCACTGCCCGAAGATTTTCTCGAGTGGTTAAGTACTCCTCAATCATGCGTCCCCATTTTTCGCGTTCCTTTTTGGACACACGGGCATAACCGTAACCAGGTACATCTACAAAACGCATCTTATCATCAATGTTAAAAAAGTTCAGCAACTGAGTTTTACCAGGTTTTCCAGAAGTACGAGCCAGATTCTTACGATTAAGCATGGTATTGATAAAGCTCGATTTACCAACATTTGAGCGACCTGCAAGAGCAATCTCAGGAAGTTCATCCTCTGGATAGTGGGATTTGTTGGCTGCACTCAGCAAAATCTCAGCATTGTGTGTATTGATTTCCATAGTCACCTCTAGGCTGTCTCTAGGATTGGCTTAGCCGTTCCGTCAACCGCTTCTTTTGTGATACGGACAGTTTTCACATTCTCTTGACTTGGAACTTCAAACATAACGTCTAGCATAGTTTCTTCGATGATGGAGCGAAGACCACGAGCACCAGTCTTACGTTCGATAGCTTTGTTAGCAATTTCCTGTAGAGCTTCGTCGTCAAATTCAAGCTCAACATCGTCATATGAAAGCAAGGTCTGGTATTGTTTAACCAAGGCATTTCTTGGCTCTTTCAAAATGCGAACCAAATCATCTACTGTCAACTGCTCCAAGGCCGCAAAGACAGGCAAGCGTCCAATCAACTCAGGAATAATACCAAATTTCTGAATATCTTCTGCGATGATTTCTTGCATGTAAGAACTATTTTCGTCAATGGCCTTGTTGTTTTGTCCAAAACCAATCACTTTTTCACCCAAACGCTGTTTGACAATCTCTTCGATGCCATCGAAGGCTCCACCCACAATAAAGAGGATATTCTTAGTGTCCACTTGAATCATTTCTTGTTGAGGATGTTTGCGTCCGCCTTGTGGTGGTACACTAGCTACAGTTCCTTCGATAATTTTGAGGAGGGCTTGTTGCACCCCTTCACCAGATACATCACGCGTGATAGACACGTTCTCACTCTTCTTGGCAATCTTGTCGATTTCATCTACGTAGATAATACCACGTTCTGCACGTTCGATGTTAAAGTCAGCTGCTTGCAAAAGTTTGAGGAGGATATTTTCCACGTCCTCACCAACATAACCAGCTTCCGTCAATGCTGTTGCATCAGCAATGGCAAAAGGTACATTCAAACTTCTAGCAAGGGTTTGAGCAAGGAAAGTCTTCCCCGAACCAGTTGGGCCAATCATTAGAATGTTTGATTTTTGCAAATCCACATCTTCTGACTCTTCTCTCGTATCGTGAAAATTGATGCGTTTGTAGTGGTTATATACAGCCACTGCCAAGGCACGTTTTGCACGATCTTGACCAATTACATAATGGTTCAAGATGTTTAAGAGTTCAATTGGTTTTGGTACCTCAGACAAGTCTGCCAAAACTTCCTCTGCCAACTCCTCACGAATAATTTCTTGAGCCAACTCTACACATTCATTACAGATAAAGGCATTGTTCCCAGCAATTATTTTTTTGACTTCTTCTTGGCTTTTGCCACAAAATGAGCAATAAACCATCATATCATTTTTCCTATTTGTAGGCATGATTCCCTTCCGTTCTAACTATTCATTCTCTCTAAAATAAGGTCATATAAAAAGCATGAATGCTATTTACCAAGTTTGTAAAGGCATTGAGCCAAAGTAGAGTAGCAAGTCCAAAGCGCTTTTTACGAAAAGCGTGTGTCCCAGCTACAAGACAGACAGCACACAAAAGAGCTGTAAAAAATCCAAAAATACTACGCTCCATTAGGCTTCCTTTCTCTTTCTATATTCGATGGTAAAATCAAAAGCATTTTTCTCATCTTTGCTATACGATTTGCTTTCAACTGTCTCAAAGGAATTCAAATCAAAATCCTCTGGAAAATAAGTATCCCCCTCGACTTGAGCATGAATTTGCGTCACAATAATCTCATCTAAGTAAGGTTCAAAAAGCTGAAAAATCTGCTTGCCACCGAGGATGTAGAGATTTTTATCCTGATGATGATACCATTCTAAAACATCCTCAACATTTTGAAAGACCAGAGCACCTTCAATTGACTCTTCGGGATTGCGCGTCAAAATCAAGGTTTCACGTCCTGGAAGTAAACGTCGTCCCATCCCATCAAAGGTGACACGCCCCATCAAGATAGCATGATTCAAGGTTGTTTCTTTAAAATGTTTTAACTCTGCTGGCAAATGCCATGGTAAGCGATCCTCTTTTCCGATTACACCCTTTTCATCTTGTGCCCAGATGGCTACGATTTTCTTTGTCATGCTTTCATCCTTTTCATTGATAGTTCTATTTTATCAAAAATCTTCAAAAAAGACTGTTTTGGAATGCCCTCCTAAATAGAAAAAATCCGTAGAAAACTTCTACGGATTTTTAGAAAAATATTGTATCTTACAAACCAGGTGCTTGCCCTAATTCTGCCGCAAGCATCCAGACAGTTTTTTCAAGTTCTGCCTTAGCACCAACGAAGATATCATTGGTTACATCATCACCTTCTTCATCTGTTACATCCAATGCTTTTTGGAAAAGAGTGATAAGGTAACGATAAATTTCAAGGACACGTTCCAAACTTTCTTCTACGTTGCGGAATTCTCCAACTCCTTCTTCGATGTCGCTATGTTGAAGGAATTCTGTCAAAGTAGAGTATGGTTTGCCACCTAGTGTAATCAAGCGTTCACTAATTTCATCTAGATAACCATCAAGGCTATCCATGTATTCATCCATCTTAGGATGCCATACCATAAAACCACGTCCACGCATGTACCAGTGTACTTGATGAAGAGCGATATGTGCTACATACAAGTCTGCTACTGCTTGATTCAAAACTACTTTTGTATTTACTAGCGCTTCTGCCGCTGGCTTAGTCAATGTTGCCACGTCTTTTACTGCTTCTTTTTTCAATTCTACCATTTTTCTCACCTCATAATTATTTTCTGTAACCATCTTTATTGATTACTATTTCAGTATACTACTTCCAGCATACGATAGCAAGGAAAGTGTACTATCTTAGAAAAGTTGCAATAGACTGATAATTTAAGAAATTGAATTGATGTTTTTTAGTTGTTTTCAGTGCCTTTACCAGAAAACTGACTTTGATACAAGTCATAATAGAAACCTTTGGCAGCTAAGAGACTTTCATGATTTCCTTGTTCGATAATCTGTCCATCTTTCAGCACCAAAATCTTGTCTGCTTCCTGAATAGTCGAAAGTCGATGGGCAATGACAAAGCTGGTTCTCCCCTTCATCAAGCGTTTCATGGCCTTTTGAATCAAGAGCTCTAAACGCGTATCGACTGATGAAGTCGCTTCATCCAAAATTAAGATTTTTGGATCTGCCAAGAGAGCACGCGCGATAGTTAACAACTGTTTCTGACCAAGAGAAATATTACTTGACTCTTGGTTCATTTCCATGTTATAGCCACCAGGAAGGGTGCGGATAAAGTGGTCAACATTGGCCGCCTTAGCCGCTTCAACGATTTCTTCATCTGTTGCCTCAAGATTTCCAAAGCGAAGATTTTCCTTGATACTGCCTTCATAGAGCCAGGCATCCTGTAGGACCATCCCAAACTGGCAACGATAGTCCTGACGAGACAGGTCACGAATATCTTGCCCATCCACTAAAATAGCACCTGCTGTCACATCATAAAAACGCATGAGCAGGTTGATCAAGGTTGTTTTACCGGCTCCAGTAGGTCCAACGATAGCTACCATCTCTCCAGGTTCAACATCTAAGTTAAAATTGCGAATCAATGGTTTGTTTTCCACATATTGGAAATCGACATTCTTGAAACTAACTTGACCTGTCAATGGTGCCAGTTCTTTCACTTCAGCAGTTTGAACTTCTTCCTGTTCATCCAAAACTTCGAAGACACGGTCAAGCGAAGACTTGGCACTTTGCATCTGCCCAGCTAATTGAGTGATATTTTGGATTGGTTGACTGACTTGCCAAACATATTGTACAAAAGCTTGCATATTACCGATCGTTAAGCGTCCTGCAATAACCTGTAAACCACCTAAGACAGCAACAATTAAGTAAGTTAAATCCGATACGATATGAAGGGCAGGCATCATCAAACCTGAAATAAAGCTCGCCTTAAATCCGACTTGTTGCAATTCATCCGTAATCTTTTCAAATCTCTCTTGAGAGTTTTCTTCGCGTCCGAAAAGTTTTAAAACATTGAAACCTGTTAAGTTTTCCTGTACAAAGCCATTCATACGTCCCAAGATAGCTGCCTGCTGTTTAAAGTACGGCTGCGAACGATTTAGAATCGTTTTAGCTCCAAAATAAGTCACTGGAATCGACAAGATAACAATGATAGCCAACTGAAGATTTAGATAGAGAACCATTCCCATAACAAAAAGAATGGTAAAGACTGCATTAACAATCTGTAAGAAGGATTGTTGTAGAGCGTTCGAAACAGTTTCCACGTCACTGGTAAAACGCCCCAGCAAATCCCCAAACTGGTGCTTATCAAAGTAGGAAACTGGGATGCGATTGATTTTTTCGCTCATTTCATTTCTCAAATCCTGTATCATAGACTGCACAGCATTGGTCATAAAGTAATTTGAATAATATGATCCCAACTCATAGAGAAGCCCACGCAAAAGATAGATAACTAAAATCACTACGATATATGAGGTATTAATGCCCGCTCCTGCCACACCATTTGCCATGGCAAGGAGATTACTGGTTAATTCTGTGATAGCAAGCCCCAATATGAATGGTTCGATAACACTCATTATGACGCTGACTATTTTCAAGAAGATTGCAAAGAAAACAGAGAAACGGTAGGCTGTTAAATAGCTCCATAGACGAGCTAGACTAGATTGTTGTTTCATCCTTTACCTCCTATTCTTCTGTCAGAGACGCATTTTTCAACTGCGACTCAGCAATTTCTCGATAGATGTCATTAGTTTCCATCAATTCTTCATGACGTCCACGACCAACGATTTCACCCTTATCAAGGACGATAATCTGTTCCGCGTCCATAATGGTTCCAACACGTTGCGCAACAATCAATACCGTAGCATCTTGAGTCACTTCCTTGAGACGACGACGCAGGATTGCATCTGTACGGTAGTCCAAGGCTGAGAAAGAATCGTCAAAGATGTAGATATCTGGCCCCTTGATGACTGCGCGGGCAATCGATAAACGTTGTTTCTGACCACCTGATAGGTTGCTTCCCCCTTCAGCCAGATGAGTTGCAAAACCTTCTTCTCGACTTTCGATAAAGTCTTTGGCTTGGGCTACATCAGCTGCTTGGTGCAAGTCCTCATGACTAGCGTCCTCTTTTCCGTAACGGAGATTATCTGCGATAGTCCCTGTAAAGAGCAAGGCTTTTTGTGGAATAAATCCAATTTTCTGACGGAGTGATTTGAGACGGTAATCTCGGACATCAACACCATCGACCTTGATTTTCCCTAGTGTAACATCATAGAAACGAGGAATCAATTGAACCAGAGTAGACTTACCTGATCCAGTTGAACCGATAAAAGCAATGGTTTCTCCCGGTTTAGCAGTAAAGGAAATATTATGCAAAACAGGGCTTTCTGTTTCCCCTGGATAGGCAAAGGTCACATTATCAAATTCTAGAAATCCATGAGTTTCTGTCTCTTGGACTCCATCCTCATTTGGATCAATGGAAATCGGCATATCCATGATTTCCTTCAAACGCTCACTAGATACAGCCGTACGTGGATACATGGTAAAGAGGTTTGACAAAAAGAGGAAGGACAAGAGAGCATGAAAACTATACTCGATAAAGGCCACCAAATCCCCAATCTGCAAACTTCCCTGTTTGAGAGGATCAAGAGCAAACCAAACGATAGCCACAATCATAGCGATAATAATTTGCACAAAAAGCGGCTCTGTTAAACCCGTCAATTTGAACAAACAATTTGAGTTATCCGCATAGATTGCATTTTTCTCTTCGAAACGTTTTTCTTGAAAGTCTTCACGAGCAAAAGCACGAATAACACGCAAGCCCATCAAATTTTCACGGACATATTGGTTTATCTTGTCCAGTGTTTTCTGTTGTTTTTCAGATAAGGGGCGCGTTTTCACTGCCACATAAAGGACTACTACAGCTAGAAAAGGAACGGAAAAAGCCACAATCCAAGCTAGTGAAGGACTAGTCAAGAAAATCATGAGAACACTAGAGAGCATCATCATGGGAGTGATAACACCCAACTTAAGCGTTTGTTCCGCAAACTGCATGAGGACAAAGGCATCACTGGTAATACGAGTGACTAGTGAAGATACACCAATCTGTTCATATTCGTGATGAGAATACTCTTGTAGCTTAGTATAGACATCATCCCGCATGTCCTTGACCATATTCGTGGTCAATTTACTAGCAGCATAAGCCAGAACAACCCGTCCAAATGTTCCCAAGACGATAATAACCAACATGATTACGGCCCAAAAATAGAGTTTATCCTGGTCACCTTGGTTGATTCCCTGGTCAATCATACGAGCCAAAATAGTTGGTAAACCTAGATTGACAATGACAAAGAAAATCGCCCCAAGGAAGTCTAACACTAACCACTTGGGATAGCGTTTGAGATAAGACCAAATATAAAGCATAATTCTCCTTTCTTTAATAAGTTTTTAAACTAGAAAAGAGCGCGTAAACACGCGCTTCTCTGCTAAAAATAAGACAGGCAATCCTATTCGATGAACGAAAGGACTGTCTGTCTCAGTTTATAATAATTTATTTTGTAAAGTCAAGCAATGCCAAGAAGCTTTCTGGATCAAGTGAAGCACCACCAACAAGGGCACCATCAACATCTGGACAAGCCATGTATGAAGCAACGTTTTCAGGTTTAACTGAACCACCGTATTGGACACGTACTTTGTCAGCTACTTCTTGACCGAAGTCAGCAGCTACGACATCACGAACAACTTTACACATTTTTTGTGCATCGTCTTGTGAAGCAGATTTACCAGTACCGATTGCCCAGATTGGTTCGTAGGCAATTACTGTTGAAGATACTTGTTCAGCAGTCAATCCAGCCAAAGCTGCAGATACTTGAGCACCTACGAACTCAGCTGCTTTACCAGCTTCGTAAGTTTCAAGGCTTTCACCACAACAGATGATTGGAAGCATACCATTTTCAAAGATTGCTTTTGCTTTCTTGTTGATATCTTCGTTTGTTTCATGGAAGTAGTCACGACGTTCTGAGTGACCGATAACAACATAGTCAGTACCGATTTGTTTCAAAACTTCTGGGCTAGTTTCACCAGTGAAAGCACCTGAATTTTTAAAGTAGCAGTTTTGTGCAGCAACTTTAAGGTTTGAACCTTTAGCAGCAGCAAGAACAGCGGTCAAATCAACTGCAGGAGCTGCGATACCTGCTTCAACAAGGTCAGATGAAGGAAGTTTTGATGCTACAGCCTCAACAAATGCTTTTGCTTCTTCTGGATTTTTGTTCATTTTCCAGTTACCAGCGATAAATGGTTTACGTGACATTTCACATACCTCTTTTTTCATTTTATTTTCTTTATTTTATCATAATTATAAGGAGCTTGCAAATCTTACTCTGTAACTAGAAGTCCTCTGTTCAAAAACTTTTCTAGCTGCCATTTCTATTTAGAAGCTGGCTTTCGTCTCGTCAATTTGACCACTGCTTCTGTTCTAGCCGTGTGTGGAAACATATCAACGGACTGGATATAGTGCAGGTCATAGACCTCTACCAAACGGACTAAATCACGCGCCAAGGTTGATACATTGCAAGATACATAGACCATCTTTTCAGGAGCATATTTGACAATAGTATCCAAGAGCTTGTCATCTAAACCTGTACGTGGCGGATCCACAATCAAAGCATCGGCGCGATAGCCTTCCTTGTACCAACGTGGGATAATTTCTTCAGCAGTCCCAACCTCATAGTGAGTATTAGTATATCCCATACGCTTGGCATTTTCTTTGGCATCCTCAATAGCTTCTGGAATAATATCCATCCCTCTCAAACTTTTGACTTTTTTAGCAAAGGCAAAACCAATGGTGCCAACACCACAATAAGCATCAATCAGATGGTCATTCTCATTTACGTCCAAGGCCTTCACAGCTTCACTATAGAGGATCTCAGTCTGTTCAGGATTGAGCTGGTAAAAAGCTCGAGGTGAAAGAGAAAACTCATAGTCTAATACACCCTCGCCTATACTATCCTGCCCCCAAATAATCTCTGTCTTATCCCCATAAATCTCACTAGTTTTAGCAGTATTGGTATTGACTGCGACAGTCACTACTTCAGGATAATCCTTGACTAGGTCTTTCACAAATTGAATCAGATTCAATTGACGATTGGTTACAATGATAATCTGAACTTGCCCAGTTTTCCGTGCTCGACGAACCATGATGGTCCGAACCCCAAGGATTTTCCGTTCATCCGTAATCGGAATTTGATGATAGGTCAAGAGTTCAGCAATGCGATTAGCAATAGCTTGCGTCTCCTTGTCTTGAACCAGGCAGTCTTTTAATTCAACCAGATAATGTGAATTTTGAGCATATAATCCTGCCTTGACCTGACCTTTAAATTTCCGAGTTTGAAATTGCAGTTTAGCCCGATAATACTTTGGTTTTTGCATACCAATAGTTGGTCTGATCTCATAGTTTTCGTAGCCTGCAGGCGCAAATTTTTTCAGAGCTTGATGGAGAAGGTCCGTTTTGAACTCTAGTTGCTTATCATAATGCAGGTGCATGATTTGACAACCACCACATTCATTATAAATAGTACAGTCTGGTACCACTCGAAACTTAGATTTTTTATGGACCTCAAGCAGTTTGGCCTCAACGTAGTTACGTTTGACAGAAGTCACCTGACAATAGATATCTTCACCCTTGAGGGCACCTGGAACAAAAACAAGGGTTTTCTGGTAAAAACCGATTCCCTCTCCGTTAATCCCCATACGCTTGATTTTTAATGGAATTTTTTGTTTGACTTTAAGACTCATAAGTCTATTATACCACGTAGTTTCTCAATGTTTAAGAATATGTTACAATAAAACCATGAATACAAAGATATCTCATTTTTCCCCATTGGATTTTCCTGAGCAATTACGAACTTATATAGAGGGAGCAACTCTTTCTGACAGCTCTTCTCATTCAGGCGCAAGGGTTCTCTATCTTGATTCAGGTTACTATTTGAAAATAGATCAAAAGGGAAGATTAGAGCGAGAAGCTAGCATTGCAAGTTGGTTTGAACAAGAGGGAATAGGAACTCCAGTCATCCACTATCTATCTACAGATAAAGACTACCTCCTGACGAAAGAGGCTATTGGTCGTAATGCTCTCGCTTTTTTAGAGCAGCCAGAAAAAATCTGCCGAACAATGGCAGAGGCTCTTAAAAAGCTTCACAGCTTAAACCCACAAAATTTTCCATCAGAAAATCATTTAAAATCCTATAAAGACAGAGCCTTTAAAAACTATGAAAAAGGGGAGTTCTATGCCAAGGCGCTCCTACCCCAATTCCAGATTAACAGTCGCGAAGAGGCCTTCCAACTCATCCAAGAACAAGGGCACCTTTTAGAAACAGATGCCTTTATTCACGGGGATGCCTGTCTACCAAACTTTATTCTCAAAGATGCTAGCCATTTCTCTTGCTTTATTGATCTTGGTTTGGCTGATTTCAGTGATCGGCATATCGATCTCTTTTGGGCAATTTGGTCCCTCAATTACAACTTAAAAGATCCCAAATACGCTGAACTATTTCTCGACTATTACGGGAGAGAGCTGGTTGATAGCAACAAACTTCGACTCGTTGCTGCCTTTGAAGCGTTTGGATAAAAGGAAAACCATGAAAATCACAAAACTAGAAAAGAAAAAAAGACTCTATCTGTTAGAACTTGATAGCGACCAAACCTGCTATATTACAGAGGATACCATTGTTCGCTTTATGTTGACCAAGGATAAGGAAATTAGTCCTCAAGAGTTTGCAGAAATTCAGACCTTTGCACAATTTTCCTACGGAAAAAATCTGGCACTCTATCACTTATCCTTTAAAGCTCGTACCGAAAAAGAGGTCAGAGACTATTTAGTTAAACATGAGATTGATGAGAAAATCATTCCCCAAGTCATTCAGTCTCTAAAGGACGACAACTGGATCAATGACCGCCAATATGCACAAGCTATCATCAATTCCAATCAGCTTTCAGGAGATAAGGGAAGCTATATGCTGATGCAGAAGATTTCTCAAAAAGGGGTTGCTAAGTCTATCATCCAAGAAGTCTTACAAGAATTTGATATGACGGAAGTCGCAGAGCGCACAGCTGAAAAACTACTAAAAAAATATCAGGGAAAATTGCCAGCCCGCGCCTTACAGGACAAGATTATCCAAAATCTGACCAGCAGAGGGTTTTCCTACTCAGAATCCAAAACAGCCTTTGACCAACTAGATAGCCATGTCGAAGAAGAAACTGTTCAGGAACTTATTTTTAAAGAGTTGGATAAGCAATATCGGAAATATTCGCGTAAGTATGAAGGATACGAACTCAAGCAGCGTTTGACCCAAGTTTTAGCAAGAAAAGGCTACGATTTTTCGGATATAGCCAGCGCTCTCAGAGAATATCTTTAATTTTTTCATAAAAAAACTAAGAACTTTAAACAAAAATGTGATACAATAGTAAACGATAAACTTATAAATTGTAGAAAGTTGGTTAGTTATGAAACTTCCAAAAGAAGGCGACTTTATTACAATTCAAAGTTATAAGCATGATGGGAGTCTTCACCGTACTTGGCGAGACACCATGGTACTAAAAACAACAGAGAACGCTATTATCGGCGTCAACGACCACACACTTGTTACCGAAAGTGACGGTCGTCGTTGGGTGACTCGAGAGCCGGCTATTGTTTACTTTCACAAAAAATATTGGTTTAATATCATTGCCATGATCCGTGATAATGGGATTTCCTACTACTGCAACATGGCTAGCCCATACTATCTAGACGAAGAAGCTTTAAAATACATTGACTATGATTTGGATGTTAAAGTTTTTACAGATGGCGAGAAACGCCTCTTGGACGTCGAAGAGTATGAGCGCCATAAGCGTAAGATGAATTATCCTGATGATTTAGACTATATTTTGAAAGAACATGTTAAGATTCTTGTTGATTGGATCAACAACGAACGAGGCCCCTTCTCAGAAGCCTATGTCAACATTTGGTACAAACGCTACGTAGAACTAAAGAATCGGTAAAGTTGTCAGAGGTCAGGAACAAAATCCTGACCTCGTTTTTTATAAGCAAAAAACCTGCCTTGAGGCAGGTTTTCGTCTAAATATCTAACTTCGTAACAGTAAATTTGATGTGGGAATAATCTTTCTCGATATCCTTATCAACCATAAAGGCTGTTGCATCCTTCTTGATCTGCACCAAGTCGATATTCTGGGCTTGAGCAGCATAGACACAACCACAATAACATTGACGATAGATATCATATTCTTCACACATTTCTACAGAACGCTTGTAACCTTGATTTTTCTTAAAATCACTTGGAAGATAATGAGTGGTGTAGATTTTCTGTACATCAATCCCAATACTATTAATGGTTTGTGAATTTTTATGAGGACTAATTGTCAGAGCTGAGCCAAAGTAGTCAAATCCTAAGTCCTTAGCCACTTGCGCTGTCTTGTCCAAACGATAATCAAAACAAACCTTGCAACGATCGCCACCTTCAGGTTCTTCTTCCAAACCTCGAACCAGTTTACGGTATTCATTGGGTTCATAAGGAGCTTCTAGGTATTGGACCTTATTGCCAGTTCGCTCATTGAAATCACTGACAAACTTTTTAGTCACATAGGCACGCTTATGATACTCAGCTTTTGGATGAATATTTGAATTTGCAAAATAAATGGTCACATCCGCATACTTGGTCAAGTACTCTAGAGTGTAAGTGCTACAAGGAGCACAACAGACATGCATAAGAATAGTTGGTCTTTCTTCATTTTTTTCCCAAACTTGAACCATCTTTTGCATGACACGGTCATAGTTGATCTTTTGATTGGGATTCATCTTGCTTAGAATTTCTTCTACATCAATCATGCTCTTCTCCTTTTCTTCTTGCTATTGTACCACAGGATCTTTCTTTGGGCAAATAGGGTTTCGTGCTTTATTCAGTTTTTAAGTCCTGATTTAATAGCTTGCCCATCCTTTTTAGACCAATTCTTAAGATAGGATAGGTTAATAGTAAGATAAGGCCTAGAACTAAAAAGACAGCTTCAAGACCCCAATAATCAATCAACCAACCTGTCAATGGGAAAATGACAATCATAGATAAACTAAAGAGCATAGAATTGATACTAAGCATAGTTGCTCTTACACTGGACGGTAAATAGCCTTGTAAGTCATTAAAATAGATTGGTTGATAAACTGCATAGAGTATATCGGTTAAAAGATATACGAGAAGAAAAGCAAAGGGAGTTCCAAAAAACACCAATAGTAGGGCCAAGCCCGTTAGTGCAACAAGAGTCGGAAAAACTCGATTGCTATTCCATTTTTTTCCGATTTGACTAGCTACATAAACTGCTATAAGATTTAAGCCACTACCAATCAGCATGACCAGTGAAACCTGCCATCCTGCTAAGTCACTTATTTTCTGCTGATAGTAAAAGTAAAACATGCACATGAGTGTTCCGACTAGCTGATAAGTCATCATCCAATAAAAGAGTACTGGCTTTTCATGCCATTCTTTTCGAACTTGCAGGACAATCGTTTTAAAGGTTAAGGCTTCATTTTTTTCTCTCTTAGCCATTGGTTCTTTCATCAAATAAATCAAAATGATAGAAAGAAAAGATAATCCAATAGCAATTAGATAAGTCCAAGCCAATGCTCCGTGAATAAAGAAGCCTGCGACAACTGTACCTAGGGTTCGGGTAACTTCTGCCACACCAGACAAAAAGCTCGAAATCTGAAGATATCGGTCCTTTTGACCCGCTTCAACCGCAGAATCATATAAGAAAGCGGTGCTGGTTCCCGAGTCAAAATTATAGGACCAAGCACTGACCATCATGGCAAGAGCATAGATCCAAAAATTCCCCTGACCAAACAAAATCAAGATAGAGGATACAATACTGGCCAAGCGAGCCAAATAGAGATTAGTCTTGTAGCTAAATCGATCGGCCAACATACCAGATGGGATTTCACATAAGAGACTTGTCCCATGAAAGATACTCTCTAATAGACCGATTTGAAGCAAAGAAAGACCATTCTGAATGAAAAATAAAATCCAAAAACTGGTAATTCCAAAATAAGATGTAAATTCCAGACCTGCCAGGAGTGGAATATTGCGTTTGTAAGTTCTTTTAAACATTGTTTTCTCTCTTTCCATATGTAGTATGACTGTTTCTAAAAGACTTACCTAGATTTGCCTACATTTTCTCCACCTCTTTCATTTAAAGTAATACTCAATGAAAATCAAAGAGCAAACCAGGAAGCTACCCGCAGGCTGCTCAAAACACTGTTTTGAGGTTGTGGATAGAACTGACGAAGTCAGTAACATATATACGGCAAGGTGAAGCTGACGTAGTTTGAATTTGATTTTCGAAGAGTATAAAAACGCCAGACGGCGTTTTTATGGCTATTAAGGTTTGATACGGTGCAACATACGTGGGAATGGAATTGCTTCACGGATGTGTTTTGTACCAGCTGCGAAGGTTACCATACGTTCGATACCGATACCAAATCCACCGTGTGGAACTGTACCGTATTTACGAAGGTCAAGGTAAAATTCATACTCTGTACGATCCATGCCAAGAGATTCCATCTTCGCAACAAGGGCATCGTAGTCTTCCTCACGCATAGAGCCACCGATGATTTCTCCGTAACCTTCTGGTGCGAGCAAGTCTGCACAAAGAACGCGGTCTGGATTACCGGGGACTGGCTTCATGTAGAAGGCCTTGATAGCTGCTGGGTAGTTCATGACAAAGGTTGGTACACCAAAGTGGTTTGAAATCCAAGTCTCGTGTGGTGAGCCGAAGTCATCTCCATGCTCGAGATGTTCATAGTCAGCGTCTTCATCATTTTCATGCTCTTGCAAGAGATCAATGGCTTCATCGTAAGTGATACGTTTGAATGGCTCTGCAATGTAGCGTTTCAAGAGCTCTGTATCACGCTCCAAGGTTTCCAAGGCTTGAGGGGCACGATCAAGAACACCTTGTAGAAGAGCTTTCACATAAGCTTCTTGCAAGTCAAGTGACTCATCATGTGTCAAGTATGAATACTCAGCATCCATCATCCAGAATTCTGTCAAGTGACGACGAGTTTTTGATTTTTCAGCACGGAATACAGGTCCAAAGTCAAAGACGCGACCAAGGGCCATAGCACCCGCTTCAAGATAAAGCTGACCTGATTGGCTCAAGTAGGCTGGTGTTCCAAAGTAGTCTGTTTCAAAAAGTTCTGTCGAATCTTCTGCCGCATTTCCTGAAAGAATTGGGCTATCAAACTTCATGAAGCCATTCTTATCAAAGAACTCATAAGTAGCATAAATGATAGCATTACGGATTTGCATAACGGCAACTTGTTTGCGTGAACGAAGCCACAAGTGACGGTTGTCCATCAAGAAGTCTGTTCCGTGCTCTTTTGGAGTGATTGGGTAATCTTGAGATTCACCAATGACTTCGATGTCTGTAATATCCAATTCGTACCCAAATTTAGAACGCTCATCTTCTTTAATAATCCCTGTCACGAAAACAGATGTTTCTTGGCTAAGACGTTTGATGGTGTCAAATTTTTCAAGCCCCACTTCTTCTCCAAATTTTTCGATAAAGTTTGGTTTAAAAGCCACGCCTTGGAAGAAGGCTGTTCCGTCACGCAGTTGCAAGAAGGCAATTTTTCCTTTTCCTGACTTGTTAGCAACCCAAGCACCAATAGTGACTTCTTGACCAACGTAGTCTTTTACTTCGATAATTGTTACACGTTTTGTCATGTTTTATCTTCCTTTTTTTGTTTAACTTGTCTAAAGACATTATTACTCACTATTGTACCACAAATAATGCCTGATAGCTAGATTCTATCAGAGAAAAATCTCAGGTTTTATCCAAAAAAACCTCCGCCAAGAGGACGGAGATTAAGCTTCTTATTTTTCCATAAATTGATGCAAACGGCGAATAGCTTCTTTTAATGTATCTAGGTCTGTCGCATAGCTGAGACGGACATTTTCTGGTGCTCCAAATCCTGCTCCAGTAATTAAAGCCAGACCTACTTCCTCAAGAATAGCCGTTGTAAATGCTGTTACGTCGGTATAGCCTTTCATCTCCATAGCCTTCTTGACATTTGGGAAAAGATAGAAGGCTCCTTGAGGTTTGACTACTTCAAAGCCAGGGACTTGGCACAAGAGTGGATAGATGGTATTTAAACGTTCTTCAAATGCTTGACGCATAACCTCCACAGAATCTTGCGGTCCAGTCAAAGCTTCAATCGTCGCATATTGAGATACAGCAGTCAGGTTTGAAGTCGTTTGGCCAGTCAATTTACTCATGGCAGCAATAATTTCTGGATCACCTACTGCATAACCAACACGCCATCCTGTCATAGCGTAGGCCTTAGACACTCCATTGATGACAATAGTTTGTTTGCGAATAGCTTCTGACAGACTAGAGATTGGAACGAACTCATTCCCATTATAGACCAAACGACCATAAATATCATCGGCTAGGATGAGAACATCATGTTCAACAGCCCAATTTCCAATGGCTAAGAGTTCCTCACGAGAGTATATCATACCGGTAGGATTAGATGGTGAGTTAAGAACCAAGACTTTGGTCTTACCTGTGCGAGCAGCTTCTAATTGCTCCACAGTTACTTTAAAGTGATTGTCTTCCTTGGCTTGGACAAATACTGGAAGGCCTTCTGCCATCTTAACCTGATCCCCATAGCTGACCCAGTAAGGAGTAGGAATGATTACCTCATCTCCAGGGTTGATAACAGCCATAAAGAAAGTATAGAGGGAAAACTTGGCACCAGTCGCAAAAGTGACTTCATTTGCCGCCACAGAATACCCATAATAGCGCTCAAAATAGGTATTGACTGCTGCTTTCAATTCAGGTAAACCTGAAGCTACCGTATAGAAGGAAGCGCGTCCATCTCGAATAGCCTCAACCGCAGCCTCCTGAATGTTTTCAGGAGTATGAAAATCGGGCTGACCTAAAGTCAAGAAAAGAACGTCTTTTCCTTCAGTCTTTAACTTCTTTGCTCTTGCATCACTAGCCAGAGTAACACTTTCTTCAATCTCTAAGACACGTTTGGATAATTTCATTGTTTCTCCTTTTCGACTAAGGCGCCAGATTCAAAATCTACCAGATAATAGTCTCCTCCGGACTTGATTTCCCAGACAGGCTTTTCAGCGTACCGTCCGAAAGTAATCTTGTCGATCTCAGTTGCTCCTTTTTCTCTGACAACCGCTTCAGCTTTTTCTTGAGAAGTCCCTTTTCCTAATTGATATACGTAAATATTATTGTTATTTTTCTCTATTAAAACAGCAACTGGTTTCTGATTCTTATCTTGACCAAGAACACTATAATAGCTCTCTAAGCCATTGAAGATATCAACCTGACTTACTGTTTCTAAATTGGCATACTGCTTGGCAAGTTTTCCCCCTTCGACTTTTGCAGTTTGATAAGGCTTCATACTAAGCCATACCAAATAGAGAAAGGAAGAAGTCACAACTAGAGCCAGCAGGGTCAAACCAATGCTGTACTGAAATAATAGGGAATTTTTTTCTTTTTTTTGTCTCTTTTTCACTCGTCTATTTTACCATCTATCCTAGGGAATTACAAGTGAATTAAGGGGTAGATTCTCGAGTTTCAACCTACTTTCAGGCCTTAAAATATAAGCTCCAACTGTTAATTAATAGGTTTTTCTGTATCTACTATTCATAGTTTAAATTTTCCAATGCATCACTTTTATTATCTGAGCAAATTTCTTGCAAATGATTTTCTATTGTTGTAACATAGATTATAACAACAGAAAATCTTAAGGAGACTTCCTATGTCTAAAAAAGTATTATTTATCATTGGCTCACTTCGTGAAGGGTCTTTTAACCACCAAATGGCGCTAGAAGCCGAAAAAGCTCTTGCAGGAAAAGCTGAGGTGAGCTACCTTGATTACTCATCAATCCCACTTTTTAACCAAGAACTTGAAGTTCCAACTCTTCCAACTGTTGCATCTGCACGTGAGGCAGTTCTGGCTGCTGATGCCATCTGGATTTTCTCTCCAGTTTACAACTTCTCAATTCCTGGAACAGTGAAAAATTTACTTGACTGGCTTTCACGCGCTCTTGACTTATCTGAAACTCGTGGTCCTTCTGCACTTCAAGATAAAATCGTTACTGTATCTTCAGTAGCAAATGCAGGTCACGAACAACTATTTGCAATATACAAAGACCTCTTGCCATTCATCCGTACACAAATCGTAGGTGAGTTTACTGCATCTCGTATCAATGATTCTGCTTGGGCAGATGGCAAATTAGTCCTTAAAGACAGTGTTGCTACTTCTCTAAAACAACAAGCTGAAGATTTGGTTCAAGCTATTCAATAATCTCATGTGAAAGAAAAAGATAGTAGAAATAAAATTTTCTACTATCTTTTTGTTAATCAACAAGTTCTGAAATCATACTATGTTTGAGTGGTAGACTACACATCACTAGAAGAAAGATGAAGGCTGACTGAATCCAGAATAGGGCCAAGTCAAAAATTCCATGCACAGCGACCACTGTTATAAATGAAAGATAAAGTCCAAGGATCGGTCGTTTACTTGGTACTTGACTCATATCAATCAACATACGTATTGGATTTGAAGAGGCAATCCCCAACAATACAGTACCTACCACGCCATAACTCAATATCGTATCAATATAGATACTGTGCGCATGCTCATGATAAGGGGCAAAAATACGAGGATAAGAATGCATGTACGTTAGTGGACCCTCGCCCCAGAAGGGATTTTGTTTGAATAAGGTCATACCTGCATTCCAGATCGACACTCGTTCTTCCATAGACGAATCGAGCGTTCCCATTCGAACTCCCAAATCACTCGAGAAGAGAAAGGCTAGACCGACACCAAAAACTCCAATACTTAGCCAAAAAGCACGCCAGTTTTTAATGGTTGTGAAAAGATAAATAATCGCACCAAAAATAATGGCTGGAAAAGCTGTTCTATTTTGGGTGAAATTCAAGCCAAATAAATTCGCAAAGATTGCAATAAGAGAGAAAATTCTCAACCATGTCAATCTAGTCGTACTAATTAAGTAAAACCCAATCATGATACAGAAACAACAGATAATCCCATAATAGTTAGGGTTAAAGAAAGCTACTTCTGCTCGGTTCTGATGCCAAACCTGCATCTTAGGTGATAAAAAGGTGTAATCAAATTTCTTTACAATTTGAAAATGTTCTAGAGCTGCGAAAAACGATGCTAGCACACTAAGCGACAGAATCGCTTGTAATACCAATCTAAAAAATTGAGGGGTTAGGTGAGCCTGGTAATAGTAAAAGAAAATTGCAAAGAGGAACATCCCTAAAGTAGCAACCATCCCCATAACATTTTGAGCTAGAAGAGAGATGACACCACTATAACCAATAAATAATAGTAAAACGGCATGATTAGAGAGTCTTTTTAAAATTCCCTTCATTTCTCCAGTAAATATCAGACCTATTAAGTATGCAATAAAAATAATAACGAAAATGTAAAAAGGCAAGAAGATGCTTAAAATAACACCTAACAAGACTAACTCTTGCTTAGACAAGCCTTTCAATTTTTCAATGATGCCTATTGATTTCACAACAGATCCTTTCTTTCTGAGATCTAAAACCCAGATATATAAAACTATTATATCATTTTACCATTTTTCGAAGAATTTGAAAACCACTTTATCCACATCAACTTGACTAAAACTTGGTAAAACTTTATTGGAAACCAGGATTCGCCCACTATAAGCAGTCAAACTTTTATAAAATTGTGGTACAATAAAATTAATTTCCCAAGAAAGGGGCTACCATGAAATCTTATCAAGAAGTTTATAAAATATTAGCTAGTGAAACAGATTATGTAAGTGGAGAAAAAATCGGTGACCTATTAAACCTCTCTCGTACCTCTATTTGGAAGGCTATTCAGCGACTCCAGCAAGAAGGTTTAGAAATTGACAGCATCAAAAACCGTGGGTATAAACTTCTCCAAGGAGATCTCATCTTACCTCAAGAAATAGAAGCCAACAGCCCCATCTCTGTTCAATTTAAACCAATCACAAAATCAACCCAAAGTGATGCTAAGGAGGCCATGGAAGTTGGTGCCAAAGGAGATACACTCTATCTCTCAACTAGCCAAACAATGGGGCACGGTCGCTTTCAACGCCCTTACTATTCTCCTGATCAGGGGGGAATTTATATGTCCCTTCATATCAAACCCAATCTCCCTTACGATGCATTGCCAGCATACACACTCTTAACAGCAGGAGCAATCTACAAAGCCATTAAAAATCTATGCTTGATTGATGTGGATATCAAATGGGTCAACGACATCTATCTCCACCAGAAGAAAATTGCTGGTATCTTGACAGAAGCTATAACATCTGTCGAGACGGGTCTGGTGACAGATGTGATCATCGGTGTTGGTATCAACTTTTCCATTTCAGATTTTCCAAAAGAGTTGAAAAACAAAGCAGGAAGTCTATTTACTCCTCCTGCTCCCATCACCCGAAATGAACTCATCGCAGAAATCTGGAAATGTTTTTACGAAACGGAAGTCGATGAACTTCTCTATCTCTATAAAAAACGCTCGATCGTTTTAGGGAAAGAGGTTTCCTTTGTGCAAGAACACCAAACTTTTACAGGAAAAGCTTGTGACATCTCTGATAAGGGCCGACTTCAAGTTCAACTGAGTGATGGAAAAATCATCTGGCTTAATAGTGGTGAAATTTCTCTCACTAAATGGTAAAATCTTGTGAACAACATGAAAAAACGACCTCTCTTTTGCGAAGGTCGATTTTTTTATTGTTTATTTTTTCAAACGTTCAACGTCACGCGCAATGACTAATTCCTCGTCTGTTGGAATTACAAGTACTCGAACACTTGCTGCATCTGTCGAAATATCTCCAGTTGCACCAAATACATTTTTCTCTGGATCTACATCGCAACCAAACCAAGAAATCCCTGAAATGACAGCATCACGTACATGAACAGAATTTTCACCGATACCCGCTGTGAAAATAATAGCATCTGCTCCGTTCAGAACAGCCAAGTATTGTCCGATGTGTTTTTGGATACGATCAACATACATTTCATAAGCCAAAGTAGCATCATGATCCCCTGCTTCCATAGCAGCAATCACATCGCGCATATCACTAGACTTACCTGAAACACCCATCAATCCTGACTCACGGTTGAGAATACGACTGATATCCTCAGGCTTATTAAAGTCCTCTGTATATTGCATTAAATAAGGAATGATAGCTGGGTCAATATCCCCTGTACGAGTTCCCATCATTACACCACCAAGCGGAGTGAATCCCATTGAGGTATCAACTGATTTTCCTCCCTTAACAGCTGTAATAGAAGCACCGTTACCGATGTGACAGGTGATTAACTTCAACTCTTCAAGTGGACGACCCAAAACCTTGGCTGCTTCTTGAGCAACATACTGATGGCTAGTTCCATGGGCTCCGTACTTACGAACCTTGTTTTCTGTGTAATATTTTGTTGGTAGAGGATAGCGATAAGCTTTCTCTGGCATACTTGTATGGAAGGAAGTATCAAAAACAACGACACTCGTAATATCTGGCAATAATTCCTTGAAGGCACGAATACCCGCAGCATTTGCAGGGTTGTGCAATGGAGCAAGAAGGCTTAACTCTTCAACCTTTTCAATTACATCGCCTTCAACGACTGTAGACTCTTTGAAGTACTCTCCACCAGCAACGACACGGTGTCCAACACCAGTAATTTCATCATAAGATTTAATAATATCAAAACGAATCAAGTCATCAAGCAAAATCTTAACTGCCAAAGTATGGTTGTCAATGTCGAGGACTTGTTGTTCTGAACGACCATCAAATTTAACTGTGGAAATAGAATCCTTCAATCCAATTCGCTCAATCAACCCTTTTGCCAAAACTTTTTCTTCTGGCATTTGGTAGAGTTGCCATTTCAAACTTGAGCTTCCAGCGTTAATTGCAATGGTTTTTGTCATAATGTTTCCCCTTTTAAGCGTTTTCAACTATTATATCAAAATTTACATTAGATTTCATGTTCCTGACACCAGTTTTGAAAATTTTCCTTAAATTCCATCAAAATTTCAGGGTCACGAAGACTGGTAAGTGGATAGACAAATGGTTCAAGACCTTCTACTGCTTTCTTTTTCAGAACAAAAATAGTCTTAGAATGTGCTCCTTGTGCAAAGAGATCCTCTGGCAAAGCTATGATTGCAACTAGTTGAGCTTGTTCAGTCAGCCATGATTTTAAAAATTCGCTCTGAGGTCTCGTCAATAGGTCTGTTGGAGCTAGAAAAATCGCATAACCATCTGTTTTAAGATACTTGAGTGATTGTTCCATTAACAAATGATGAGCATAAGTATGTTCATTCTTAGCCGCTACTTGATATCGTGAGGCTGTCTGATCATCTGGATAGTAACCAACAGGTAAGTCACTGACTATAATATCACTTTCTTTTAATACTTGTGGTCGCACCGCATCTCCTTGGACAAAGCCCATTTGTAGATCCATAACTTCAGCCATGCTTGCAGCCAGATCAATCAAGAGGTCATCAAGTTCTATCCCGAGATAGTCTACCTTTTTGTTCATGGATGTCAAGAAGCTAGCTCCCAAAATTCCCATCCCAGAACCTAACTCTAATAGACTGATGCTTTCAGCAGACCAAAGTTGCTCAATGATAAAAATCATTAAATGACCAATCATATCCGGTGTGAACTGGTGATTAGCTTGTAGTGGCTCCGTTTGAGCCGCTTTCATTAACAAGAATTGATAGACCCGTAACCACTCTTCTTTTCGAAGAGCCAGACGTTTTAAAGCTTGATTGTTTTTCTTGACTTGCTCCAGATTGGTTTGACCATCTAGATAAATCCCATTTTGTTCAACTAAGGCATCATAAAAACTTGTCGCCAAATCATTTTGAATGATTTGGACATTTTCTAGTAAATAGGTGTATGCTTGTTCAATTTTTTCGAAATTCATATTCTTATCTTACCAAATTCAGAGTTTATTTTCCAGATTTTCATAATGCTGAAAATAAATTTAAAAACCTAAGAGATGACTCTCAAAGGTTCTTTTCTTTCTATTTGCGATTTTCAACCGCTGCTGTTACAAAAGCAGTGTAGAGTTCTTCTGGGCGATTTGGTCTACTTGAAAGCTCTGGATGGTATTGACAAGCCACAAAGAATTTGTTTTCTGGAATCTCAACGATTTCTACCAAGCGATTGTCTGGTGACACTCCTGAAAAGACAAAACCTGCTCCTTCAAACTGTTCACGAAAGGCATTGTTAAATTCATAACGGTGACGGTGACGACGTTGCACCACTTCCTTGTTATGATAAGCTGCCGCTGTCTTAGAGCCACGCTTTAGCTTAGATGGATAAAGCCCTAAACGTAGTGTTCCACCCATATCCTCTACATCAATCTGGTCTCTCATAATATCGATGATAGGATAGTTTGTATCAGGGTCAAGCTCTGTTGAATTAGCCCCTGTAAGTCCTAAAACATTACGAGCAAACTCGATACAGGTCAACTGCATTCCCAAGCAGACTCCCAGCATTGGTACATCATTTTCACGCGCATAGCGAATGGCTTCAATCTTACCTTCTGTTCCACGTTGGCCAAAACCACCTGGTACAATGATTCCATCAGCGCTTGATAGAAGTTCTGCTACATTGTCAGCTGTCACGTCGTTCGCATTGATCCAATCAATCTTCACTTCTGCATCATTGACATAACCAGAATGCTTCAAAGCTTCAACAACAGAGATATAGGCATCTTGTAACTCCACATATTTACCAACAAGAGCAATCTTGACTTGTTTTTTAAGGTTCATGACCTTGTCAACCATGGCTGACCACTCTGTCATGTCTGCTGCAGGTGCATCAATTTTCAAATGATCACAGACGATTTGATCCATGCCTTGAGCTTGCAGATTAAGCGGAATTTGGTAAAGATGGTCCACATTTAATGACTCGATAACTGCTTCTGGTGCCACATCACAGAACTGGGCTAGTTTATTTTTAATCCCTTGTCCAGCTGGCTTTTCTGTACGGATGACCAACATATTTGGCTGAATCCCAAGACCACGCAATTCTTTAACAGAGTGCTGAGTTGGTTTGGTCTTCATCTCACCGGCTGCCTTGAGGTAAGGAAGCAAGGTCGTATGGATATACATGACATTATCTGCTCCGACATCAGACTTCATTTGACGAAGAGCTTCTAAGAATGGAAGGGATTCGATATCCCCTACTGTTCCGCCAACCTCTGTAATAATAACATCAGAGTCAGTTGTTAGTGCAGCACGCTTGATTTTTTCTTTCAAGGCATCTGTGATATGAGGAATGACTTGGACAGTTGCACCTAAATATTCACCACGACGTTCCTTGCGAAGAACTTCACTATAGATTTTACCAGTTGTCACATTTGAGTATTTATTAAGATTGATATCAATAAAACGTTCATAGTGACCCAAGTCCAAATCTGTCTCAGCCCCATCATCTGTTACAAATACTTCTCCGTGCTGGTAAGGGCTCATGGTCCCTGGGTCAATATTGATATAAGGGTCAAATTTTTGAATAGTTACCTTCAAACCACGGTTTTTCAACAGTCGTCCTAGACTTGCTGCAACAATTCCTTTCCCAATAGACGATACCACACCACCAGTTACAAAAATATATTTCGTAGACATAGATTCCTCTTTCTAAAGTACTCAAGACCCTGTTCACTTGAAGGGGAGATAGGAAACAGGACCTTCATTGCTAACTAACATCCAAGATGAAAAATTCCTGGAAAAATAAAAATAGCTCCCTAATAACTAGGGAGCTCCGACCTCTAAAAGAGGTGCCCGAACAATATATTACCTCAATTTGAACCATTTGTCAAATGTAATCAATCATAAAATTTTTAGCGTCTTATATCCTAGAATGGATTAATTCTAAAAAAATGACAAGGAAATCTTCCTTGTCATTTAGCATTATTCTTCTTCATCCTCAGAATCTTCGTCATCTTCTTCGTTAAGATCGACATCTTCTCCAAGGTCATCTGGTGCAATTTCGTTGATTTCAGCGTCGTAGGCTTCTACTTCATTCTTCTCATCGTCTGGATTTTCATCATCGTAAGAAAGAGCTGGATCTTCTTCGTAGGCATCTTCATCTTCAGGATCATCTGCACCATAATCAATGGCATCCGTATCTCCATCCATAAAGGCATTAACGCGTTTTTTCTTAGCCTTAGGTGCTACTTCCTCATCATCGCTTTCTTCAAGAGCGATAATTTCTTCGTCAATTTCATCAACTCCATACCATGAACGAAGGCCCCATTTGTTATCTCCAAGAGAGATAAAGCTACCATCAAAGTTCAACTCTGTATAGAACAAAGGTAGTGCTTCGCGAATATCGCTATTAGAGGTACCAAGATAGTTTTGGATTTCGTTGACTAAATCGCTAAAATGCATCTCGTGATCGCGACCACGTTGTTCCAAGATGGCACGAGCCACCTCAATCATAGATAGTTCACTTTTTTCTTGCCCAGCAAATACTTCTAATTCCAAAGCGTTTCTCCTCTTTTTTTACTACTAACACCAGAGTATATAAACTCTGGTCTCATTTTATCACGTACTTTTTATTGTACGATAATTTTCTTTATTAGTCAAAGGTTTAGAAGAAATAAATGTGAAATATTTCAGATAATTGAAAGACCTGTGAACATGACCAAAGGTCTATTGATTTATTTATGACTCAAGGATGCAGCTCCAATGCCAACCACAAACTGCAAGAGGATTCCTACCTAGATAAAGGATCATTTGTTGCGCCAGATTAAGTAAAAGCCCCCCTTCAGGTTCTGCCAGTAGCTCCGTTTCATCATGTCTCACTTTCATTTCTATTATTCCCCTAGAATAGCGGAAAGGCCTTCTTTTGTCAATGCATTTCAAAAGAAAAAGGCTGGAAAACCAACCTTTTCTAGTTATTCTGCTAAGAGTACTTCTTTGATGGTTTGTTTTTGGAGTTTTCTGTGGGATAGATAAAAGAGGCTTTCATAAACCACCGCAAAACCGAGCAAGGTCCAAAAGCAAACGTTCCAGTCAAAGTTGTGCTCAATCTTTTCAGGTACCGTGTCTTTGATCACACCAATCAAGATTTCCATGATACCGTACTGATAAACCGTCCCAAGAAGGAATCCTAGATAGGCCCAGAAACGATAAGGAGCGAGAATATGACTTTGGCATTCACGACCGGTGTAGCCAAAAGCCTTCATCAAAGCTAAGGTTTCGCGACTTTCTGAAACGACAATCCCCAATGACAAAAAGAGGATCGAGAAAGAAAGGATCAAACCAATCATAATCATCATGGTTTGGATGATGTTATCTGTGTAGTCCCTTAGGCCAAAAGACAATTGAACCATGGCCGCAAAACACATGGAGCCAAAGACCACAAAAAACAAGATTGATTTTCTCCCCCAAATCAGCGATGAAGACAGCTCTTCTAGGAAGGATTTCTCTTTTTTAGGAGCCCTTTTTCTCCTTTTGACCTTGATTGGTGTAGGGGATTTTTTCAATAAGCGAAGGGCCGGCGTTTGTAGTTGTCTTCGAGCATAACCAATCGCAAGAACTATAAAGAAAGCCGTTGGCAGCATCACCAAAGCAACTAAGAGCTGCCAGTGAAAATGAATGGTAATGTCTGGTAGAATCCCCTTCTCATTGCGAAAGTCATAAAAATGACCCATCATCAGAAAAGAAGCGAAATAGCCAAGAAGCGCTCCCACTCCAAAACTGAGTCCAAAAGCCCAAAATCGTTTCGCCAACTGGCCATTGCTATAGCCCAAAGCCTTTAAAATTCCTAATTGTTCCTTGTGGTCATCGACAAATTGTTTGATATAAAAACACATGAGAAGGATCGACGTCAAGGACAAGACGACCCCACTGACCATGGCCACCATCCAGGAAAGCGAAACCTGGGCATCATAGTAGGTCTGAATCATCGGATTGGTTTTAGAAATCTCCAACTGCTCAATATCCAAGTAAAAATTCAAGAAGAGATTGGCCACAAAGACCGCACAAGCTCCAATGATACTGACGACAACTAATTTTCGAATATCTTTTACTGAAAACATGGCTTACCATCCAATCTCATAAGCAGTCTGAGGCTGATCATTAGTCACAATTTGGGTAATCTTGCCACTATTGACACGAATGATGGTTCTGGCCATATCCGCAATATTTTGGTTGTGTGTCACCATGATTAAGGTAAAGCCCAATTTTTCCTTCAACTTCCAGATATAGTCCAGAATCTTGCGCCCTGTTTCTTCATCCAGGGCCCCCGTCGGCTCATCTAAGAAAAGGATCTCTGGCTTTTTAGCCAAGGCCCGAGCAATGGATACTCTCTGCTGTTCCCCACCAGACAATTCACTTGGATACTTATCTAGCTTATCGCCAAGACCCAAATCTTCGATAATCTGCAAAAAATCATGATTGTTTGCCAGGTCAGCTCCCATCTTTACATTTTGTCTGACCGTCAAATTAGGCAATAAATAATACTGCTGAAAAATAAAGGCAATCTTCTCACGTCTAAAGGCTGTCAATTGAGCATCTGTGAGCTGCGATAAATCCTGTCCTTGAATGAGAATATGCCCCTCATCTACCTTTTCTAATCCCGACAATACGTTTAAGAGGGTTGACTTTCCTGATCCAGAAGGACCTAGGATAACTACATCATCCTGGTCTTGAATCTGCAAATCAATACCTTTTAAGACCTTGGTTTGGCCGTAACTTTTGTGAACATTTTCTAGTTGAATCATTTCTTTCCTACCATTTCTTTGATGAGAGATTGACAAACTTCTGTCAATAAACCAATCACTTCTTCCATGCTGAACTGATAAATACCAGAAGCAACCATAGAGGCCATACCGTGTGAGTAGATGAATAGATGCTGGTACAAGCGACTAGCTTCCTCTAGCGTCAACGGATAGTCTGCGACAATCGAATCCAGAACCAATTGGTAACTATGATCCTTCATGGGAAGAAAATCTTGAAAGCGACGAATCGGATCTTTGCTAGGATTTTGGAAAAGCAATTGAAAAAGTTGGGGCTCTTTTGAGGCAAACAGGATATAAGCAACTCCGACAGATCGAAAAGGCTTCTCATCTTCTAAAGCCTTTCGTATATACTCCACCACCACCATCTCCGCAGCAACAATAACCTCTGCTTGTAACTCAGCCATATTTGCAAATTGCCCAAAAATGACTCTTGGTGTGGCTCCCAATTTCTCTGCTAATGCTCGAGCCGTCAAACTAGCTATTCCCTCTTCTCTCACCAATTGTAAAGCTGTCCCAATCATAGCCTCTTTACTAAATTTAACCTTAGGTGGCATAAGACTCCTTTCACGCAACGTTTGTTGCGCAACGTTTGTTACCTAAAAGATTACCATAACAAAGAAAACTTGTCAAGAAAAATCTGTAAAGCATAGTACAAAAAAACCAGCTCACTGATACAAGTGACGTCTGGTATACTAAATCTATTCCCGAAGATTCGAACGGCACTTGAAAACTTTACCCAGCAGGACCTCACACTGGCCAAAGCCATAGATATCCGTTAGGTCAAAGGTGTTGATGCCAATCGACAAGGCCGCCTCCACCTCATCTTCACTCATCTGGTTGATCAGCATCATCCCAAGGACAATGATTAACAAATGCTCATTTTCAGCCACATCCATATAGTTCATGTCCTTCTCCTTTTCATTCTTTTTTCATTATAAAGTAAAGAAGACCAGACAGCAATGAATTCGCAAAGCAAAAACACCTCCAGTATTCACTGAAGGTGCCTCTTTTAGCGATAGCTTAAAGCTCGTTTAAAGGTTTTCCAGATACCTAAATCATCTGTTTGGAGGACTAGGCTAGCATAGATACGGGCAATAAGCACTGTTCCCACGATGGTAAAGAGGACCGCAATTCCTAAAGAAGCCCAAGATTCAAGACCAGTCGCATAGCCATTGATGGTACGGAAAGGCATGAAGAAGGTTGAGATAAAAGGAATGTACGAACCGATCTTCAATAAGAAGACATCTCCGGCACTTCCCAAGGCGGTTACCCCAAAGAAACTAAAGATGACTAACATCATCAGTGGCGAAATCGCTTTTCCCGAATCTTCAGGTCGTGCTACTGTGGAGCCTAAGAAAGCAGAGAGCACCACATACATAAAGATCCCAGTAATAATGAAGAAGACCGTATTAAGCGAAATCGACTCTGCTAGGTGCTGGGTAATCGGAGAGTTTGGCGCGAGGATATCCTTGACAACAGGGATATCTGCTCTAAAGATCCAAACAGTTACCAAACCAATCACATAGACAAAAATGTGGGTAAAAATCACTCCGAAGAGTCCGAGCATGCGTGCAAAGAAATAGTCGGTTGCTTTGATACTGGAGAAGACCACTTCCATGATCTTGGTTCCCTTTTCGCTGGCCACTTCTTGGGCTGTGATACTAGAGTAGAAGATTAATATCATATAAAGCAACATTCCCAGACCACCTGCAACCATGGTTTGTACCATTTTCAAGCCTTCTTTTTTTTCATCAATTTTTTCTTTGAGAGAAACCTGTTGAGACAAGGCCGTGACTTGTTCTTTGCTTAGATTGGCACGCGCTAGATTGATTCCTTGTTGGACTTGGCTTAACTTCGCAGAGACAAGGCTTTTCAATTCTGTTTTCATGGCTTGGTCGCCCACATAAGTAGCTTCTAGCTGGCCATTTTTTTCATCTACCGTTAGGTAAGCAGCGGCTTTTTCATCCTTGATGGCTTTTTTAGCTGCAGCTTCATCTTTGTAGTCCAAGGTCAATCCATCGGTCCCTTTGAGGCTTTCTTTGACAGCTGGCACTTCTGTCACCAAGGCCACCTGGTTCTTCGCATCTGTAGAAGAATCCGTTAGATAACCGATTCCAACGCCCAATCCTAAAAAAAGGAAAGGGCCCAAGACCATGAAGAGAAAACTCCATGATTTCACTTGTCTGATATAGGTTTCTTTCATTACGACAAACATCTGTTTCATACTTCTACTCCTGATTCAAGTTTAAAGATTTCATCAATAGTTGGAGCTTGGTGGTCAAAGGTCGCAAGGTAGTGGCCCTTGGTCAAGCGATCAAATAATTCTGGACCAGCTGATGCGTCATCCAAGATCAGCTTCCAAGTCCCTTGCTTAGTCATGCTAACCTTAGTCACGTGTGGGAGAGCTTCTAGCTCTTCTTTGCTAAAGTCGTCAGAGACAAAGAGGCGGGTCTTGCCATAGCTATTACGGACCTCTTGGACAGGACCTGATAGGACAACCGAACCATCACGGATCATAAGAATATCATCACACAACTCTTCGACATTGGTCATGACGTGGTCAGAAAAGATAATGGTCGCCCCACGCTCTTTTTCTTCAAAGATGACCTGCTTGAGCAACTCGGTATTAACTGGATCTAAACCACTAAAGGGTTCATCGAGGATAATCAAATCTGGTTCATGCATTAAAGTAATGATCAGCTGAATCTTTTGTTGATTCCCTTTTGAGAGGCTCTTAATTTTGTCTGTCAATTTTCCCTTTACTTCCAGCTTCTCCATCCATTGAGGGAGTTTTTCTTTGATTTCTTTTGCATCCATGCCTTTTAACATCGCTAGGTAACGAACCTGCTCTAGAACTGTCAACTTAGGCATGAGACTGCGTTCTTCAGGCAAATAACCTATCCGAGCGTAAGTCTCCTGACGAATTTCCTGTCCATCAAACTGAATTTCTCCCTGATAATCCAAAAATTTCAAGATACTATGAAAAATAGTGGTCTTTCCAGCTCCATTTTTACCAACCAACCCCAAAATGCGCCCTGGTCGTGCTTGAATGTCAACACCAAACAAAACTTGCTTAGGCCCAAAACTTTTCTCTAGATTTCTTACTTCGAGCATTACCTACTCCTTTAAATTTATTATACTAATTATAATTTTTTAAAGTAGATATTGCAAGGATTTACTTACATTTTTATTGATAGGATGTACTGGCAATCTTTTATATCAAAATGAATAAGATTAAACTTTATTATATTTCCAATGATAGGTATTTACAAAGACAAAAAAATCCATCCTTTAGGATGGATTTTAGGTTTTTATCTTACTTCTGCATTTACTTTTTCTTCGAGTGAAGCTTGAATTTTTTCCATGTAGCGTGCGACTTCTTCGTCTGTCAAACTATCTTCTGGATTTTGGAAGGTCAAGCTGTAGGCCATAGACTTCATGCCAAGTCCTAGTTTTTCACCTGAGAAGACGTCAAAGAGTTTGATGTCTGTCAAACGTTTCACGCCTGCAGCTTGGATGGCATCAACCACCTCTTGGTGAGTCACTTCTGCTTTGAGGAGAAGGGCGATATCGCGGCTCACCGCTGGGAATTTGGTGATTTCCACAAATGGACTAGCTGGTTGAAGAGCTGCTTCAATAGCCGAAAGGTTAAGCTCAGCTACATAAGTTTCTGGGATATCATAAGCCTTAGCTGTTACAGGGTGGACTTGTCCCAAGACCCCAATCACTTGGTCCCCTAGTGAGATCAAGGCTGTACGTCCTGGGTGAAGGCTAGCGATTTCAGAGGTTGCTGTATAAGTCACTTCGAGACCCAAACGAGCAAAGAGGGCTTCAAGGATTCCCTTGGCATAGAAGAAGTCAACCGGAACGGCTGCAGTTTGGAAGTCTTTCTCAGCGACTAAACCAGTCAAGGCAAAAGCAAAGCTATTAATTTCATTTGGCAAGTCTTCTTTTGGATTACCAGTTTGCTCAAAGACTTTTCCAATCTCATAAAGAGCCAAATTCTTGTTCTTACGTGCGACGTTGTAGGCAACTGTATCCAAGATACCTGAAATCATGTTTTGACGGAGGACTGAGCGATCCACTGTCATTGGCCACATCAATTCTGTCAAATGACTTGGCTGAATCGTAAACTCTACTGCTTTTTCAGGAGTTGTCAGTGCATAAGTGATGATTTCTGTCAATCCAGCCCCTTCAGCAATAGTACGAACTTGGCGACGCAATTTCTGAGTTGCTGTCAAAGCACCAGCTGTACCATCAGAAACTGGAAGACTGGCTGGCAAGCGATCATAACCGTAGATCCGAGCGATTTCTTCAAAGAGATCTGCTTCAATCGAAATATCCCACCGACGACGAGGTACGCTCACTGTAAAGCTTTCTGCATTTCCAGAAAGGCCAAATCCAAGACGGCGGAAGACATCTTCGACATCGGCGTAGGAAAGCTCTGTACCAAGGACACGGTTGACGTCAGCAAGAGTCGAAGAAACTTCTACATCAGAAGTGTCCAACTGTCCTGCTGAAACGATACCTTTACGCACAGTCGCACCTGCAAGCTCTGCAATCAAGCTCGCTGCCGCATCTAAGGCTTCATTGACAGTAGCCACGTTGATCCCTTTCTCAAAACGAGAAGACGATTCAGAACGAAGGTTAAGGCGACCACTGGTCTTACGGATTGAAGTTCCATCAAAGACGGCAGCTTCAAGGACAACACGAGTAGATTTTTCAGAAATTTCTGTAGCCTCTCCACCCATAACACCTGCAAGGGCAACTGGTTTGTCAGCGACAGTGATGACCAAGTCAGCTTCTGCAAGTTCACGCTCTTCTCCATCTAAGGTTACCAATGTTTCACCAGCACGCGCTTCACGCACACGAATGTCGTTTCCTTCAAAGGTATCCAAGTCAAAGGCATGCATAGGCTGACCAAAGTAAAGCAGGATATAGTTGGTCACGTCGACGACATTATTAATCGGACGAATGCCTTCGTTCATGAGGAGATTTTGCAACCATTGTGGACTTGGCGCGATGGTCACATTGTCCAAGATACGGGCCGCATAATAAGGAGCCTTGTCTGTATCAATGCTGACAGAAAGAGCATCGGCTACAGATTGATCCGTTTCTGTTAAACTAAATTCTTTGAAGTTGACTGCCTTGTCATAGATAGCTGCTACTTCGTGCGCTACTCCACGCATAGAAAGGGCATCTGCACGGTTTGGAGTGATAGAGAGTTCAATAATTTCATCATCCAAGTCTAGGAAAGAAAAGACTTCCTCACCTGGCACGGCATCTTGAGGCAAAATTTGAATGCCATCTGCGAATTCTTTTGGTACAACTGAGTCAGAAATCCCTAATTCACCAAGTGAACAGATCATCCCAAGGGATTCCAAGCCACGGATTTTCCCTTTTTTAATCTTGTAGTTATCAGCGATACGAGCACCTGGAAGAGCCACCATGACCTTGATGCCTGCACGCACATTTGGTGCTCCACAGACGATTTGACGAGCTTCTTCTTCACCCACATTGACTTGGCAGACATGAAGGTGTGTTTCTGGCACATCTTCACAAGTCAAGACTTCTCCGACGACAATTTTTGAGAGACCAGCAGCAGGTGATTCCACACCTTCTACTTCGATCCCTGTGGTTGACATTTTTTCAGCCAACTCTTGTGATGGTACATCAATGTCCACCAATTCTTTTAACCATTTATATGATACTAACATAATTCTGATCGTAAGATCTCAATAAGTGAGACCTTTTTCAATTCCTTTCTTTTTCTTCGAGTCAGTCCTCACCATTTCTCGGCGAGAGAAAATGACTAGAACTGTATAGGACTGTTTTTCAAGTTTCAATCTTATTTAAACTGTTCTGAGAAGCGGACATCGCCTTGGTAGAATCCACGGATATCGTTGATTCCGTAACGAAGCATGGCTACACGCTCTTGACCAAGACCGAAGGCAAAACCAGAGTAAACACTTGCATCAATCCCACTCATTTCAAGGACACGTGGGTGAACCATTCCGGCACCCATAATCTCGATCCAACCTGTTTTCTTACATACATTACATCCGTCTCCACCGCACTTGAAGCATGAGACGTCAACCTCAACAGATGGCTCTGTGAATGGGAAGTAAGATGGACGCAAACGGATTTGACGCTCTTCGCCAAACATTTTTTGGACAATCAATTGAAGCGTTCCTTGAAGGTCAGCCATAGAGATGTTTTTTCCTACAACCAAACCTTCGATTTGGTGAAATTGGTGACTGTGGGTTGCATCGTCTGTATCACGACGGAAAACACGTCCTGGTGAGATCATCTTCAAAGGACCTTTAGAAAAATCATGGGCATCCATCGCACGCGCCTGAACTGGAGACGTGTGGGTACGGAGCAAGATTTCTTCTGTGATGTAGAAAGTGTCCTGCATATCACGAGCTGGGTGATCTTTTGGAAGGTTCATACGTTCAAAGTTGTAGTAGTCTTGCTCCACTTCAAAACCATCCACGACTTGGTACCCCATACCGATGAAGATATCTTCGATTTCTTCACTGGTTTGTGTAAGGACGTGACGGTGACCTGTCGCAACTGGACGACCTGGGAGAGTCACATCAATACTCTCACTTGCTAGTTGAGCTGCGACTTTCTTTTCTTCCAAAAGCTTAGCTGTTTCTTCAAAGGCAGCTGTCAAGATATCGCGCGCTTCATTGACGTGTTTCCCGATAACAGGACGCATTTCTGCAGAAACGTCTTTCATCCCTTTCAGGATTTCAGTCAGTGACCCTTTTTTCCCAAGGACAGAAACACGCAATTCTTGCATCTCTTTTTCATTTTCAGCAGTAATCTGCTTCAAGCTAGCTAGCGTTTCTTCACGAAGCGCTTTTAATTGTTCTTCAATAGTTGACATAATTCCTCCATCAGTCTCTCGTAGATAAAAAGAAAACCACATGCCAAAAACTCCACTCGGAGCGTTGACACGCGGTACCATCCGTTTTCATCTGACAAGTCAGACCTTTATTTCTGAATCCCTGCGCAAGTGAATTCACCCAGCTTTCATATAGAGAGCTTTCAGTCACGGCTCTCCTCCCTGATATACTTCCCCTGAGATACTAGTCTTGCAGATTCCTATTTAATTATTATTCATTTTATCAAATTTCAAGCATTCTTGCAAGGTATTTTGCGACTAATCAACATAGTCTCCACCTTCAAAGCCGTAATACTCTTCCAAACTGAGGCCACTTGCAGCAATTTCTTTGGCTTCTTTTCCGACGTAGCGAAGGTGCCATTCTTCAGCCATATAGCCTGTTTCTTTTTCCTTACCTTTGAGATAGCGAACGACAAAACCATAGTCTGCAGCATGATCTAAAAGCCATTGGGCAGCCTTTTCTTCTGTCACTAAGTTTCCATTTGTTCCTATTAGGTCAAAGGCAAGACCAGTTTGGTGTTCACTATATCCAGGCCGAGCAGAATAGCGGTCAGCCTCTGCCTTTCCGTCTTTGTTGACATAGTCCTGATAAAGTTGAGTTTGAGTTTCATAACTTCTGAAACCACTATAGTGGTCGCTGATTGGGAAACCTGCTTGCTGCATTGCTGCAATAAGTTTTAACAATTCTGCCTTTGCGGTAGGATTTTCTCCAGGATTATAATCTTTGGACATAGGATAATGCTTGTTAGCGACAACAATCTCATCATACTTACCTTGAATACTGAAGTGATCTCCTTTGTCTACTACTTCTGCCTTCTTTTGGCTAGCTTCATGAGACTTGCTACCAACAGTTCCTTCTTGTACAGTCGATTGCTCTGAAGAAGTTTTTGCGTCAGAAGTCTCTGTTTTTTCTTGTGAACAAGCTGCCAATGTCAAGGCTAATAAGCTTGATAAAACAAGATATCTTTTTTTCATGGTTTATCCTTTCATATGATAACTTTATCCAATTCAACAGATAACGATTGGATTAAGTTTTGTAATTGTTTTGGTTGCACTTGGCAATCTTCTGCTGCCATTTCTTCCCAAGGAACCCACCAGACTGGACCACGCCCATTAAGTCCGTGTCCCTTCATATCACCAGCTCGTCTTGGAAAAATATGCCAGTGAACATGAGCGTCTCCATTTCCCAACAACTCTACATTCATCTTTTCGGCAGAAAAAGCCTTAGAGACAGCTTCCTGAACCAGACTCATTTCCTCTAAAAAGCGGAGTTTGACAGTTGGATGTAGATGATGTAATTCTGTGACATGTTCCTTGACTAGAAAAAGAGTGTAGCCTTCAAAATACTGGTGGTCTCCGATGACAACATAGCCTGTTTCCAGTTCTTTTACAAAGTAGGGATTTTCCCCTGCCTTAATCAATTCAATTCGATCACAAATCAAGCACATTTTAGTTTACCAAGTCACTCTTAAGATAAGCATCTACCATACGCTCAGTAGCCACTACAGAATCTACATGAGTCCGCTCGTAAGAGTGACTAGACTCAATACCTGCACCAAGAAGAGCGTGTTTGACTTCTGCTCCAGCTGACATAGCTGCAGAAGCATCCGAACCGTAAAATGGATAGATATCTAGTTTAAATGGAATGTCTTGCTCTTTTGCTAGAGCTACCAAGTGTTGGCGGAATTCGTAGTGATAAGGACCTGAAGCATCTTTAACACAGATAGAAACTGTGTACTCGTCTGTCTGCTGATCATCTCCCATCGCTCCCATATCCACAGCCAGGTATTCGACAACTTGACTAGGAATACTTGAGTTAGCACCATGCCCCACTTCTTCAAAGACTGAAAAGGCAAAATGAGTAGTAATTGGAAGCTCAATCCCTTCTTCTTTATAGACTTTAAGGAGATTGAGGAGAATAGCTGCACTCACCTTGTCATCCAAATGACGAGACTTGATAAAGCCTGTATCGGTCACGATTGTTCGAGGGTCAAAGCTGATAAAATCTCCAACTTCGATACCGAGTGCGCGTGTTTCCTTATCATTGGTTACTTTTTCGTCCAAACGTACTTCCATATTGTCCTGCGTACGTTCAGCTGTCCCCGCATCCTTGTAGACATGGCAAGAAGTTTGGTGGATCAAAATCGTACCTGAAACTGTTTTTCCTGTACTAGCCACATGGACCGTACAATTTTCACCTTCAATCATATTCCAAGGATAGCCTCCAATACGGTCCATTTTGAGGCGACCGTCTGGTTTAATAGCACGAACGATAGCTCCCAAAGTATCCACATGGGCAGTCACATAGCGTTGTTGCTCGTCATTTTTACCTTTGATTGTTACGTTGACACCACCTTTGGCAGTACGGATTGGTTGATAACCTAGTTTTTCAAGAGTCTCAACTAAATAATTCGTAATTTCACGGGTAAAGCCTGTTGGCGACGCGATAGCAGTTAGTTCTTTAATATATTCTACAGTTTGATTCATTTCTTCACCTCTTCCTAATATTATATCACTTTTCCCTTTTTAGGCTGAGCAAAAATGAAAAACTTAGATAATTTGATTGCAAAAGTAAGCTGTGATATAATGAAGTTAGTTCTTAATTATGAAAGGTAAAGACATGAATAAATATTTTAAAATGACGCTTTGCTTAGTTCTACCATTAGCTTTTTTGTTGGGATGTTCAAAACAATCATCATCTTCATCAACTAGCTCAGCAAAAGGTGAAACTACACAGGTAGACTCTACTAGCCAACAAACTACAGAAAACAAATCTAAAGTAAAAACTGTGACCTTTGTAAATGATACTCATAGTGATCTTAATTCTACTTTAACATACACTGTAGATGGAGATAACGTATTGAAACATTCAGGTCATAACGTCTATGACCCAGAAGCTATCGGCACTACTGCAGAAACTCTTAAAGCATCCGTTGAAGAAGCTTATAAAGGCTATGAAGGCCTCAAAGGTGTTACTCATAGCATTGAGATTAAAGACGGAAAAGTCGTTCAACATACTGAAATTGACTTCACAGTTGCAAGTCTTGACGAACTTAAAAAAGCCTTACCAGATGAATACTCTGGTATTGGTGACAGTGTTAGCTTTAGCGCCTCTGAAAAAATGTTAAAAGATCTTGGATATACTGAAAAAACTAACTAAGAGTAATTGAAAAAACCTTGGCATAAGCCAAGGTTTTTTATTCCATTTCGAACGCTTCACTTTCTTGTTTATTTGGAAGAACGAGAGAAAGTAAGATTCCAACAATTGCTGGCACTAACCATGGTAGAGAGGCATCCGCGAATGGTAGCGCGTTAACGATATTTGCAAGAAAGTCAATCTTAAATGTAGATCCTAAAACACTGGCAATAGCAATGGCAGTGACAAGTCCAACAGTCAACTGCATACCTGGTTTAGAAAGGGCGATAAATTTGTTAACAATCACAATCATGACAATAGCAATCGTGATTGGATACAAGACAACTAGCACTGGAACTGAGTATTTGATAATAGCACTCAATCCAAGGTTTGCGATAGCAAAACCAATCAAGGTAAAGACAGTCGCATAAACCTTGTAGCTGATTTGTGGGAAGCGGTCGTTGAAGAATTCAGCTGTTGATACAATCAAGCCTACAGTCGTTGTGAAACAAGTCACAGTTACCATGACTGCAAGGAAAAATTGCGCTATCGAACCAAATATTTCTTGTGTTGCTTGTGACAAGATATAAACTCCTGGAGTTCCTTCGCTCATCACTTCAGCTGGTACTGGGAAATGATTTCCAAGGAAACCTAGGCCAATGTATAAAGCACTAAATCCTAAAGCTACAACGATTCCAACGACCCAAATAGTTGAAATGTATTCTTTCTTACTTGAAAATCCAAGCTGTTTCAAGGTTTGAACAGCGATAACACTAAAGGCAACAGAAGCAAGCGCATCAAGTGTATTGTATCCCTCAAGGAAGCCTGCACCAAAGGCCGAAGTTTGATAGGCACCTGATGCTGCTTGCGGTGCGTTCCCACCATATTTAAAGGCCCCAAGGATAACCAGAACAACAATCAAAATCGCGAATACTGGAGTCAAGATTCGTCCAATACGATCCAAAATCTTTGAAGGATTAAGGGCGATTAAATAGGCTGCAACAAAGTAGAGAATGGTAAAGGCAATTAAACCTAAACCCTTATCTGCTTCTGCTAGGAGGGGACTAATCCCTACTTCAAACGATGTTGTTGCTGTACGCGGAATGGCAAAAAATGGACCAATCGACAAGTACAAGGCTGCAAGATAAATCGTCGCAAACCATGGAGAAATTTTCTTAGAAATCTCATAGATATAACCCTTAGGATTCAGGGTCCCAATAATCAAAGTTAGGACGGCAATCCCAACACCTGAAAATACAAAGCCTGCAATGGCAGGAAGGAAGTTTTCTCCAGACTGTGCGCCTAGAGTTGGAGGGAAAATCAAGTTACCTGCTCCAAAAAATATTCCAAACAGAAGTAATCCTGTTAAAGCACCTTTTTTAGCCATAAACTCTCCTTATAAAATTAAAATACTTTCTTAGTATAACATGTTTAAAGGCATGAAAAGGCTATCTCGAAATAATTCTAAAATGTTTTCAATTTTCGGAATTTTAGAGCAAATAAAATCCCCTTGAAACTTTTTTATTTTGGTCTCAAAGGGAGATTTTCTTATTCTAAAGCATCCATGCCACCTTGGACATTGATAACTTCGTAGCCCTGCTCTGCAAGGAATTGACAGGCGCGTGCTGAACGCATTCCTGATTTACAAATCACGTAATAAAGCTGGTCTTTGTCCAGTTGTTCATAAGTATCAGCCAATTGACTGAGAGGTAAATTACGAGCACCTTCTAAATGAAGAACCTCAAATTCCTCTACTTCTCTGACATCCAGCACAGAAAGTGACTCTTTCTGATAAAGCTGGTAAAAATCGTTAAAAGTAATTTCTTTCATTTTGTTTCTCCAAGAATCTTTTTGACTATAGTCTTCAAATCAGGTAGAACTTCTTTCTCAAACCAAGGATTTTTTTTCATCCAGATTTGGTTGCGAGGTGATGGGTGTACCAGCGGGAAATAATCAGGCAAATAATCCTTAAAGCGATGCACACGATCCGTTACCTTACCACTGACCTTTTCATGCAGATAGTAGGCTTGGGCATACTGACCAATCAAGAGCGTTAATTGAATATCTGGCAACTCCTTCAAAAATTTTGGATGCCATTTTTCTGCAAAACCTGGACGAGGTGGTAGGTCACCAGATTTCCCATGTCCTGGAAAATAGAAGTCCATAGGCATGACTGCAAAGTAACCTGAATTATAAAACGTATCTTCATCCACACCTAGCCACTCTCGCAAGCGGTCCCCACTTTTATCCTTCCAGTAAAGCCCTGCTTCTTGAGTTTTGAGTCCAGGAGCTTGTCCAATGATATTGATACGAGCAGTCTTTGGTGCTGCAAAAAGAGGCTCGATTCCTTGCTCGGTATAGCTGGCATTCTGTGGATCTGCCATAATGGCTTGCTTGATTCTTTCGATTTGAGACATCTGCTTTCCCTCCAAAAAGAAGTCTAAGCATAAAATCTCGGACTTCTAGAGCATTATTTGATCAATTCGTAGATAGCTTCAGCGTAGATGGCTGCTGCACGGAAAAGATCGTCCAAGGCGATAAATTCGTTGGCTTGGTGCATGGTATCGATAGAATCTGGGAACATAGCACCGTAGGCTACACCACGCTCTAACAATCGTCCAAATGTTCCTCCACCGATGACTTGTTCGTGACCTTGAAGACCTGTTTGTTTTTCGTAAACATTCAACAAGGTTTGAACGAGTGGATCTTCCATTGGCACATAGTGAGGAGTGTGACCATGTTCAGAAAGGCTAACAGAATCAACAGGCAAGGTTTCAAGAACTGACTTGATTTGCTCTGGGCTTGTTCCTTTTGGATAACGGAAATTGAGGGCAATAGTATTGTCAGCACTTGTTTCGTCAAAGCGGAAGACACCCGCATTCATAGAAAGGGCTCCCATCTTTTCATCCACATGAGCAACCTTCAAATTCTTGCCTTCGTGGTCATTCAAGAGGATCTTACCAGCAATGTCGAGGTAGTCTTTTGCAGGTCCAGCAAAGTCAAACTGGCTAAGGAAGAGGGCAAGGTAAGTTGCACCATTGACACCTGAAGCAGGCATAGCACCATGGGCTGATTTACCAATTACAGTAACCTTGTACTGACCGTTCTCTTCTTGGATTTCTCCTCTGAGTTTGTGTTCTGCAACGAAAGCGTCTAGCTTGCCTTGCAAGTCAGCTAAGTCTCCTGAAATAACTGCCGTTGCTGATTCTGGCACCATGTTTTCACGCAAACCACCTGTAAAGCTATGAAGACGCGCTGCTCCTTTATTTTCACCTGCAAAGTGGAGATACTCTGTGATATTTCCCTTTTCACCATTGATGATAGGGAATTCCGCATCTGGAGAGAAACCAAAGTCTGGTTTTTCAAGTCCTACATGCTCAAAGTAGTAGTCCATATCTCCCCAACCTGATTCTTCGTCTGTTCCCACGATGAAACGTACCTTCTTTGAAGTTGGAAGGCCAAGTTCCTTGATAATTTTCAAACCATAGTAACATGCTGTAGTTGGTCCCTTGTCATCAGAAGCCCCACGCGCATAGAGGCGACCATCTTTGATAGTTGGAGTATATGGATCCGTATCCCAACCACTACCAGCAGGTACCACATCTAAGTGAGCAAAAATTCCAAGAACTTCCTTACCTTCACCAAATTCAAAATGTCCTGCGTAGTTATCTACATTTTTCGTTGGGTAGCCATCACGATCTGCGATTTCAAGAAATTTCTCCAAGGCTTTTACAGGGCCAGGTCCAAAAGGATGTGCTGCATCTACCTTACTGTCATCACGTTCTGAGTTGATCTCCAAGAGGCTAAACAAGTCAGCCAAGAGGTCTTCTTTGCGTTTTTCTACTTCTGCTTTAAAATCAATTGTTGTCATTTTTTCCTCCTATCTTTTTTCGATAATTTCATCTACTGGCAAACGGTAACTTGGTTCCAATTTTTCATCTGTATATCCCACTGTGATCAAAAGCTCTGGTCGGAAGCGGTCTTCGATTTCCAAAATTTCATTGGCTTTTGATTTATCAAAACCAAGAATAATATTTGAACCAATTCCTTGGTCTGTAAGGGCAAGAACCAAATTCATAGCTACCAAACCTGCATTTAGAGACAAGTAATCGCTGACTTGTTTTTCATCGTAGCGAGCAAACTCAGCTGGGAGATTCTTCATATAGTACTGAAGCTGTTCTTCAGAAAAATTCTTGGCACCACCAATACGTGCAATCTTGCGAGCACGCTGAGAAAGATCAGTATCTGTAAACAAAGCAATAGTAACTGGCGCTTCTGATACTTGTTCAAAATTTGCACCATAGGCTAATTTTGCTAACTCAGCATTTTTTTCACGGACTACAACAAACTTCCAAGGCTGACTGTTGTGAGCACTTGGTGCCAAGGTTGCGATTTCAATAGCTGTACGAACATCCTTGGGATCGACAGGTTTATCAGTAAAATGCTTGGTTGCATGACGTTTTTTATTTAACTCAAGAAATTTCATAATTGATTTCCTTTTCTAATTCTACTACTTCCATTCTACCACATTCTGAAAGAGCTTGCAGAGATTTTTCATTGACTACAAAAAATCAAAATAATTCTTCACATCTTCCTTATACCCATGCTTTTCAATTAGACTAGCTAACAAATCTCTATTATGTCCTTGGTAATTGTCCTCTCGTCGTAATTCTTCATACATTTCAATAAAAGGAAGACCTTTGATCTTAGCTGATTCTAGCTCTGCTTCATAATCATAGGCAACCTTACGAAATTGGATATTGACCAATTCACCATTTTCAACCTCAATTAAGGCATACTGGGCTCGATGATTTTTTAGCCCTTCCCAATCAAAATAAGGCATACCAATCGAACCTGGATTAAGGATTTGTTGACCTCTACTACCGTAACGTAGAAGCTGTTTATGGACATGTCCATAGACGGCTACATCAGTAGTTTCATCAAGTAGCTGGTCAAATTTTTCAGTATTATTTTCAACCAGTAAATCTCTACCATAGTTTTTCTCAGGCAAATTATGAGAAAGTGAGAAGCGCAAGCCTTCGATTTCTTTCTTGGCTATCATAGGTAGCTTTCTCAACCAATCAATATGCTCGGGGGTTATGCGCTCCATCAAATACTGGGTCATCCTGAGGAAATGAATTTCTTCGGGATCCTCTAAACCATATTGTCCATCTAAAGCCTCTAAAACACAATCATCCCAGTTGCCTCGAACAGATGCTGTAATGGGAAGGTCTTTCAAAAGAGCCACCAAGTCATTTGCTCCCGGCCCAGGAAGAAAAATATCTCCCAGAAGCCAATATTCAGTTGCTTCCAAATTTTTAGCGTCTTCAAGCACTCCAGCCAAGGCGGTCGTGTTGCCATGAATGTCTGATAAAATTGCAATCTTATGGTTCATTTTCTGCTCTTTCTTTATTGGATAGCATTTTGGGTATCCAAATTACTCTTAGTTTTCTTCATTATAGCATAAAACCGCTATAAGATTTTCGATTTCCCATATTCTCACCAATATTCTTTTAAAAATATGTCAAAAATAGTTGACATTTTGTTTTTAAAAGAATATACTATAGTCAAATATATACGACACATTCTAAAAAGGAGGAAGCATGAACCGTGTGAAAGAATTCCGCAAGGAACTGGGAAAGTCCCAACTCGAACTTGCCAAGGATATCGGTGTCTCTAGGCAAACCATTAACATGATTGAAAATGACAAGTACAATCCTACTCTAGAACTCTGTCTCAATCTCGCCCGTAGCCTCCAAACAGACCTCAACAATCTCTTTTGGGAGGATGATTTTTAACAAAAGGAGAAAAAATGAAAAAAGAAACTCTCACTGAAAAACTTATGAAACGGACCTATGGCATTTCAGGACCACTTGATGAACACAAACAACGCGAGGCTGACCGCATTGGAAATAAAATCTTTATGGTTCTCTTTTACCTCATGATTTTTGGAAATCTCATTCCCTTTGTCCTTGCTTATAAATATCCCCAAATAGTCGCTTTCGGATATCCAATCATTATTCTTCTAATTTCCTTGGTATGTGCTATCTATGTCAGCATTCAAACTAAAAAAACAGGTATCACTGCTATCGATCCTGATATGTTGAACCAGAAAGAAAAGAAACAATTGCGCTTCCCTGGACTTAAAGCTGGTTTAGTCTATGGAGTTTTGATGTTCTTTGGAATGCCTCTTCTCAATGTCTTGACGGATGATAACAAGGACTATCTTAGTTCCCTCTTCAATCTAGGTCATTTCACATCAATTCTTTTCGCAGCTTTCTTTTTTGGATTGATGATGCAAATTGTCGTCTGGCTTCGCATTCGAAAAGCCAAGGAAAATCAAGACGACTAATAGGAGGAAACTTATGAAATCACTACAAAATTTAATTCTCAGCCATATTTTGGTCAGCATTTTTGTTACCTTTTGCCTAGTTTATGGCCATATTACGCGTCCTTTTCTGATCATCTTCCTCTTAGCTCTTCCTGTCTTGAACAAAGGACAAAGATTTCAGAAAATCAAATCCCCAAAAATACGCCTCCTAAGCGCATCTCTCTGCTTTATCCTCATATCTCTCCCACAACTGATAACGAATTCTATGGATTGGAGATATCTACTATTTCTAACCATCTGTATTATTTTTAGTCTAGTCTACTTCTATACTCTCTATCAACTCTTTAAAGAAGTTAATCAAAAACAAGGTTATTAAGAGGTCCCTACCATGAAAAAAGAAGACTTAACCACTCGCTTAGTTCGAAATTTCTTTCATATCCAAGGACCCTTTGATGAATGCCGTCAAGAGGTCATCTATAAGGCTTGCGCCCGTTCCATGGTCCAAATCTTTTACTCTTCCTTCTTTATCTTCCTATTCTATCTTTTGTTTGGGCGCTTTATAGAGATAGTTCGAATGGCTATGCCTTATCTCTACTTCTTGATGATTTTTGCCCTCAGTCTCAAGGCAAGATATTCTACTAGAGGACTCCACTTAGAAGATGATGATCAATCCGAGATTCCACAAATCACTTACAGCAAGCGTCAAATTAAGTTAAGAAGTTGGTTAGTTGGAACTAGCATCCCAACTCTCTACTTATTTATACTATTTTCCAAAAAAGTAATCCTTGAAAATCACTCCATTACAGATTTCTTTTTGCAGTTTCTGGAACTCAAAATGATCGCTTTTTTCCTACTAGTAGGACTCGGAGTAGGAACAATCTTTGGTACTATGACTTATTATTTTTTATCCGAACATGAAGAACAGTAGGTATAAGCTGAACTAATTGATACTCAATGAAAATCACAGAGCAAACTAGGAAGCTAGCCGCAAGCTGTACTTGAGTACGGTAAGGCGACGCTGACGTGGTTTGAATTTGATTTTCGAAGAGTATGATTCTGTCTATTATCGACAACAAACCCCTAACACTTCTCCGTGCTAGGGGTGATTTTAGTTTCTAAAATATCGTATATATTCTACCAATACGTAGATGAGGATTGTTAAACAAATGATAGTTTCTACCCAAACGAGGAGGTTAAGGACCGGAAACTGTAGAATGCCTTGGGCCATTTTCAATGAAGTTACCGTGATAATCGTTGGGAAAGTTAGGGCTGAAAAGGATGGTTGGAAGCCTTGTTGTAAAATCCTTGGCAAGCGACTGAGGACAAAGAAAAAGAAAGCCTGTGATGCAAGGATCATAATTACTAAGCTCCAGTTAGGCAGACTAGGACCTCCAACTCGGATAAGGGCAGCCAAAAGAAGAGAAAATGGAGCACAATAGATCCCTTCTTGTCCCAGTAAAGCCAGTGGTAATGGATTTCTTTTCAAATCTTGATAAATCAGAGGATAAAGGATAAAGGTTAAGATAAAACCAAATATCCAAGCTCCATAGGCAATTCCGACAATGCCCACCACTGGGTAGGTCAAGGTCGCTACTGCTATTCCCACATAGAGAACTGTCCAACTTGGTGTAGAACTAGACCTTGGTTTTGTAAAAACATAGGCCATCGTAAAATACAGAATCAAGCAAACATCAAGTAGAAAAGAAAACCACCAGAGAGCTTGAGGCAAAAGGCTCATCATAGTTGGCAGAACTCGTAGTAGATAGGTTGATAAAATCATCCCTGCCATAGGAAAAGGCGCCATTGCCGATAAAATAGGAGCTTTCTTTAGTTCCTGCTTACTTTCTTGCCAGTAATGCAGATGACTCGCTAAGAAATAAACCCATAATATCAATCCTGATAAACTAAAGACGTGAGACAATAACGGAAAAGTATCCAAAATCAGATTGCCTGCTCCAGCTAAGCCCAATAAGCAACCTGAAAAAGCCAAGGGGAGTTTTTTCATGTAGACCTCCAAGAATCATATTAATCTCAGTATAGCATAAAAACACTTAAATAAGCATTCAAAAATAGAGTCTGAAAGATTCAGACTCTATTTTTTCTATTCCTTAAGCATAAGGTTGCAATTCTGGATTGATCGGTGTATTTGCTAGGTTATTGGCATAGTTACAGAGAGTTGCCAAACTGACACCAAGAACGACATCCAAGGCATTTTGTTGGGTATATCCAGCTTCAAGAAATTCACCAAGAGCTTCATCTCCTACACGCCCTTTGGTATTGATGACTGCCAAGGTAAACTTAGCAAGGGTATCTAGCTTAGGATCAGTTTCAATCGGAGTGCGATTGCGAAGGGCTTGGAGAAGGTCATCATTCATCTGGATTTGCTTGATAGAAAAGGCGGTGTGACCTGCGACACAGAAAGCACAACCATTGGTTACAGCTGCAGTGATTTGTACCACTTCGCGCTCTACTGGTGTCAAGCTATTGCGACGATTGATAGCCCCAACCGTGCGATACGTTTCGAGGGCTGTTGGAGCATTTGCTAAAAGTCCGATGAGGTTGGGAATGTAGCCATTATTGTCCTTTTGTACAGTTTCAAGAACTTCTTTGACTTCTGCTGGTGCTGATTCTACGGTATGGATAGTAAATGTTGACATAAAAAAACCTCTTTTCATTTTCTTGTCATTTAGTCTATCATAGAATCTCCCCCTTGGATAATATATATTTTTAATTGTATTGATAGGATTTCTTTATGAAAAAATCACACAAAATGTGTGATTAACTTAATTAGCAAAATACTTCTTGGTCTCGGCAATTACGACTGGAGATAAGGCCAAGATTGCAATCAAGTTTGGAAGAGCCATGAGGGCATTGACGATATCCGCAATGACCCAGACCATATCTAATTCGATGAAGCCACCCAGTAATACCATTGCTACAAAAATAACACGATAAAGCCAGATAAAGCGAACACCAAAAAGGAATTCAAAACAACGTTCCCCATAGTAATTCCAACCTAAGATGGTGGTAAAGGCAAACAAAACTAGGAAAATCGTCAAAAGAGATGGTCCCAAATCTGAAAAGACGGTTGAAAAAGCAGACTGAGTAAGAGCAACCCCATCTAAATGACCATTCCAAACACCCGTCACCAAGATTGCCAAACCAGTCAAGGTACAGATAATCAAGGTATCAATAAAGGTACCAGTCATGGAAATCAAACCTTGCTCCACCGGTTCATTTGTCTTAGCAGCCGCAGCCGCAATGGGAGCCGAACCCAAGCCAGATTCATTTGAGAAAACCCCACGCGCTACACCATTTTGGATAGCCATCCGAACACTGGCACCTGCAAAACCTCCTACTGCAGCTACTGGGCTAAAAGCTGACGTAAAAATCAAGGCAAGCGTGGCAGGGATTTTCTCCACATTAAAGAAAATGACGGTAAGAGTTCCCAAGATATAGACAATAGCCATAAAGGGAACAACTGTAGTAGAAACTTTGGAAATTGAGCGAAGACCACCAAATACAGCCATTCCTACAAATACTGCAAGGACTAAAGCAGTGATTCCCTTGGGAATACTTACGGTATTGAACACAGATTCTGTAATTGAATTCACTTGCGTAAAAGTCCCAATTCCTAAAAGTGCAACCAATACTCCTGCAATGGCAAAGAAAATTGCAAGTGGTCGCCACTTTTCTCCCATTCCTAGAAGGATATAGTGCATCGGTCCTCCCGCTACTGCACCATGGTCATCCTTGGTCCGATATTTAATGGCAAGTAGTCCTTCTGCATATTTGGTTGCCATTCCAAAGAAAGCGGCCATCCACATCCAAAAGAGAGCTCCTGGTCCACCAACTTTGATAGCTGTTGCAACCCCAATGATATTACCAGTACCAACAGTAGCGGCTAAAGCTGTACAAAGAGCCGCAAAACTAGATACATCTCCATGCCCCTTATCCTTGATAAAAATAAGCTGGAAGGCCTTTGGGAGACGCAGGATTTGTAAGAGTCCTAAACGAAGAGTCAAATAAATTCCTGTACCAACTAGCAAAATCAAAAGGGGAGGTCCCCAAGCAAAAGCATCAATCGCTTTGAGCAATTCTAACATTCTATTCTCCTATCTTCTCAACCCCAAAAGAAAGAGCACATGTTAAAAACATGTACTCTGGAATGCCTTGATAAATGCTTAAAAGCGGTCTATCCTAGCTCTGTCCTTTTACCTGAGAGTTTGAGCAGTTGCCTGCCTTGCCCCTTCGGTGCCATTACGGTCTCTCCAGAGTTCCGTCCATTTACAGTCACGAAAAATCTAACATTTTTGCGTTTCTATTAAACTTCATTCGGTGTTGTATTTAATTTTTACTTATTTTACAAGAAAAATTGTCTTTTGTCAATGTATTATTTAAAAATCTAATTTGCCTCTGTAGAAAAAGTATTTTTCATTTACATTCCTATGTAAATAAAATATGATTAATTAAATTAATCTGTTTTACTCCAAGTCTACACAATCTAAAAACAGTTCTGAAACCACTAGATCATCTTTACTAAAAAATAAATTTTTTTGCCATTATACTTACTCCAACTCCCCTCAATTCTTGAAAAATCTCCATTTTTTATGGCATTGATATTCATTTTCAGAAATATTTTGGTTTGATGTAAATAATGTTTTAATGAAATTTCCTGTTACAGCTTTCCAAGTCATACTAAATAGATCTATTTTAGTCCCGGGTCTGACTTCATTCTCCGCCTTAGTTTCTTTAATTTTCCCTAATTTATCTTTACTACTACTTAATTTCCAAATAGTGTAAATTGATTGAGAGTCTTCTGCGAACGGATTCTATTTTAGGTATATAGGCCCCCACTTTCTAGTAAGAAGGCTCTAAAATCTGTGCTAAGTATCTGCATTTTTCAGCATTAGTGGAGCAAATAACTTTCGGACTATTGAGTGTAAAAATATATAAAATTTCACTACTATTTTTCGATGATACAATCAATTCATCTCATATCATACTTAGAATTTCACTTATGTTATCAAAAACTTAAAAATAAAATACCATTTCAAAAATACAATATAAAAATCGTAGTTTAAGAAATCTATAACATCAAATTATTTACTGTTTTTTTACATTTATTAGCGTTTTAAAAGCAAATTAAATGTCTGCCGAATCATCTGTCCACCAATTGTATCTCTAAACTTATCCTCACTAGATAACTCATTTAACATCTCTTCTAGACTAACAGCCTTGATATGACCTGGCCAAAAGACATTATCCAACCTACCTGCACCCTTATAAGTTGGCATCAAGACAACACGTGTTTCCAAACGATAAAATTTTAATAAATTTGCAAATTTATGGGAGAAGCTTTCTTCTGCATAAGACATGTTAGGAGACATTCTTTTAGGTCTGCCTATTTGAGCTCCTGTAGCACTATCTATAGTGTACAATAAGCCATTCTCTTCTCTATAAATCACATTTCCTGATGAATAAAACTTTAAATCCACTAACCAAATTGTAGACCCAGATACAATAACGCAATCAATATCCGCATCTACTCTTTCATCTTCTAAATTGAGATTATGAACAGACCAAAAGGTAACTAATTTTTCTAAAAGTCCTTGTTTCTGTAATGCTTTCGCAAAATTAATTTCTCCCTCTTGGCCAAGATTAATAGCAGATTCATCGAATCCTGATTTATTCAATCCTTTTCCAGGTTCTCCAAACATCAATTCATGTTGATAAAGTTTATAATTCTTAAGCTTTTGTGGTTCAAATCCTGTCATTTTACCATTATGAGTTGCTCTGGAAATAGTGGGGAAATCACTATATTTAGATATTGAAGGAGTAGGAGCTTTTGGATAAACCTTACTACCATGTCTTCTGCCACAAAAAAACCCTAATATAAAATAAAGTTTATTTCTGAGATGATTAAAAAATCTAAACAATTTCTCCACCTCCTAAAAAAAATTTCATTTAGCAATAATAACTTTACTTGGTCTGAGGACTCTGTTATTTAACATATATCCTTTTTGTAATACTTCAACAATGTTATTCTCACTCTGTTCATTAGTAACTGCCACTGTATTAACAACTTCATGCATACTTGGGTCAATCATACCACTATTATCAACAACCTGTAACCCATTCAACGAAAGAACTTGTAAAAGTTCTTCAGCAATTGAGGTAAGAAAATCTGATTGTTCTTCAGATGATTCAATACGGTCAACAACTTGAAGTATTTGTTTCATGAAGGGAGCAAATTTCTCTCCCTTATCTAAATCTTGTCTATAGATTAAATACTGCTTCAATTCTTCAATCAGACTATTTTTAGCTTTATCTTCTAATAATCGGCGTGTAATTAAAGATTCAATATCTTCAACTTTATCTACGATATATGAAACTTTTTCATGCAATACTTCTTCACTCATAAAAACTTTATCCTTTCTTTCTTCGATTTATTTGCCATCCCTTAGGATAATTGTAATACAAGACAATATTTGATAACAATGCCAAACTTAAAGCATTGCTAATCCAAAAACTGTGCACAAACTTATCAAAGAAACCACTCAAAAACCAATTAGCTGCAAAAACTAAGATAAACATAAAACATCCCATACCTTGCGAGTGACGTGTTGTAGCATAAATGGTAGAATTTTTATTATCAATAAAATCATTATAATAATTAGTATTTTTAATTTTATCTTCAATCCCTAATCTTTGTGCCTTTGCCAAGTAAGCTTCTGCAATTCGAACACGCGCCTTATTGTCTAAAACTGCGTTATTCTCATATTTTGTTCGATCGATATATTTTCTAAAGAAAGCCTCAACCTCTGTATCAGGTGCTTTTTTCATACGCTCTATCGTAATACCTGACAATAAACTAAAATACACCAGTTGGAAATCTTTATTGTTGCCATATCGTTCATTTAAGGTATCTAAATAATTTTCACACTCATCTTCAGATTTCAAAAGTAGAATACCTGCATAGTGTAATTTGTTATCTAACGAATCAGTGATATCTACCAATTTTTTCGCAAACTTATAGGCTTCTTCATTATCTCCAATTTCTTTATAACAGCTTGATAAAAGGTAATAAATATATTCTTCATTATTTTTATTTTCTTCTAAAAAATGATCATACAAATATCGAAGATCTTTCGCTGCCTGTTTATACTGTTCAAATAAAAATAGAGACCTCCCCTTTTTCAAAAGATAAAAAGAATTATTAGACAGTTCAAATGCTTCTTGATAATACTGAATTGCAAACTTTTGCTGATCTTTTTCACAATAAACATCGCCTAGTAAAGATAAGATATCTGCATTATTAGGTCTCAATCTATTTGCTTCACTAATAGCTAGCTCTGCATCTGATAAGTTACTATCTTCAAGGCTAATCATAGCTTTAAAATACCAAACATCTGCATCATTTCGATTTATTTTTAAGGCTTCTTCAATGTAAGAATAAGCTAATGATTTCTTTCCTGAGTAGAAAGCTTGCCTAGCTGAATCAAGATAACTTGTATTTGAATGATTAGTTGGAGTCGAATCAGGGGTTCCTTCAGAACTGTGTTTAGAAATTTCTAGTTCCTTATCATATTTTTTCCTAGTTTCTTCATTCTCAAACACTTTCTCTGCCTGTGCAATAATTTCCATCTTTCTTTCAGCCATTGATCTTTGATCAATATTAGGTGAACCCGTCAACTGGCGATAACGTTTACGATTTGACTTTATACTCTTCTTCACATCATCTAATGAACTTGTTTCTGAAATTCCTAACTCTTCATAATAATTTGTTACTAACATTGTGCATCTCCTCTAATCAATTGTTAAATCCTTTATTTTTCGACTGGCTAATTCTACAGCATTTTTATCTAGATTTGCTTGTCTCTCTACCTCAAAAGTCCCTAATAGGTGATTATCTGAATCATGTACCTCTACAAATACAGTTTGATCGACATCATAATGATAAGTTACTTTCAAAGCTGTTCCTGCTGGCCAGTCCCCTGGTAATTTAATTGTGCTCTCTCCTATAACAGTAACAAATTGTGGATCTTCATCATCCCCTTGAGTAACCTCTACTAGCACATTCTGTTGATTATCTACAACTGTTGAAAAATACTCAGAGTACTTGTTTGGAACCTTAGAATTTTTAGGAATAATAATCGTATTTCTTTTCACGCCATCTGAGAGAGCCAAAGTTCCCAAGGCTTGAGAAGTCACATCCGAAACAACTAACTTTTCTGCTAGCCCACGAACTGTATCACTAATATCTGAACCTTCGGATTTATTAGCAATTTCCAACGCCGCCTGAATAGCTGCGCCCTGTGCTACAGCTTCATCTGGATTGATAGAATATACAATCTTCTTCCCAATTTTCTCTTCTAATTTTCTTTGTACCATTGGCATACGGGTTGAACCACCTATTAATAGCACTTGATCAATTTCATCCCATGATATTCCAGACTCTTCAACAACATCATCCAACAACTCTTCTGTACGATTCATTAGACTTTTAGTTGCATCTTCAAATTCTCCACGTGTTACCGGAATTTTATAACTTTTGCCTTTATAGTCAAGAAAAACATTTGTTTTTTCTACAGTTGTTAGCCCTCTCTTTGTATTCTCTGATTTTTCACGGAGCAAAGCAGTAAAATGTTCATCAGTGTAAATATCTTCTGCTCCCTGTTCTTCCATCTTTTCAGCAATAATCATTGAAAGGGCATTATCAAAATCAAATCCTCCTAAATTACGATCTCCATCAGTTGCAATAACATCAAACTCACCATCCTTTATTTTCATTAATGTGACATCAAACGTTCCTCCACCCAGATCGTATACCAATACTGTCTCATTTTTTTCGGCTGATATACCGTATGCAAGAGCCGCAGCTGTAGGTTCATTTAGAACTCGTAAAACATTGAGTCCAGCAATTTCTCCTGCATGTTTTGTTGCTGTTCTACGTGCATCATCAAAATAAGCTGGAACAGTTATCACAACATCTTCTACTTTTTCACCTAGCGCATTCTCCGCCCCTTCTTTTAGTCTCTTTAAAATAATAGCTGATATTTCTTCTGCTGTATAAACTGTATCACTAGGAGAATCAAATTTCCAATTTGGATTTCCCATCTGTCTTTTTACATACTGTACAACTGCTTCAGGGCTACTTGCTGCCATGTTTTTGGCTTGAATACCAACAAGTGGCTCATCTTTTCCATCAAAATCTTGGAAGAATACGACTGATGGAGTTAAATTTTCACCATCCTGATTCAATAAAATTTGTGGCTGCCCAGTTTCTGATAATACAGATACTGCTGAATAAGTAGTACCTAAATCGATTCCAATTGCTTTACTCATATTTTACTCCTAAACATTATTTGATTTAAAACTTATGGTAGTACTTATGTTAAAAACTCACAATATTTTAACTTTGCATCTACCTTGTTCTAATTTTTCCAAAAGATCATATGACTACTAACTGTTAAATGACTAAGTTGAACTTCTAATTTATGTCCCAGTGACAAGTCCGATTCTATTTCAATTATTTTCGCCTTATAACATTCTAAAACCTAAAACCAATCTTGGATTGTTTTCATCGAAATAATATCTCCATTCATCTATATAGACCTTAAGTTCTTTGTATTTTATTTAATCATAATCAGCCCCCTTAAATTTGATTGTATTTTGCTCAGTATAGCATACTCTTCGCTCAATTTACGAAAAGCGTAACTATATTTACTTTTATAGAACAATTACCCCCCCCCCC
>NZ_KV841556.1:0-193944 GCF_001839505.1 Streptococcus sp. HMSC34B10 | reverse complement strand
CCCCCCCCCCCGAAAAAACGTAAATATAATTACCTTTTTCTGAAAGGCAATCCAAAAACTGGTAGAATTATGAAAAAACATGAAAAATCCAAGGAGATTTAAAATGCAAGATGAAAGTATATATGGATTAGTTTATAAATACATTCGTGAAGAAAGAGGTTTTACACAGAAAAAAGCTGCTGGTATAACGGTAACGCCTCATTTTTTACGTCAGTTTGAGCAAGGGAAATCTCGGATAACCATTCAAAAATTTGATGAAATTCTCTCAAATATTGGAATTGACAAGGAGACTTTTGATATTCTAAAAATGAAGATGTTCCCATCTGAATTTCACAAATTGCAGGCTCAAGTAGCTGATCTATCCTATAAGCGTGAATACAAAAAGATTCTTAATTTGATTAATCAACCCTTGGAGAATCCTGGTGTCTCTGAACACTATGTTATTGCGAACCGAGTAGTCAATAAATTTGCTATCGCGACTATTATTGGTAATTCTTTTCTGACTTCAAAAGACTATCAAGAATTGGAATATATCAAAAACTATCTCAGTGAATTAGACAACTGGAATAAAATCGAGTTGAAAATATTTTCATCCATCATCCCCCACTTTTCAATCGAATTTTTAGATTACAAGCTCTATCATTTATTAGACACTCTAAAAAAACAAACTGAATACCATTCAACCCGTACCGCTGATTACTATATTGACTGCCTGAGAAATGCTATCAAACATTATTCTATTAATGGTTACTATGATAAGGCCGAAAATTTAGCTCTCAAGACTTTAGAAGTAATTAATACATTTCCTTTATTGAGTGCAAAAATGACAGATATGATTAGTCTATCAATGGAACGTGCTAATAATTTTCTTAGACAAGATAACATTAAAGGTTTAGAAATTGCAAAACATATCTTTGCCGTTCTTGATAACTTTGAAAAAACGTATCCTAACCAACTCTTAACACGAATGAGGGAGGATTTCTTTGTCACTGTCACACAACTCAATCATACTGGACAACCTTTAGACGTTTAGTCTAAAAAAAGAAAAAGCTTGAAGAATCATCTGTAATTCTCAAGCTTTTTCTTATCCCTTAAAGGTTACGATGGTGGCACCACTACCACCTGCATTTTGAGGAGCGTATCCAAAGGTCTTGACATGTTTATTCCTTTGCAAATATTTGGTGACTCCCTCTCGGATAACTCCAGTACCAATCCCATGAATGATATCCACCTGGGCTAAGTTGTTCAACAAAGCTTGGTCAATAAAGGCATCCAATTCACTCATAGCTTCTTCATAACGTTTGCCACGAAGGTCTAGTCTAGCTCGCGGTCCTTTTCCTACTGCACGTTTGACGACGTTGACTTGTTTCTTCTTGACTGGCGCTTCTTGCTGAGCTTGAACCAAGTCAAACTCTTTTTCTTCAAGCGTCATCTTAATCAAGCCAACCTGTGCTTCCCAACGACCATCCTTGAGTTGATTGGTCAAGGTTCCTCGTTGACCATAGCTTAAAACGATGATATCATCCCCAATTTTTGGGGCTCGTTTTTTCTTGGCCTTTTGAAGGACCTTGTTTTTAGAAAGGTCAACTTTTTCAGGGGCTAATTTCTTAAGCTTAGCCTTGGCTTCAATAATCTCATGCGGTTTCAGTTGAGATTTACTGTGAAGATTTTTAAGAATATCATCACTCTCAGAGAGTGCCAATTCAACAATCTCAGCAGCCTGTTCACGCGCCTTATTGAGTTCGGTTTCTTTCTCACGGTTGAGCTCGTTGTAGAGTTTTTTAAGCGCACGATTCATCTTGAGGTTTTCTTGCTCGACTTCTCGAATATTGTCCAGACGTTTGCGACTTTCAAGCGTTTGTTCTTCCAATTGCTCAATGATACGATTGACGTCATTGTCTTGATCAATTTGCTTACTAGCGTCACCTACAATAACATCTGACAAACCCAGTCGTTTAGCAATCTCAAAGGCGTTGCTTCGACCAGGAACTCCTTGCATAAAGCGATAGGTTGGGCGCAGGCTAGCTGTATCAAATTCCATGCTGGCATTTTGAACATAGGTCGTTTCAATACCATAGGCCTTGAGTTCAGGATAGTGAGTGGTTGCCATAGTCTTGACCTGACGTAAGCGTAGGTCTTCTAAGATAGACATGGCAAGTGCTGCCCCTTCTTGCGGATCTGTACCTGCCCCAAGTTCATCTAGCAGTAAGAGCGAATGTTGGTTGACTTTACCCAAAATATCAACGATATTGGTCATGTGACTAGAGAAGGTTGAAAGACTCTGCTCAATGGATTGCTCATCCCCTATATCTGCAAAAATTTCCTCAAAAATCCCTACACGACTGCCTTTATCAGCTAAGATAGGCAAACCAGACTGAGCCATGATCTGTGTCAAGCCTAAGGTTTTGAGCATGATAGTCTTACCACCAGTATTGGGACCAGTGATGACGATGGCTGTCAAATCTTTCCCAAAATGCACATCATTTGCGACAGCATTTTGTACCAAAGGATGGCGAACATGGAGGAGTTGGATTTCCTGATCCTCAGAAACTTGAGGTACCACTGCTTCCGTCTCTTGGATAAAGCGGACCTTGGCACGAATCAGGTCCAAATGTCCAATAATCCAGGCATCATTAGCGATTTCAGCTGCGTGTGGTCTTACTCGTTCAGAGAGCTCTTGAAGGATACGCATCATCTCATAGTGTTCATCTGCACGAAGACTGGCGATTTCTTCGCTCAACTTGACTACTTCACGCGGTTCGATATAGACAGTGTTCCCACTGGCAGAAATATCGTGAACGACCCCAGCAATCTTGTTCCGATAGGTATTTTTGACTGGAAGAACTTGGCGACCATTTCTACTAGCGATAATGCCCTCTGTCAACATCTGAGCCTTTTGCTTGAGAAGGTCTTGTAAGACCTCACGGACTTGGCTCTCACTGTCATGGATTTTACGTCGGATTCGTGCCAAATCTTCACTGGCAAAATTTTCAATAAATCCAGCTTCGTTGATAGCTTGGAGATTACCCTGTAGATGTGGGAAATCATGAAGTTTCTCAAACCAGTTAGCCAGATGATCCAAGCGGACATTTTCAAGATTATCATAGAAATTCTTCAATTCACGACTGGCAAATATGACACGCTTGAGAAGAAGAAATTCTTCGATGTTAAGATCCGCACCCATTTCCAAACGTTTGCAGGTTGCAGCAATGTCTTTTGTTGCTGAAATGCTGAAATGAGGATGCTCCACAAACAGCTCCTGCATCTCCTTCATCTCTGCAAAAGCCTGTTTAATTTTATCAGCTTTATCAGTTGGGACTAGCTCTTTTAACTGCTCTAATCCCTGTTCCGTCAAAAGATGAGGTTCAAATAAAGACTTGACCTTGTTAAATTCTAACGTTTCTAGTATTTTTATATTCATCTTATTTCCTTAGTAAAAAAGTTATGGCTTTTCTTATTTTCAACTCTTTAAATCAATCTCTTACTTTTCAAAATTGTAAACAAAAGGCTAGGAATAGTTCCCGCCCTTTTTATCCGATTAATTTGATTACCCAAAGCTGTTTAATCACATTTGTAGTGATTGGGATGCTTTGGATGATGTGTCTAGCTACAAAGCTATTTTCAAGTGAATTTTGAACAATTTGTAGTGGTACAGTCGCAAGAATCGTTAACATCATCTGGAGGACAAATAAAGTCACTCCAACTGATACCACACCTGCCCCGATACGGTAGTATTCCCCGTCAACTATCTCAGTTGGCGCTAAGTTAATAAAAAGTCCAAGTAAGCGACCAATACAGTAAAAGGCTGTAAAGGCTATAAGGAAACCGATACCTGCATAAAAGACTTTATCTAATTGGAAGAGTTGACTGGACGGGAAAAAGAATGTTCCCTGTCCTTCCTGAGGATTTGCATAAGGGATTAATAAATTGAACTTCTGCCCTAAAGATAGGTAAAATTTGCTTGCAAAATAAGCGGAAATAATCGTTGCTACAAGATAATATGCTTGCAAAATAATTCCTCTGCGGTAGCCAATATAAAAGCTCCAAGCAAGGATTAACAAGAGTAGAATGGAAATCATAAAGAGTCCTCAATTTTACTCTGTTCTTGTTTAGCCGCAACCACTTTATAACGGAGTGATTCTAATTCTTGCTCCTTATCATCAAACTCAATCTCACGGCTGAGCTGGGTCGATAAGCAGTTAACCGCCAAGAGAATCGCTACTGTCTCATCATCTGCTCCAGGCATTTGTTCTTTGATTGCTTCATATTTTTCCGTTGCAACTTTAGCAATCTCCTCCATGAAAAGATTGTCATGTTCAGTTGTCAGGGTCAATGTTTTTTTCCCGAATGTAAACTTGAATCGATTTAAATTTGCCATAAAATTCACCTCACGATATTATACCAAATTTCACTAAATTTGTCAGTTTTTTCCAATTTTACTGCTTTTATGGTACAATAGAGACTATGGCAAGTATCACATTAATACCAAGTGAAAAGGAAATTCAAACTTTTGTTAAAGAGTATGAACAAGCCCTCACGCCAAGTAAAAATCCTTATATTCGCTACTTTTTTAAGCTTCCTCAAGCCAGCGTTTCCATCTATACATCTGGAAAAGTTCTCTTGCAAGGTGAAGCAGCTGAAAACTATGCCGGCTTTTTTGGTTATCAAGTAACGCAAGTAGCAAGTGGGCAAAACATCCCTCTAATAGGGACAGATGAAGTCGGAAATGGTTCCTACTTTGGTGGTCTAGCTGTAGTGGCATCCTTTGTAACTCCTGATCAGCATCACTTTTTGCAAAAACTCGGAGTTGGAGATTCCAAAACACTGACTGACAAAAAAATCCGTCAGATTGCTCCCCTCCTTAAGGAAAAGATCCAGCATCAAGCACTACTGCTTTCTCCAAGTAAGTATAACGAAGTCATTGGGGAACGTTATAATGCTGTTTCTGTCAAGGTCGCTCTCCATAATCAGGCCATTTTCCTACTCCTTCAAAAAGGAGTTGAACCAGAAAAGATTGTCATTGACGCCTTTACAAGTGCTCAAAACTACGATAAGTACTTAAGAGATGAAGCCAATCATTTCTCAAATCCAGTTACACTTGAGGAAAAGGCTGAAAGTAAATACTTGGCCGTAGCTGTTAGTTCCATCATTGCGCGTGATCTTTTTCTAGAAAATCTTGAAAACCTAGGACGAGAGTTAGGGTACCAACTTCCAAGTGGTGCTGGTGCAACTTCTGATAAAGTTGCCAGTCAGATTTTACAAGCATATGGAATGAAGGGGCTCAACTTCTGCGCTAAACTTCATTTTAAAAACACTGAAAAGGCAAAAATGTTGCTAGAAAGGTAAATTATGAAATACATTAAAAGATTTTTTAAAGAATGGGGATTTATCATTCTTATTCTTGTACTTGTAGGACTTAGTCGTTTATTTATTTGGAGTAATGTCCGTGTAGAAGGGCATTCTATGGACCCCACCCTAGGCGATGGAGAAGTCCTCTTTGTTGTCAAACATCTTCCAATCAATCGTTTTGATATCGTGGTTGCCCACGAGGACGATGGGAACAAGGATATCGTTAAGCGAGTCATCGGTATGCCAGGAGATACCATCCGTTATGACAATGATAAACTTTATGTTAACGGTCAGGAAACGAATGAGCCTTATCTAGCAGAATATCTCAAACGTTTCAAGGAAGATAAACTCCAAAGCACCTATACTGGCGAAAATTGGGATGGAAAAAAAGGAGAGTACTTCAGAAATCTTGCTGAAAAAGCTCAAGCCTTCACATTAGATGTAAACCATAATACCAGTTTTACCTTCACTATACCAGAGGGTGAATATCTCCTACTTGGTGATGACCGTCTGGTATCTAGTGATAGCCGACATGTTGGTACTTTTAAATCAAAAGATATCATTGGAGAGGCTAAATTCCGTTTCTGGCCATTCAAACGTATCGGAACAGTTTAAAAACTCTAAGAGGCCGAGAAGAAAAATCTCAGCCTCTTCTCATTCTATTCTGAATAATATAATCTCATTCAAGAATGTAAAGGAGTTATATGGAAGTCTATTTTACTGGTACGATTGAACGTATAATTTTTGAAAACCCTAGTAATTTTTACCGTATCCTCCTCTTAGATATTGAGGACACCGACGCTGAGAACTTTGATGATTTCGAAATCATTGTTACAGGGACCATGGCTGATGTCATCGAGGGAGAGGAATACACTTTTTGGGGACAAATCGTCCAACACTCCAAGTATGGAGAACAATTACAAATAAGCCGTTATGAACGTGCAAAACCGACTAGCAAGGGCTTAGTCAAATACTTCTCTAGTAGCCATTTTAAAGGAATCGGACTCAAAACTGCCCAGAAGATTGTAGAGCTCTACGGAGATAATACCATTGATGAAATCCTGGAGCATCCTGAGAAACTCGAAACCATCTCTGGACTATCTTCTAAAAGTCGTGAGACCTTCGTTTCTACACTTCGTCTTAACTACGGAACTGAGATGGTTTTGGCCAAACTTGCAAACTACGGGATTCCTAATAAATTAGCTATTCAAATCCAGGATACCTATAAAGAGGAAACCATCGATATCGTTGAAAATTATCCTTATCAGTTGGTAGAAGATATCAAGGGTTTGGGCTTTACCATCGCTGACCAATTAGCACAGGAATTGGGGATTGAGAGTCAGGCACCTGAACGCTTTCGAGCAGGTCTTGTTCATAGCCTTTTAAATGCTTGTATGGAAAGCGGGGATACTTATGTTGAAGCAAGAGATCTATTAGAAAAGACTCTAACCCTACTTGAATCCTCACGACCTGTGGAATTAGAACCCAGCCAACTCGCTCAAGAATTATCCAATCTCATTGAAGAAGAAAAAGTTCAGCAGGTTGATACGAAAATCTTTGACAACAGTCTCTTTTTCGCTGAAGAAGGAATTCACAATCACCTCATTCGTATTCTTGAAAAAGAAGACCCCAATAAACACGAAATAAAAACTATCCAGGAGCATATCGCAACTGTTGAGAAGGAATTAGGCATCCAATACGATACTATTCAAAAGCAGGCTATTTGCGACGCTATCCAAAACAAGGTCTTTATCCTGACAGGTGGACCTGGTACTGGAAAAACCACTGTTATCAATGGGATTATTGGTGTTTATGCTCTAATAGAGGGGCTAGACCTTAGAAAAAAAGGTAGTCTACCGATTCTCCTAGCTGCTCCAACCGGTCGCGCCGCTCGTCGTATGAATGAGTTGACAGAATTGCCAAGTGCAACGATTCACCGCCATTTGGGGATGACTGGAGACGACGATACCAGTCATTTGGAAGATTATCTAGATGCTGATTTTATCATCGTAGACGAGTTCTCTATGGTGGATACCTGGCTAGCCAACCAACTCTTCTCCAACATCTCCTCTAATAGTAAAATTCTCATTGTCGGAGATAGTGACCAGTTGCCATCGGTTAGTCCTGGTCAAGTCTTGGCTGACTTACTCCAGATTTCAAGTATTCCTCAAACACGCTTGGAAAGAATCTACCGTCAGAGCGAAGAATCAACCATTGTCACTCTCGCTAGTCAGATTAGACAGGGCATCTTGCCTGCAGATTTCACTCAGAAAAAAGCAGACCGTTCCTACTTTGAAATCGCCAGCAACCATATCACTGCGACCATTGAAAAAATCATAGATGCTGCTATTAGAAGTGGCATCCCTGCACGTGACATCCAAGTTCTGGCTCCTATGTATCGTGGTACAACAGGAATTGATGCCATCAATCAACTCATGCAAGAACTGCTCAATCCTCTTCAAAAGGGACAGATTAGTTTTGAGGCAAGTCAGTTTCATTACCGCACAGGCGATAAGGTCATTCATCTGGTCAACGATGCAGAAGTCAATGTCTTTAATGGAGATTTAGGCTATATTACTGACCTGATTCCTGGAAAATACACTGAATCTAAGCAAGATGAAATTATCATCGATTTTGATGGCAACGAGGTTTCCTATCCTCGAAATGAATGGTACAAAATTCGTCTGGCCTATGCTATGAGTATCCATAAGTCACAGGGGAGTGAGTTTCCAGTTGTGATTCTGCCAATTACCAGTGCTAGCAAGCGCATGCTGGAGCGAAATCTCATCTACACTGCTATCACTCGCGCCAAAAGCAAACTCATCCTACTTGGTGAACTTCAGGCCTTTGACTATGCAACCAAGCACATCGGGACAGCTCGCAAGACCTATCTGATTGAACGTTTCAGTGACCTAATGGAAGCAACTAAAAAAACTAGCCAGCAAACTACTGAAACTACCATATCAGCTGATTCTAAAGCGCCCTATATCTTGACCGAAGAAAACTGGTCTAGTATTCCAGCCATGATTGGGATTACAGAGGCAGACCTTCAAGGGATTTTTGAAAAATAGAGCACAAGAAAGCCCACCGGAACCGGTGGGCTTTTGATCTTTTCAGATTATTTTACTGTTGCAGTACTTGTGATTAATTCAACAGCCTTCTTAACTGTGATGTCGTGTTTCAACATTTCAGTAGAAAGCAAGTTTTGAACTTGAGCAACTTCCATGTTGTAGTCAGTTGCCAATTGTTCGATTTCTTTTTGGATTTCTTCTTCTGAAGCATCAAATCCTTCCGCCTTAGCAACTGCTTCAACAACAAGATTTGTCTTCGTACGTGACTCAGCTTCTGCTTCGTATTGTTTGTGAAGATCTTCTTGAGTAGTTCCAGTGATTTGGAAGTACATGTCAGGATTGATACCTTGACGTTGCAAGTTTCCAAGGAATTCATTTACTGAACGGTGAACTTCTTCGTGAATCATTTCTTCTGGAAGTTCTACGATTTCAGCATTTTCAACAGCTTTATCGATAGCTGCACTTTCAACTGCATCTTTGTAAGCTTCTTCTTTTGTTTCTGCTAACTCTTTACGGTATTTTTCTTTCAATTCAGCAAGTGTTTCCACTTCTTCGTCAATATCTTTTGCAAGTTCGTCGTCAAGAGCTGGAACTTCTTTTGCTTTTACTTCATGGATAGTTGTGACGAATTTAGCTTCTTTACCAGCAAGGTCTTCTGCTTGATAATCTTCTGGGAATGTTACAACAACATCAACTGTTTCACCAGCTGAGTGTCCAACCAATTGGTCTTCGAAGCCAGGGATAAATTGACCTGAACCAAGTTCAAGAGAGAAGTTGTCACCTTTTCCACCATCAAATTCAACACCATCGATAGAACCAACAAAGTCGATCACAACAGTGTCACCTTTTTCAGCAGCAGCTTCTTTAAGAACCAACTCAGCCAAGTTGTTACGTTCACGTTCGATACGTTCTTCAACGTCAGCGTCTGTTACTTCTTTTTCTACATCAACTGATACTTCAAGGTTTTTGTAGTCACCCAATTTTACTTCAGGTTTTGTAACGACTTCAGCAGTGATAACCCAGTCTTGACCTTTTTCCATTGATGTTACATCAATTTTTGGTTGTGCAACAACTTCAAGTCCAGCTTCTTTTACAGCTGCTTCATAAGCGTTTGGTAAAAGTGCATTCATAGCGTCCTGGTAGAGAGCTTCTTCACCAAATTTTTGGTCAAAGACAGGACGAGGAAGGTGACCTTTACGGAAACCTGGAACGTTAATAGTTTTCTTAACTGAGTTAAATACTCGATCCAATTCTGGTTTAATTTGGTCTTGAGCAATTGTGAAAGTCAAGACACCACGGTTTGTTTCTTTGTTTTCAAATGATACAGACATTCTGCCATTTCTCCTTAAAATTTTAAATACAGTCTATTATACCATATAGTAGCGATTTTTTTCAAGTAATGGATGCGCTTTTCAGTGATGCTCGAATTACCACCTAGTTTCGCTAAAATTCATCAGCCTCAACCAAGTGATGTTGAAAGGCATAGACAGCTGCCTGGGTACGATCACTAACCTGAAGCTTGGCAAGAATGTTCGAAACATGAGTTTTAACTGTCTTGAGGGAGATGAACAATTCATCAGCAATACGCTGATTTTCATAACCCTTAGCGATTAGTTGGAGAACATCTCGTTCACGTGCAGTCAAATCTTCATGTAGTTCAACGTGATTGCGGTTGTATTCTACCTTCTTACTCACCTCTTGTTCAATGGCAAATTCACCCGCTGCTACCTTACGAACAGCGTGTAACAATTCATCGGCACTTGATGTCTTGAGCATATAGCCCCTAGCTCCAGCATTCAAAACCGGCATGATTTTTTCATTGTCTAGGTAAGAAGTCACGATCAAAATTTTAGCCTCTGGCCATTCTTTGAGAATAGCTAGTGTAGCATCAATCCCATTGACTTCAGGCATGACAATATCCATGACAATCACATCAGGACGTAGCTCCAAGGCCATGGAAATTCCCTCCGCACCATTGGTTGCTTCTCCGACAACTTCTACATCATCTTGTAATTCAAAATAACTTTTTAAACCCAGACGCACCATTTGGTGGTCATCTACCAATAATAGTTTCATCTTACTTCCTCTTATCTATCCAAATCAAGCAAGGGAATGCGAATATCAACAGCTACACCTTGCTTGGGTGCCGTTAATAATTGTATGGTCCCTGCCATATCTTCCACTCGATCTTTGATATTTCGCAGACCATAGCTCAGTTCGTCACCACTATCTAGCTGAAAACCACGACCATTGTCTGCAACCTTCAACTGTAATTCCGTTTCCGTTTGATAAAGGTAAACATCCAGACAAGAGGCCTGCGCATGACGAAGGGTATTACTAATCAATTCTTGTACAATCCGGAAAATATGTTCTTCAATCTTTTTAGGTACAGCTGTTACCTGATATTTAAAGCTTACCTTCAGTTCACTTTTTTCTTCTAGCTCTTTAAGGAGTAGCTGAATCCCCTCCACCAAACTCTTTTGTTCTAGTTCAATTGGTCGTAAATGCAAAAGCAGAATGCGCAAGTCTCTTTGGGCTGTCTCCAAAATAGCAGTCACACTTTGGAGTTGTGTCTGCATTTTCTCTCTGTCTAATTTGGAAGCTTGTTGACTGATTCCCGATAACATCATATGAGCAGCAAAAATTTCTTGGCTAACCGTATCATGCAAGTCACGCGCAATTCGCTTGCGCTCCTTTTCAACAATTTCTTCTTCTTTGACCAGGGCTTGGTTGTCTGCTTTTTGAATAGCTTCTGTCAACAAACCAAGCTTACCTGATAAATTTCTAAAACTTGCGTCTAAGTCAGCATCTCCCAGACTTTGAATCTCTTTGCCAGCTAGGAGACACTTGAGATTCGCTTGGATTCTTCTTTTTGAAATCTCGTCAACCATTGTCCAAAACAAGACTAATAAACAAGCTAGGGCAAGACTAAACATCAAAGCTAGAAATAGGACTTTTTCTGTCTTTTCTAAATCCTGAAAAAGAGAGCTCCAGTCAAAATCCAAGACTTTAAAAATACTTCGAATTAGAAAAGCAACAAAGAGAAATGAGGTGAGTCCGATTGAAATATAAGGTTGTTTTTTCATCCGCGCACCACCTCAACATCTCCCACCGTAGTTGTCAAAAGAATCTTAACACTCTTTGGACTCTTGAGATAATCTCTGGTTTCTTGATGAAAATGTTCATTACGTAAAGCACGCTTAGGCTGGTCAAAAAATGTTAAATCCCCATACAGAGAATTGATGCTTAGACTGACTTCAACATCCACTGGTACGATAATTCTAGTCGTACCAACCAGTTTTCTCAAGATGATGACATTATCATGATTGCTCAAAATCACGTGCTCTAGATGAATGGTATCCTTTCCCATAAGGCGAAAGAGATTGATATCATCAAAGCGGCAAGTCTGGTAACTTGAAAAATGGTGGAGATTCCCAAACCAGCGATTTTTCTCTCTCTTCACCGTCACAACTTCTTCAAAAATCAGATTGGTGTCTTCTCTTTCCTGGTTCATCATAGGGTAAAGCAAGAACAGACTGTATATCAAGGCTACAAAAATCGCTAAAATGACAAAGGGATTGAGCATGATGATGAAGAAAAATAAAATGCTCACTGCTACTAAAATAAAATTGTTCCCCTGTCTACCAGTATAGTATCGAATCAGCAATAAAAACAAGAGCAAAATGAGCAGAAAACGGGAAAAATGCTCTGATACCATCATAATCAGAGCTCCTGTCAATAAACAAGCTTCAATAAATAGAAAAATTTGAAATTTTCGCATGTATCCGTCCTCTCCATGTTATTGTATCACAAAACCAAAAAGTCACATCAGTCTGAGGAATGATAAAGAGATCGGGACTAAAATCCCGACCTCCTTATAGTTGTTCTTTTGCTTCTTTCAATTTTCCATAAAGGAGATAGTCAACCTCTTGCAAATCCTCAATCCTTATGCAATTAAGGGCACACATAATCAAGCGTAGATCTTCCTTCCAACCTTGGACAATCGCAATAACTTCGTCAACTGAATGATTTTCAACCAACTCTAACATAGTACGTGAGAGTCCAACTGCCTTGGCTCCAAAGACTAAGCATTTGATGATGTCTAGTGGATTGCGAACACCTCCACTTACCAGAAGCTCCATCTTATCTTTCCAGTCTTGGGCATTGATAAGAGCCTGCATGGTTGATTGTCCCCAATCATTGAGGTAGTCACGTTGACCGCTCCGACGATTTTCAATATAGGCAAAGCTAGTTCCCCCACGGCCAGACAAATCAACTGTACGTATCCCCATCTCGTACGCCTTAGCAATGGTCTTAACATCCATACCAAAACCGACCTCTTTTAAAACAAGGGGAACAGAGATTTGATCAACATAATTTTTCAGATTGCTTTGCCACAATCTAAATTGACGCTCACCTTCTGGCATAAGTAATTCCTGCATAACATTGACATGAACTTGTAAGAGAAGGGGATTCATCTCTTTCACTGTTTGTAATCCTAGTTCAACAGGCTTATCTAAGCCAATATTGGTTCCAAGAAGGAGGTCAGGATGATTTGACTTCACAGCAAAAGAATCATCTGTTGGATCCTTAAGAGCAGCGCTGTAAGAACCTGTCACAAACAAAATCCCACAAGCCTCTGCCACCTGAGCCAATTTTTGATTGATTTCTTTGCCATTGTCACTACCGCCTGTCATGGCATTAATATAAAAAGGGAAATCCCATTTGCGCCCTGCAAATTCTGTCGAAAGATCAATTTCATCTAAGTCATATAAGGGTAGCGAGGAGTGGATCAACTCCACTTCATCAAAACTATTATAAGTACTGTTTTGTTCAAGGGCATAGCGGATGTGTTCATCCTTCCGATTTGTCGTCATGTCCCATCCTTTCTTGATACAAGAGCTCAATTCCAAAATCAGCCCAGAGTTCTTTCAGTAATGTGGTTGAATCTTGGTCAAAGCTAAGTGCAATCCCACAGTCTCCTCCACCAGCACCACTGCTCTTAGCAACAGCTTTCAAATCTCTGCTGGCATCTTTTAGTTGTCTGAGCGAAGGTGTGTAAATATCTGAACTCAAGCCTTCTAAGAGTTGGCTGGCTTGTTCTAGTAGCTCCATTGTCTTTTCTTCTTGACCTGCCTCCAAATCCTTTACCAAGCTAGTGACAGTTTCTTTTGAAGCCTGTAAAAAGCTAGAATTCATATTATTCTTGATTTGCTTAACCATGTGACTAGATACAGCCACTTCCTTGGTCCAACCCACCAGAAAATCAAATTTCAAGGCCGGTTCAACACTCCTAATAGAAAAGCCCCAATCACGTGCTAATACAGTTTGCAAGTCTTCCTTTTCTAGCCATTGTGCCACTTTTTCCCTGTCAAATGACTGATAGAGGACCAGGCCTTCTGAAACGATACAGGCGATGTCTCCCATAGAGCCATTATCTCCACGTTTGAGAAGTACAGCACTCGCCAGTTTAAATAAGAGTTCTCTTTCAGCTGGTCTTTCATAAAAAGCAAGCATGGCCTTGATGACCAAGACCACCACACTACCACTAGAACCCAGTCCAAACTTCTTGCCCTCACGCTCCATTTTCCCGCGAATATCTATGGAAAAAGGACGCAAGTCAACTCCTTGGGCAGTTAGATAGTCCTCCACCAAAGCAACTGTTTCTTGGATCAAGGCATAAGAAGAATCTGGGCGCATATCTACACTATAGGAAAACATATCTGAGTAGAGTCGATAAACATTAGACGCTTTAATCTCAGCCGTCATATAGATGGGAATAGCCTTTATTAGTGCCAACTGTCCTGGTTCTAAAATGGCATACTCCCCAGCCCAATAGAGCTTCCCACAAGTTTTAACAATCGTCATCTTGGCTCAAATCCTTTGTTTTTGAAACGATTAAGCGATAGCGTTGACCTAAAAGTTCTGATAAATGTTCCAAGTCTTTTTCTAAACAAAGAACCTTGACATTAGGGCCCGCATCCATGGTAAAGTAGCAAGATTCACCTTGTTCTCTAAGCTGACGGACGAAATCCATAGCCTCATAACTAGCATCTGTCAGATAAGAGAAGGATGGAGTTGCAGTTTTTGTCGTAGCATGCATAGCCAAGGCGTTCTTCTCTGTCAATTCTCCAACTTTCTTAAAGTCATTTTCCTTGAGGTAGACTAACATATCCTTGTAATCTTGTTCAGATTGACGAATCCACTCATCAAAAGTCGTAGAAGTTTCGACACAGAGTTTCATACCATCTCGACTGGAAATTGGTTTTTTCTGGTCCTCCAAAACCAACATAATCATAGCTAGTTTCAAGTCAGTCTCAACTTGATAAATCTCTCCACTATCCTTGTCCCAAGCAGCTAAAGGGCCATAAAAACTACGAGATGAAGAACCCGATGCAAATTTAGCTTCCAAGGCCAACTCTCTGCGATTCAGCCCAAGTTGGAAGTATGCGTTGCAGGCTTTGACCAAGGCAGACAAACCACTGGAACTTGAAGAAAGACCTGCCGCTGTTGGCATATTGTTCTTAGTATCGATACGAACAAACCCTGCTCCTTCAGGACGGTAGCGGTCAATGATTTTACTCATCTTGGCATGCTCAGCTTCGTTTTGTAACTGACCGTTGATGTAAAAAGCGTCTGCCTTAGCATCTGTCGGTAAAGGAGAAAGTGTTGTCTCCGTATACATATTTTCTAAGGTTAGAGAGATACTACTAGTCGCAGGAACCATCTCTTTTTCATTTTTCTTACCCCAATATTTGATTATGGCAATATTGGCATAGGAACGTACTGTTACAGGCTTTCGATCCATGTCTGAACAGCTCCTTTCTCTTCTAATCTTTCTGCGAGTTCTTGTGCCTGGTTTTCATTAGCAACCAAGGCAATGATACAGCCACCTAGACCACCACCACTCATTTTGGCACCAAGAGCGCCCTGTTCAAGGGCAGATTCAACCAAGGCATCTGCCTCAGGGCTACTGACTCCGATTTCTTTTAGATTTCCGTGTGCTTTGGTAAGAATCTCTCCCAGCTTCACGGCATCTTTTGTTTTTATTGCTTCTTCTGCTTCTTGGGTCAACTCTCCTAGTGCATGTAGGAATGGTAAAGCATCTTTTCCCTTATTCTTGACAACTTGGATAGCTTCACTTGTATTCCCGTAAACACCAGTATCTGCAATCACCAGATAAGCCGACAAATCCATCGTCAATTCTTCAAATCCGACATTCTTGATAAAACGAATCGGATGACTGCTGAGGCATGTTTTAGCGTCTAATCCACTAGGATTTATATGAGCAATCATTTCAGCACGATTAACCAAAATTTCTAACACATCATGATGAAGTTCTGCTTGGTAATAATCAAATACCGCTCGAATGGCTGCAATGCTAATAGCTGCCGAAGACCCCATCCCACGTTTTTCAGGAATAGCCGAGTCAATTTGGCAACGGATGTAAGCTTCTTTAATATTTAGATATTCTAAGGAAGCATAAACCGCCATAGACAAGGTGTCCTCTTCAAAAAGACGCCATGGTGTTTCTGCTGGAACCACATGACAAGTGACCTCTACCTCTAAAAGAGGTAAAGAAATCGCTGGGTAGCCATAAACAACTGCATGCTCTCCGATTAAAATAATTTTACTATGTGCCTGACCGACACCAACTTCTTTTGTCATTTAATCCTACTATCAGACGAAAACTGTCTGTTTCTAGATAAAATTTTAGAACTTTATTCCTTTCTATTTTATTATATTTTCACAAAAAAAGCGATTGTTTCCTTTCAGTTTCACCTAGCAAGAAATATATTTATAATTTTACTTTGAAAAAACGGATTGACCTTGTTTACATACTAAAAAACAGTTACAAAACTGCAACTGTTTTTCTATTCTTGCATAGTATAGCCTACACCACGCACAGTTTTTATGTAGCTCTTTTGACCTTTGACATCAATCTTACCTCGCAGATATCGGATATAGACATCCACAATATTGGTCTCTGTTGCACTCTCGTACTTCCAGACTCTCTCCAACAACTGTTCCCGAGTCAAAACCTTCTTACTACTCATCAAAGTGGCTAGAAGATCATACTCCCGTCTAGTCAAGACAATCATTTCCTGACCACGATAAACGGTATGATTTTCAGTATCAATCCGAAGATCACGGTAAGCAGCAGGCACCTTCATCTGACTACAATGTTGGTCGATGAAGTCTCTACCTCGGAAGATTGCTGCAATACGAGCTACTAAATCGTCAATAATAACTGGTTTATAAATGTATGAGACAGCGAAACGCTGGATTGTTTCAAGTTGGTCTTGCAATTCTTCTCGATGGTCCAAGACCATGATAACCGAAGCTGGCTTAGTCCGACTCAACTGTTCTGCAAAACCCTGGGCTGTCATATCCCCTAGATGAGCATTCAGTAAAATCAAGTCATAGTCAGTCTGAAGAGCCATGGAGAGGGCTTTTTGACCCTCTTCTACCTGATCAACTCGGTATTGCTCTTTTTGGAGTTCCAGACTTAAAAAATGAGCTAGATTTCTTTCTTTCTCAAGTAATAAAATCCGTTTCCCCATGGCTGACCTACTTATTTTTCGTCATACCAAGAGTAGTGGAATGTTCCTTCTTTGTCTTTACGTTGGTATGTGTGGGCACCAAAGTAATCACGTTGTGCTTGGATCAAGTTTGCTGGAAGGTCAGCTGAACGGTAGCTATCAAAGTAAGTGATGGCAGCTGAGAAGGTTGGTACTGGTACACCAGCTTGAACTGCAAGAACTACGATATCACGAACTGATTGTTGGTACTTAGCAGTTACGTCCAAGAAGTACTCATCCAAAAGAAGGTTAGCAAGATCTGCATCACGGTTGTATGCATCTGTAATCTTTTGTAAGAAACGAGAACGGATGATACATCCATCGCGCCAGATAGATGCGATATCCGCAAATGGCAAGTTCCAGTTGTTTTCTTTAGAAGCAACACGCAATTGGGCAAAACCTTGTGCGTAAGAAATAATTTTTGAGAAGTAAAGAGCTTGACGAATCTTTTCAATCAATTCAGCCTTGTCGCCTTCAAATTTGAATGCAGCTGGTTTTGGAAGCACCTTGCTAGCGTGAACACGTTCTTCTTTGTAGGCAGAAATATAACGAGCAAATACAGACTCTGTAATAAGTGACAATGGAACACCAAGGTCAAGTGCTGATTGGCTAGTCCATTTACCGGTTCCTTTGTTACCTGCAGCATCCAAGATATAGTCTACAATTGGTCCATCTTGACCTTCGTCGTCTTTACGTTTCAAGATATCTGCTGTGATTTGGATCAAGTAGCTGTCCAACTCACCCTTGTTCCACTCAGTAAAGATTTCAGACATATCTTCTGCAGAAAGACCAAGCAAGTGTTGCATTAAGTCATAGCTTTCAGCAATCAATTGCATATCACCGTATTCGATACCGTTGTGGACCATTTTCACATAGTGGCCTGCTCCATCAGGACCGATGTAAGTCACACATGGTTTGCCATCTTCTGGCGCTTTAGCTGAGATTTCTTCAAGAACATCAGCCACCAAGTCATAAGCTTCTTTTTGTCCACCAGGCATGATAGAAGGTCCTTCAAGAGCACCTTTTTCACCACCAGAAACACCTGTACCGATGAAATTGATGCCTGAGTTCGCCAGCTCTTCATTACGACGGATGGTATCTTTGTAGAAAGTATTTCCTCCGTCAATCAAGATATCCCCTTTATCCAAGTGTGGAAGAAGGGCTTGGATAGTTGCATCTGTACCAGGTCCAGCTTGAACCATAAGCATAATCCGACGTGGTTTTTCGATAGAGTTTACAAAGCTTTCGATATCATAGCTTGGCACAAAGTTTTTATCAGGATGGCAAGCAATAACGTCTTCTGTTTTTTCTTTACTACGGTTAAAAATGGCAACTGTATAGCCACGAGATTCAATATTTAAGGCAAGGTTACGACCCATTACAGCCATACCAACAACACCAAAGTTAGCTTTTGTCATGTGATACTCCTCTTGTTTAATATGTTTTATTTTATCATGTTTATCTTCGAAAAGAAAGAATTTTGTAAGCATTAGACTAGTAGTCTAGACTGTCAGCATGTCCAGAACCATTTCCTACAAAGTAACCAGTCTTACAATTAAGCGTAAAGAGATAGGTTCCATCTGGCTTATAAAGATTGTAATAACCGTTCCCATTCACAATATTCACACGTTCCAAGATATATTGATTTCCAGAGATATATCCACGTGCACGTGATGTTGCAAGAATTTTTTCAAGGACACCATCTGCAAAATTCCAGGCAGGATTGCTGCTATCATTGACTGCTGTTTGATTATACGGTACTCGGCTAACACTTCTTTGTAAAGGCACACCTTCACTTGATAGGCCAACATTTGTAGATGAAGCAGTGCCACTGGTTGAAGCAGAAGGACTACTTTCTGTAGTTGGGCTTGAAGATTCTTGACTAGAAGCTGGTGTTGAAGAGGCACTTGTTGTTGTACTTGCTAATTGACTCTTACCGAGGCTAATTGCTTTATCTAGAAGTTTATCAATTTCAGTATTTCCAGTCTTGATATCTGTAAATTTTGCATCTGATTTGATTTTTGCATTGGTATCCAAAACACCATCCTTAATAACTGGTGTTTCAAATTGCGAATTTACTTCTTGGATAGCTTTAATTTGTGTTTCTAAGCTATCATATTTTGATTTGGCTAGAGTGTATTCTCTTGCTCCCTCGAGTTTGTCTAAAATTTCTTTCAACTGATTCAGTTGACTAAATTGACTATTTTTAAGAGCTGTTTTGTTTTCATCGGTATAAAATGTATCGTAGAGAGTATTAAATTGCTCCAAGACTGACTGATTACTTACCAAACCAGAATCTGTAGCTTGGGTTTGCTGTTCTTGAGAAGAACGAGTAATTTGATGATAAACGTAATAGGCACCTCCAAAAATTAAAAGTAATACCAAGATAAGGGCTGATAAAATTGCCCATTTCTTTTTACTTTTTGGCTTTTCACCAGTTTGAGCAGAACGAGACAAAGATTGTAGTACACTCTCATTTTCTTCATCAACTACTGCTACATTAGAGTTGCCTGCCTTAGCCATTTCAACAGTTTCCAATTCATCCATAAAGGGCTGATCGAGAATTCTTGTTTCTTCTTCATCAGCTTCTTGAGCTAGAATTTCACTTGTTTCTTCAGCTAATGCACTTGAGATTATTTTCTCTTCCGAACTTGATGCATTTTCTTGTTCAGTAGCTTCTCTCACTTCCTGGATCATATCATCCAAACTTTGAGTAGGCTGATCTTTTTTCGTTTGTAAATTCTCAAATTTATCGGCTTCGATTTCTTCACGGTGCTGTTTGATATATTTGTCCAAAACCGTATCTTCTGGAGTTACACCTGCTTCAACCTCTTCATTCTTTCGAATGGCCTGACCAACCGTTAAGTCTTTAGCATCTTCAAATTCAAATTTAGATTCTTGTTCGCTCTTATGATGGCGATTACTTCTTTTCTTACTCATCAGTCTTCCTTTCTGTCTTGACATCTTGTCTTTTCACTCGTTGACCAAAATATTGATACAAATCAACTTTCAAAGTACCATTGTAGAGTTTCCGTTTTTTATCCACCTGACTACCATACTTACTTTCAAAAGCTTCATCACTGGTCAGGATAAATTTACTCCAAGTTTTGAGTGGTGCAAATACTTCTCCCATCTCAGCATAGAGCTTGGTTACTCCTGCATCGTCTGACAATCGTTCTCCATATGGTGGGTTAGATATAATGACTCCATTAATCTTGTCCGTACGCAAATCCTGCACGCGCATCTGCTTAAATAGGATATCCTTAGAAACTCCTGCCGCCTGAGCATTGGATTTAGCAATTTCAACCATGCGTCCATCAATATCACAACCCATGATGTCGAGCTCAATTTCACGATTGATTTTTTTACTTGCTTCTGTACGAATCTCCTGAATCAAACGGTCGCTAATCCAGTTCCAATCCTCAAAAGAAAAGGAACGACGCAAACCTGGTGCCATATTGCGAGCAATCATAGCAGCTTCAATACAGAAGGTCCCTGACCCACAGGTTGGATCAATCAGAGGCTTATCTGGATACCAGTTTGACAATTGTAAAATGGCTGCTGCCATATTCTCCTTGATTGGGGCTCCACCCTTTTCTGTCCGATAACCACGTTTGAAAAGGCTAGAACCACTTGTATCAATCATAATAGTCGCTACATCTTTAAGTATCGAAACCTCAATCTTAAACTCTGGTCCACTCTCCATCAGCGGAACACCTTCTGGTCTCGCATAGTGCTTTTGTAATTTCTTGACAACTGCCTTTTTAGAAATAGCTTGGACACTAGGTTCGTTATGAAGTTTTGATTTGACACACTTAGCCTTAGAGATTGGGAAACGTGCTCCGAGTGGAAGATAGTTTTCCCAATCTAGGGCAAAAACACCTTGAAAAAGTTCTTCAAATGTTTTTGCGGGAAAAGTTCCAACAACAATCTTAATCCTATCTGCAGCTCGTAACCACAAGTTAGTTTCAATAATTGCCTTCACATCTCCTTTAAAGCGAACGCGACCATTTTCAACTTGGCAGTCATAGCCAAGTGCACGCACTTCACGACCTACAACAGCCTCCAAGCCTGCTGCAGCAGTTGCGATTACATTAAATGTTTCTTTCATGTCAGTCTTTAAAGACCTTTCTCTTGTTCACCTTTAAAAAATGAGGTTGAGAAAGATTTCTCAGCCCCAACCTATATGCAATTTTCTATAAGCCATGTTTTGTTCCAGAAGTGACTAGGACCACTTCTTTCGATAATCATCTGTCTACCACTAACAAGATGAAATTGCTAGTAGTCAGAGTACTACGTTCGTTTCCGCGCACTCCATGCCCCGACCAAAATTTGGGTTGCTAGCTTGAGGGGTTTACCGCGTTCCACTCTCTCTGTTTCCAGAAAGACTTCGTCACTGTGGCACTTTCAGAGCTACTAAAACATATCCGTAAACTTAGTCTATTCACTCGCCGTAACGATTTCTCGTCCCTAGGCTTATGGTTTCGCCTAGCACAAACACTACAGGCATCACAGCCTGTGCTAGCATGGACTTTCCTCATGAAAAGAAAAACTCTCCACGCGATTATCCAAAAATTGCACAACTGTATGATTCTTAGAAATCAGAATTTTCTACGATTTGTTTGCCAAAAACCTCTTTTTCAAGACGATTTAATCGTTTTAAGATATCAAAGTTAGTCATAGAGGTTGTACTTCCAAGTTCTGCAGATTCAGATGTTACAGATACAGGTGCTTCCTGAGGCTTTTTAGCCAATTCTTCTTTTAATTCTGCAACTTCCAAACGTAGGGATTTAACTAGCGCTGCATAAGTCTCATAATCTTTGATAACGTCATCTAAGAATTCATCCACCTCTGCCTTACTATATCCGCGTACTTCTCTTCCGAAATCTTGTTCAAAAATATCCTTTGCTGTAAAAATAATACTTGCCATGTCTCTCTCCATTCTCAGTTACTAGTATTATTATATAAAAAAAAGCAAGCAAAAAGCAAGGTCAAAGCCTTAATTTTCGGAAAAATTTTCAGCAATTTCGTTTAAATCTTCGAATGTTAATCTTTTTGTCATATAGTTGTCTTTCTTTTTCATCAATTCGTAAAAAAATCTCAGTTTTGTTTCGTTTTCTTCATCATAAAAAAGATAGACCCCATCTGTGTTTTCGAGTAAAAAAATCTGATAATCTCTCAATTGTCCTTTATGCTCATATGCTGGATAAGCATACTTGATAAAATCGACCTGTTTAAAATCACTAAGTTTGGCCTGGTTAACTTCATTCCAATTCGATCCATGGGTTTTAAAGTCAAAAATTGTTGCTAGTTGGAAGCCATAATCATCTTTCATTTCTCTTGCTACTTCTAAAACCCAGTGTTCAAAACCAAGAGTCCCAGTGAAAACTAGCCATTTCAAGCCTTCTTCGGCCAGTCTTTCCAAATCTCTACGAATGGCTTTTTTGATAATTTTTAAACGAATATCCTTTTCATTTAATAGACCCAAGTCAAATGCAGAATATCCCAAAACCAAGGCAGTATGCATTTTTTCACCCTTTCTAAAAACCTTTATGGTATAATAGAGTGATGCTATTGTACCAATAAGGAGGATTATGGTCAACTATCCACATAAACTTTCATCTAAATCAAGTAAAACTTCCCTACCTCAAACTAAAAATTTCGCAAATAGGGGAATGAGCTTTGAAAAGATGATTAACGCTACGAATGACTACTATCTCTCACATGGAATGGCAGTTATTCATAAAAAGCCAACTCCGATTCAAATTGTTAGAGTTGACTACCCTCAACGGAGTCGCGCTAAAATTGTCGAAGCTTACTTTAGGCAAGCATCAACTACTGACTACTCGGGTGTTTATGAAGGATATTATATTGATTTCGAAGCCAAGGAAACCAAACAAAAAAATGCATTCCCGATGAAGAATTTTCACTCTCATCAAATTTTGCATATGGAACAGGTCCTTGAACAAAAAGGAATTTGCTTCGTCTTAATCCATTTTTCATCTTATCAGGAAACATATTTATTACCGGCAATTGACCTCATCCGTTTTTATCATCAGGATATGGGGAAAAAATCAATGCCACTTGATTATATCCGGGAAAACGGTTATGTGATTGAAGAACAGGCCTTCCCTCAAATACCTTATCTCGATATTGTCAAACAACATTTACTAGGTGGTAAAAAAAATGAATAAACAACTTATCTGGCGCTTTGCTAGGTATCTAGGAATAGGATTCTTAGCAGTCTTTATCGCTTCAATACTAATTGGTGGAAGTGTTTTCTTCTACTATGTATCTAAAGCTCCCGAACTTTCTGAAAGTAAGCTAGTCGCAACAACTTCAAGCAAAATTTATGATAGTAAAAACGAATTGATTGCGGACTTAGGAGCAGAGCGTCGTGTCAATGCTCAAAGCAATGAAGTTCCAATTGAACTGGTCAATGCAATTGTCTCTATCGAGGATCACCGTTTTTTTAACCATAGAGGAATCGATAGCATTCGAATAGCTGGAGCTTTCCTGCGAAACTTAACTAGTAGAGGTGGCCTCCAAGGTGGTTCAACCTTGACGCAGCAGTTGATTAAGCTAACATATTTCTCAACTTCTTCATCAGACCAAACAATCGCACGTAAGGCCCAAGAAGCTTGGCTAGCTATTCAGTTAGAAAGAACTGCGACAAAACAGGAAATTTTGACATATTACATCAATAAGGTATACATGTCAAATGGTAACTATGGTATGCAAACTGCAGCTCAAAGTTACTATGGTAAAGATTTAAAAGACCTATCAATTCCACAACTTGCTCTTCTAGCCGGAATGCCACAGGCTCCTAACCAATATGATCCTTATTCTCATCCAGAAGAAGCAACAGAACGTCGTAATCTAGTCCTATCAGAGATGCAAAAGCAAGGCTATCTAACAGCTGAACAATATGAAACGGCTATAAATACACCTATTACTGATGGTTTACAAAGTCTGAAAGGAAGCAACACCTATCCTCCATACTTAGATAATTACCTCAAAGAAGTGATTGAACAAGTTGAAACAGAGACAGGTTACAACCTTTTAACTACTGGAATGGACGTCTACACCAACGTAGACCAAGACGTTCAAAAGCGTCTTTGGGATATATACAACACAGATGAGTATGTTTATTATCCAGATGATGAACTTCAGGCAGCTTCTACTATCGTAGACGTTACAAATGGTAAAGTTATTGCTCAGCTTGGTTCTAGACACCAGTCAAGCAATGTATCCTTCGGACTCAATCAGGCCGTTGAAACCAACCGTGACTGGGGTTCTACTATGAAACCAATCACAGATTATGCACCTGCACTTGAATACGGAATTTACGACTCTACCGCAGCAATCATAAAAGATGCTCCTTATAACTATCCTGGAACAGATATTCCTGTTTATGACTGGGATAGAGGTTATTTGGGCAATATCACCCTACAAACAGCTATCCAACAATCACGGAACGTACCAGCCGTTGAAACTCTTGATAAAGTTGGATTAGATAAAGCAAAATCTTTCTTAAGCGGTCTTGGAATCGATTATCCAACGATGGTCTATGCTAATGCTATTTCAAGTAATACAACTGAATCAAATAGAAAATACGGTGCAAGCAGCGAAAAAATGGCTGCTGCCTTTGCTGCCTTTGCTAATGGTGGTATCTACCACAAACCTATGTATATCAATAAAGTTGTCTTTAGCGATGGGACCTCTAAAGAATTTTCTGATGCAGGTACTCGTGCTATGAAAGAAACAACTGCCTACATGATGACTGAAATGATGAAAACTGTATTATACTCTGGTACTGGTCATGATGCTTATATATCATGGCTCCCACAAGCAGGTAAAACAGGTACATCAAACTACACTGATGAAGAAATCGAAAATCAGATTAAGACTAGTCAATTTGTAGCACCTGATGAAATGTTTGTAGGTTATACTCGTAAATATTCAATGGCGGTCTGGACTGGCTATACAAATCGTCTTACTCCAATTGTTGGTGATGGCTTTACTGTTGCCACAAGTATCTATCGTTCAATGATGCAATATTTATCCCAGGATGATCACCCTGGTGATTGGACTATGCCAGAAGGACTTTATAGAAGCGGTGATTACGTCTTTAAGAATGGGGCACGTAGCAACTGGATTCCCCAAACAACTCAACAACCAGTTACAGAAGTTCAGAATTCCACAACTGAAAACCAGACTTCTGCAACTGAAAATAACAATTCTAATACTTCACGTAACGGTTCCACACCAAACACAAATCAAAACCCTGGACAACCTCAAAATTCTCGAAGACAACAATAAAAAATTCTAGGAGAATTGGTACTGACTCCCAAAAGTTAGGCGAATAATTATAAAAAGGACTTAATTCTGTATCAACCAGAACTAAGTCCTTTTAAATTAACATTAGTTGTAATAATCAATATAGTCTGTAACAGCATGTTTCAATTGATTTAGTGATTGATTGCTATGACTGAACGCCTAATATTCTTGTAATACCAGTTTGCCCATCTGACGATGTCATTCTTAGAAATTTTGAATCAATTTAAAAAATTTTTTCAACAACCATCTTTTCTGATAAACATCTTTTATTGACAATTATCAAGCAAATTTTTATGATATAATGAAAGAAGAAAATTGAAAGGAAACACCATGTCAAAAGAAGTTATTGTTGAAAGTTTTGAACTAGATCATACGATTGTAAAAGCTCCTTATGTTCGTTTAATCGGAGAAGAAACCGGCCCTAAGGGAGATATCATTTCTAACTTTGATATTCGTTTGGTTCAACCAAATGAGGACTCTATCCCAACCGCTGGACTTCATACTATTGAACACCTCTTGGCTAAGCTCATCCGTACTCGCATCGACGGTATGATTGATTGCTCACCATTTGGTTGTCGTACAGGTTTCCATATGATTATGTGGGGACGTCATACTAGCGCTGAAATCGCTGCTGTCATCAAGGATTCACTAAAGGAAATCGCTGAGACCACAACTTGGGAAGATGTTCCTGGAACTACCATTGAGTCTTGTGGTAACTACAAGGACCACAGCCTATTTTCAGCTAAGGAATGGGCAAAATTGATTCTTGAACAAGGAATCTCAGATGATGCCTTTGAACGTCATGTTATTTAACAAAAAAAGAACCAGCTTTTCAACTGGTTCCTTTTTTATTTTGAAGCCTTTGATTTAGGCTTTTTCACGAATGACTAGGACACCATCTTCCATGTCGGCTTCAAGGTGTTTAGCATCCAAGTTATCCAAGTGGAAGTCGGTGACTTTATCACGGATTTGTTGTTCAACTACACGACGAAGTGGACGAACACCCATGACTTCATCATAACCTTCTTCAGTCATGTATTCTTTGGCTGCATCACTCACAGCCAAGTCGATTTCTTTCTTAGAAAGAGTCTTATTGACGTCAATCAACATCAAATCAACAATCTTAGAAAGATCTTCTTTGCTCAAATGTGAGAATTCAATCACAGCATTGAAACGATTAAGGAATTCTGGACGGAAGTACGGTTTCAAACGATCCATCAATTCTGGTTTATCAGCATCCTCTGTCAAGTTAGCTTCGTAACCAAATCCTGCATTTGAAGTAGCGATAATCACCGTATTCTTGAAGTTTACAGTATTACCTTGACCATCGGTTAAACGACCATCATCCAAAACTTGGAGAAGGAGGGTGATCACTTGAGGGTCAGCCTTCTCAATTTCGTCGAGAAGTACGATGGAGTAAGGATTACGACGTACTCGTTCTGTCAAGGTATTGCTGTTGTCATCATAACCAACATAACCAGCTGTTGTACCGATCAATTTAGAAACAGCTGTGCGATCGCTGTATTCTGACATGTCCAAACGGATGATGGCATCCTTAGTTCCGAACATATCAAGTGCTAATTGTTTAGCCAACTCAGTCTTCCCAACACCAGTAGGCCCTACAAAGAGGAAGCTACCGATTGGACGGTTCCCTTCGTCAAATCCTGCTCGGTTCCGACGGATAGCACGCGCTACTGCTTCTACAGCTTTATCTTGACCAATGACTTTAGTTTGCAAACGATGACCCATATCTTTCAAACGTTCGATATCCGTTGCTCCCATTTGTGATACTGGAATACCCGTCATCCGTTCTACTGATTCAGCCACATCGTTAATTGTTGCTGTTACTTTATGATCTTCAGTATGATTAGCAATTTTCTTTTCAAGTTCTTCGATACGAACTTTTGCATTTAATGCTGCTTCGTAATCTTCTTTAGCTGCAGCTTCTTCTTGTTTTGCTTTTTCTTCTTCAATTTCATGTTCCACAGCATGAACATCTGTCACTGGGTGTTGGGCTGCTAAGTGAGCTGCTGTCACGTCAACAAGGTCAATCGCTTTATCCGGTAAGCTCCGTTGTGGAATGTATTGAACAGAATAATCAACAGCTGCTTTCAAGACTTCATCAGGCAAAATGACGTTATGGTGTTGTTGATAAAGATCACGAATCCCTTGAAGAATCTTGAAAGTATCTTCAGCGGATGGAGCATTAACCTTAACTTCATTAAAGCGACGAGCAAGTGCAGCGTTCTTCAAAATAGTATTACGGTATTCATCCTGAGTGGTTGCACCGATCACTGTCAATTCCCCACGTGAAAGAGCTGGTTTGATGATATCCGCAAGACCTTTTGAACCTTGACCATCACCTGTGCTACCTGCACCAAGGATTTGATGAATTTCATCAAAGAAGAGGATAATGTTTCCTGCCTTCTTCACTTCACCAATTAAGTTTTGAATGTTTTCTTCAAAGCTACCACGATATTGAGTACCAGCTTCAAGTCCAGAAATATCAATGGAAATAATTTCTTTGTTCTTGATAGCAGCGGGAACATCCCCGTTTACAATAGCTTGTGCTAATCCTTCAACTACAGCAGTCTTACCGACACCCGCATCACCAACAAGAACAGGATTGTTCTTAGTACGTCGTGAAAGAATTTCAGCAGTTTCCTGAATTTCTTCATTACGCCCGATAACAGGATCTAATTTGCCTTCGCGTGCTTCTTCGGTTAGGTTGCGGCCAAGTTTCGCAAGAATCCCATCTTGTTTCATCCCTTTACCTTGAACGTATTGAGCTTGTTCACTCCCTTCACTTGGAAGTTGACCAGTTTGACGGTAAATGGCAAATTCCTCAGGTGTTACTTCACGACCGTTAATCAAATAACGACGATTTTCAGAACTATATCCACGCATACCGCCCATCAATTGGTTAAATAAATCATCCATATTGTTAAAATTGTTAAAGTTGTTATTCATATTTCATACCTCGTTTATTTTCAAAATTAGTTAGTCAAATAACTTTGACTTTCTCTGACCTTTGTTTTAAAAAATTTAGACTAGCTATTTGCTACTCTACGTATAATTTCTGGTTTTTCTTTATCCAATATAGATTTTGTAATTGGAATTCTAAAAATACTAATTTTCATTATAGGTTGTACCTCTTTTCTAGGTTTGACCCATACTTTGATTTCAAGATGACATGCACAATCACCTTAAAACCAATGTTTTCAAAGGATCTTCTTATCCTTATGTTCTTAGTATATCACTTTAGTCAGTAATAGTCAATAGTTTTTGATCAAATTTGACTATTTTTTTAAAATTTTTTTGTTTATCAAAAAAACCAGTCAAAATGACTGGTTTTCCGATTAACTATTTATGAATCTTAGCTCAATGCATCATCCATTGAAAGAACTTCGTGGAAGACACGTTGTGTCAATTCAGTTTTTTGTTCTGGTGTAAGGTATTTAGTATTTACACAGTATCCAGAGATACGAACGATAACATCTTCACCTGCCATGATCTTATCATAAACATCGTTCAAGTCCATAACGTTCAAGTTACAGTGTTGACCACCATTTTCAAAGTAACCATCTAGGATTGTTACCAAGTTATCAACTTGTTCGTCACGAGTCTTACCAAGAGCACGTGGTGAAACTTGAGTTGTCAATGAGATACCATCAGCTGCATAACCAAAGTCAAGGCTAGAAAGTGAGTTCAAGTTTTGCAACCATCCACCTTTAGCTTTGTTAGATGGGTTAGCACCTGGTGAGAAGAATTCAAGTTTAGACAAGTTTACAGAACCATCTTCGTTGAGGTATACACCTTTGTGGACTGGTGAGTTACCAGTTTGTTTAGAGTAAGCAACGTTAGATGTGATTGTCAAAAGTGATACTGTAGCTTCTGCGTCTTTGTAAAGTTTGTGGCTACGTAGACGAGTTGTGTAAGCTTCAATCAACCATTCTGCCAATTCGTTTGAACGAGGGTCATCTTCACCCCAACGTGGGTATTCACCGATTGTTTCATAATCGTAGATATAGCCATTTTCATCACGGATTGGTTTAACTGTAGCGTACTTGATAGCTGACAATGTATCAACAGTGTTAGCGAATCCACAGATACCGAATCCCATGTTAGCACGTTGTTTAGTTGGCAAGAAGGCCATTTGAACTGCTTCGTAGTTGTACTTATCAGTCATGTAGTGGATGATGTTCAAAGCATCTACGTAAGTGTCAGTCAACCAATCAAGAGATTTTTCAAAGTTTGCTTTAACTGATTCGAATTCAAGAACTTCGTCACGAATTGGTTCGATGTCAAATACTTTGTAGTCTTTATGAACATCGTCATAACCACCGTTCAAACCAGTAAGAAGAGCTTTAAGAACGTTTACACGAGCACCGAAGTATTGGATGTTGTGACGTTGTTCTTCATTTTCTGGGTCAAGTGGAGATACACAGCATGAGATACAGCTCATTTCACCGTATCCGTCTTTAGCCATTGTTGTAACACCTTCATATTGGATTGAAGAGTGTTTGTGGCTCATGTGCATACAGTAGCGACGGAAGCTATAAGGTAATTTGTCAGTCCAAAGAACGGTCAAGTTTGGTTCTGGAGAGTTACCGATATTGTCAAGAGTGTTCAAGAAACGGTAGTCCATCTTAGTAACACGGTGACGACCGTCGTTACCCATACCAGCCATAGAAGTTGTGATGAAGGTTGGGTCACCTGAGTACAATTCGTCGTAAGCTTTTGTACGAGCAAATTTAACTGTACGAAGTTTCATTACGAAATCATCAACAAATTCTTGAATTTCAGATTCAGTGTAAGTACCACGTGCTAAGTCACGTTCTGCGTAGATGTCCAATACGATTGGTACACGTCCTAGAGATGTAGCAGCACCATTGATAACTCGACAAACTGCCATGAATGCAATGTTAGTCCATTGGATAGCTTCTTTTGTGTCATATGCTGGGCGACGTACATCTACACCGTAAAGGTCACCTAATTCAACAACTTCTTTTAATGCTTGATATTGAAGGTTTACTTCTTCACGAAGGCGGATAGATTCTTCATCAATTTCAGTGATAGCATTCCAATCACTTACTTTTTCAGCCATCAAATAATCAGCACCATAAAGAGCCAAACGAGCATAAACCCCGATGATACGTCCACGTGAATATGCATCTGGAAGACCAGTTACTGTGTGAGCGTGACGAGCACGACGAATATTTGTAGTGTAGGCACGGAAGATACCATCATTTACAGTTGTTACATATTTTGTAAAGATTTCATGAACTGCTGGGTCTGGTTCAAAACCATTTTCTTTCAAAGTAGTTTCAGCCATACGGATACCACCTTTTGGCATGAAGTTCAATTTGAAGAGTTCATCATTTTGAATACCATAAATCAATTCATTTTCTTTATCAATGTATCCAGCATCAATTCCTGCGATAGAAGTTGGACGGTTATCGTATGGGAAACGAGTAGCTTCATAGTGTGCTTTTGTTTCTTCTACGATTTTCTTAATATGCAATGAACGTTCTGTTGGTCCTGCAAGGAAACTTTCGTCTCCATCATATGGTGTATAGTTGGCTTGAACAAAGCGAGATACACTTGCTTTTTCTTTCCAATCTTCACCTTTAAAGCCTTCCCAGGCTTTGTCAAAAATGTCTTGTGCTTCAACAACTGTCTTAACAACCATGTTATTGTCCTCTTTTTTCTTTCTAGTAACAACCATCTGTTACATTTACAAGACTAGTATACCATACAGGAAACGGTTTCAACAAGTAAAAATAGACTTTTTGATTACTTTCTTTTATAATACAGTCATAATTTTGGGTATATCTGTATTATATTTTTGAAAATAATTTAACCATTTCCTATTTTTTCTGAAAAGAGTTAAAATATAACTAGAATCTTTATCAAAGAAAGGTACTCTCATGCTGATATTCCCACTGATGAATGATTTATCTCGTAAAATCATCCATATTGACATGGATGCCTTTTTTGCTTCAGTCGAAATCCGAGACAACCCCAAACTTAAAGGCAAACCAGTTATTATTGGAAATGACCCAAGAAAGACTGGTGGTCGTGGAGTTGTCTCAACTTGTAGCTATGAAGCGAGATCCTTTGGTATTCACTCAGCCATGAGCTCCAAAGAGGCCTATGAACGTTGCCCACAAGCCGTCTTTATTCCCGGAAACTACGAAAAATATACTGCTGTTAGCCAACAAATTCGAGCCATTTTTAAACGTTATACAGATAAGATTGAACCTATGAGTATTGATGAGGCTTATCTAGATGTGACTGAAAATAAACTAGGAATCAAGTCAGCTGTGAAAATTGCTCGATTAATTCAGCAAGATATCTGGCAGGAGCTTCATCTTACTGCTTCAGCTGGTGTATCTTATAATAAATTTTTAGCCAAAATTGCTAGCGATTATCAAAAACCTTGTGGATTGACTGTTATTATGCCTGATGATGCCGTAAGTTTCCTCCAACAAATGGACATTGCTAAATTTCACGGTGTCGGTAAGAAAACAGTTGAAATATTGCATCAAATGGGAGTGTTCACGGGAGCCGATCTCTTAGAAATCTCTGAAATTACTCTCATTGATCGTTTTGGTCGCTTCGGATTCGACCTCTATCGTAAGGCTCGAGGTATAGATAACTCTCCCGTCAAATCCAATCGTATCCGTAAGTCCATAGGTAAGGAAAAAACTTATAGTAAGATTCTAAGTCTAGATGAAGATATTAAAAAAGAGCTAACTCTCCTTTCGGAAAAAGTTGCTCTTAGTCTTCAAAAATATGAAAAAAGTGGTAAGATCGTCATTTTGAAAATCCGCTATGCCGACTTTTCTACTTTGACAAAACGAAAAACACTGAATCAACAAACACAAGACTCTGAAGAAATTGCTCAAAGCATTATCCAACTCTATGAAACACTGAGTGATAAAGACAAGGGAGTCCGTTTATTAGGAGTCACTGTGACTGGATTTTAAAAACCTTGAAGGATTCTTCCTTCAAGGTTTTTTTCTTATACAAATAGTCGAATGAAGCTATAAAGTAGTAATACACTACCAAGGACAATACGGTATTTACCAAAGATTGTAAAGTCGTGTTTTTTAACATAGCTAGTCAAGAAACGAATGGCAACCATGCTAACCGCAAAAGCAACAAACATTGCTACCAAGAGCAAAAAGAATTGACCAAAGCTTAATACTTCTCCTGCTTTGATAAATTTAAAAATCTTCAAAGCACTAGCTCCAAACATAACAGGAATTCCTAAATAGAAGGTGAATTCTGTAACTACTGAACGACTGGTCCCATTTAACAAACCCCCAATGATAGTGGCACCAGAACGACTAGTTCCTGGTAAAAGAGACAAGACTTGGAAAAGACCAATATACAACGCTGTTTTATAAGGCAACTTGTCTAACTCAGTAACTGTTGGCTCAATAGCTTGCGCCTTATTACGTTTTTCAAGAAAGATAAATGCAAACCCATAAACAATCAACATAATCGCTACTGAAACCTTGTTATGGAAATAGGTGTCGAACCAGTCATCAAACTTAAAGACTAAGAGAAGAGGTAGAGTCGCAACAAAAACCTTTGACCATAACTGCCAAGTCCTACGAACTTGAACTTTATCCTTGCCTGGTTTGAAAGGATTTAACTTGTTAAAGTAGATAACCACAACTGCAAAGATGGCACCAAGTTGAATGACTACGTTAAACAAAGTCTTAAAAGCTTCAGTTTGGTCTTTATACTTGACGAATTCTTCCGCCAGGATTAAGTGCCCTGTACTTGAAATTGGCAACCATTCTGTAATTCCTTCAACAATACCAAAAAAGATAGATTTTAAAATTTCAAAAAAATACATAGATTACTCCTTTTTCTACCCTCCATTATATCATACTTTTAAAGGCTGTGTTGAGTTTTATTTAGAAAGCACCAACACTTCCACCACCGCCACCGCCTGAGAAACCACCACCAGAGCTACCGCTTCCAGATGATACAGAAAAGGTACTTGCAGTATTAGCGACCGATGCATAACTGTTTATGTGAGAAGTCGATGTATGAAAGTCTGCATCCCATCCACAATACACATAAAGATTCATGTCTGCATTTTCAAGCTGAATATTGTGGAGTTTCATCATCTTATTCACTTTCTTGGCATATCCATAGAGAGTTGCATAGACTAAAAGACGATTCCAAACAACAATGCTCTCTAGTTCAGCCTTATCAAGGTGGGCAATATCACGAAGCATATTTTCAAAACTTGTCCAGAGATATAGTGCTTCTGCTCCTTCTTCGTTTAAGACTCCGTCACGAGATGGGCCTCGTGTCGCAAAATAAACTAGGGCACTTGCTAATAAACCTATTAAACCTAGGGAAAGCAGTGGAATAGAAAAATAACCATGTGTTCGCAAACTATAGTAAAAGATAAGAAGTCCTATTAAACCTGTTATAGCTGAACTGACCTTCATCCCATTCACAAGACTTTTTTCTTTATCCGTTAAAGGACGATAATAGCTTGGAAGACGTAGAATTTTTACCTTGTCTCGAACACAACTTTGCATGCGTTGAAGCCGTCTCTCGAAGGAACGCTTGAGATGTAATCCGAATTCTCGAATGTGCTGCTCATCAGCTTCCTTAGCACCATGGAATAATCCTGAGGAAACTTGATATTCCGGGAAAAGGTCTGAAAGAGGCAGTTCTTTATTAGTAGATAGAGTCATTCGCAAGCATTCTTTTTCAAAATTAGACAAGTCTTTTTCACTATTGATCCTCAAGCACGGTTCCTCTTCACCTTGAAAAATGGATAAATATCCTCGATCAACTAAATCCAGTAAAGTTGCCTGAATCAATCGTTCAAAAGAAAACTTGCCAAACTTCTTCTTATTCAAGGGACTGATTTCCTCCAAGGAGGTAGAGTAAATAGCCTCAGCCAAAACCATTGGAGGTAGATCCATTGGAGGTTCGTAGATCCGATGATTCTTGGGATATACCTTTTTGAGGGTCGTATGTTTACGAAATACTCGATAATACATGATAGTCATCATCAATAACACAATAAAGATTATTGGAAAAATCCACTTTATCATGAGACTAGCTTGCACTTTGCTAGCTTTTATTTCTATCTCAATCTTTTTGAAATCTCTTAAACGCTCTTCTTCCAATCCTTGGCTTGGAGCTGCTGAGAAAGCCTTCCTCGGCCAATAGGCATGTAGTTCAACTTGGCGTTTTCTAGGAAGATTTTTCATCTTCACCTGATAAATATCATTTACTTTTTCGACACTTCCCTCATTGAGGAGTTTACCGGTATGGAAAAAAAGCTTCTCTGCCGGACTATCTGAAGTTACTCGAAATTCCAAATTTTTGATGTCTCCTGAACTATATGTCAGAGGTTGCCAATTCAATTCAGCAATATCCTGGTATAAGAAAAGAAGATTTTTTAATTGCCAAGTAATGTTTACACGTACAGTATCTCCTGCTTTTCCTGGATTTAAAATTGTTACTTGATAACCGTTTCCTTTTTCCTTTGTATAGGAAAGCACATCATCTACAATTTCTCCGTTTTTTGAGACTAGAACAGTGGGATTATCATTAATCTCAAAGTTTTTTGGCATTTTTCCTTCTTTTCCTAGCCCGACTGATTGACCATTAAAATCATCTTTAAAACGGTAGGTGATTGTTTGTCGGAAAACAGCTGTATTATCTGCATGAATATTCAAATCTCCCTTATAGGAGAGAATATCAAAGTCCACAGCAAAAGCGAGACGAGGTATGAATAACAAACAGGTAAATACCAAGACTAGTAGCCATTTCTTTTTCATCTTACATTCCCTTTCATGTTTCTTCACTATTATATCATTTTTTATACGTTAAGAATTACTTGTATTGAAAATCTCACCATTTTTAGATACAATAGAAAGAGCCATTTTTAAACTAGAAATAGGAGAGAATATGAAAAAATTATGCTTTTCAATCCTTGCTAGCCTAGCCCTAACTCTAGGATTAGTTAGCCAGGTCCAAGCCGATGAATATTTACGCGTCGGAATGGAGGCAGCTTATGCCCCCTTTAACTGGACTCAAGACGATGACAGTAACGGTGCTGTCAAAATCGAGGGAACAAATCAATACGCCAATGGTTACGATGTTCAAATAGCTAAAAAAATTGCTAAGGACTTAGGCAAAGAACCACTGGTCGTTAAAACTAAATGGGAAGGGCTAGTCCCAGCCCTTACATCTGGTAAGATTGATATGATCATTGCTGGTATGAGCCCAACCGCAGAACGTAAGCAAGAGATAGCCTTCTCAAGTAGTTATTATACTAGCGAACCCGTACTTCTGGTCAAGAAGGATTCTGCCTATGCAAATGCCAAATCATTAGACGACTTTAGTGGTGCAAAAATCACTTCTCAACAAGGTGTCTATCTTTATAACTTGATTTCACAAATTCCAGGCGCCCAAAAAGAAACTGCCATGGGTGATTTTGCACAAATGCGTCAAGCTCTTGAAGCTGGTGTTATCGATGCTTATGTATCTGAACGTCCAGAAGCTTTAACTGCTGAATCGGCAAACGCTAAGTTCAAAATGATTCAGCCTCAACCTGGTTTTAAAACGGGAGAGGAAGATACAGCTATCGCTATTGGTCTACGTAAAGATGACAAACGTATCAGTCAAATCAATGCTAGCATTGAAACCATTTCTACAGATGAACAAATAGCTTTAATGGATCGTATGATCAAGGAGCAACCTGTAGAAGCTACAACTACTGAAGAAAACAGCAGTAATTTCTTTAGCCAAGTTGCTAAAATTCTAACTGAAAACTGGCAACAACTTTTACGTGGTGCTGGTATTACACTTCTCATTTCGATTATCGGTACCATTGTCGGTCTCATTATTGGTCTTGCTATCGGTGTCTTCCGTACAGCACCCCAATCTGAAAATCAATTTATTTTTGGCATCCAAAAACTAATCGGTTGGATTCTCAACGTCTATATTGAAATTTTCCGTGGTACACCAATGATTGTACAAGCGATGGTTATTTACTACGGTACCGCCCAAGCTTTTGGAATAAACCTAGACCGTACACTGGCTGCTATCTTTATCGTTTCTATCAACACTGGTGCCTACATGACAGAGATTGTCCGTGGTGGTATTATAGCTGTTGATAAAGGACAATTTGAAGCGGCAACTGCACTTGGCATGACCCATAATCAAACCATGCGTAAGATTGTATTGCCTCAAGTCATTCGAAATATCTTACCTGCAACTGGTAATGAGTTTGTCATCAACATTAAGGATACTTCTGTATTGAATGTTATATCTGTTGTAGAACTTTACTTCTCAGGAAACACGGTAGCAACACAAACCTACCAATACTTCCAAACCTTTACCATCATCGCAGTTATCTACTTTATTCTCACTTTCACAGTAACACGTATCTTACGCTACATCGAAAAACGTATGGATATGGATACTTACACAACAGGCGCTAACCAAATACAAACGGAGGATTTGAAATAATGAATCAACCCATTCTTGAAATCAAACACCTCAAAAAATCCTATGGACAAAACGAGGTCCTCAAAGACATCTCACTCTCTATTCATAAAGGAGAAGTGATTTCTATCATCGGTAGTTCCGGTAGTGGTAAATCCACCTTCCTTCGTTCTATCAACCTTCTTGAAACACCAACTGAAGGTGAAATTCTTTATCATGGTGAAAACGTCCTTGAAAAAGGGTATAACCTCACTCACTACCGCGAAAAACTAGGTATGGTCTTCCAGTCCTTTAACCTCTTTGAAAATCTCAATGTTCTTGAAAATACGATCGTTGCCCAAACAACTGTCCTCAAACGTGAACGCTCAGAAGCTGAGAAAATTGCTAAAGAAAACCTCGAAAAGGTTGGCATGGGAGAACAGTACTGGCAAGCTAAACCGAAGCAACTTTCTGGTGGTCAAAAACAACGTGTAGCCATTGCTCGAGCACTTTCTATGAATCCTGACGCTATTCTCTTTGACGAGCCTACATCAGCTCTTGACCCTGAAATGGTCGGTGAGGTTCTCAAAATCATGCAAGAACTAGCTCAAGAAGGTCTGACCATGATTGTTGTAACCCACGAAATGGAATTTGCTCGTGATGTATCACACCATGTCATCTTTATGGATAAAGGTGTTATTGCAGAAGAAGGCAAGCCTGAAGAACTATTTACAAATCCTAAAGAAGAACGTACAAAAGAATTTTTGCAACGCTATCTTGGATAAGAAAAAAAGACTGCAACCTGCAGTCTTTTTTATATTCTTCAAAATGAAATGGCAGTTTCTTTTTCAAACCTGCCTGTATCCAAAGACTAATCTTCAAATTTTTCATGATTTTTGTCGTAGAAATCAATTAAACCGAGAGCTGTTTCAAAGGAAATGTTTTTAACTTTTGCACGTCCTTGAGCTAGAGCGATAATCGACATCTCACGTGCATTTGTTTCCTTAGAAATGCGATAGCCTGTGATTTTCTTATCACGAACCCAGCTAACAACTGATTCTACTTTTTCAAAGTTAGACTTAGCCATGTTTTTCTCCTTTTTTTCTTTGCGCTATATCACTGTATATTTTTTTATAGTATTTGTCAATATAAATGCATACCTACACCAAACTACAACGCTCAGAATACAATTATTTAGCTTTTAAAGCTGATAATATATGGGTTCGTATGTCTTCAACTCCATTAGGATTTGCTGGTAAGAATATTGTATTATTTCCCTCTTTATCTGCAAAATTATTTAATGTATCCAAATACTGGTTGGTTAATAAGATTGACATAATTTGTTCTTCAGTTAATTCAACATTTGCTCCTTTTAACTCTTTAATGGAATCAGCAAGTCCGTCAACAATTGCTTTCCGCTGCTCTGCAATCCCCACACCATGGAGACGATCTTTTTCTGCCTCAGCTTCTGCCGCTGTAACGATCTTAATTTTATCTGCTTCAGCCAATTCTTGAGCTGCTACTCTCTTACGTTGGGCAGCATTAATTTCATTCATTGACTGCTTGACCTCTGCATCCGGCTCAACTTTGGTAATGAGCGTTTTAACGATAATATACCCATACGTTGACATTTCTTCCGCTACTTGTTTTTGAACTTCTAACGCAATCTCATCTTTTTTCTCAAACAATTCATCCAAAGTCAACTTAGGAACAGATGAACGCAATGCATCTTCAATATAAGATTTAATTTGAGCTTCAGGTCTCATTAATTTATAGTAGGCATCTGTAACGTTTAACTCATTTACACGATACTGAGTAGCGACATTCATGGTCACAAAAACGTTATCTTGGGTTTTGGTTTCAACCACGATCTCACTTTGTAAAAGGCGTAGCTGTACACGAGCTGCAATTTTGTCAATGCCAAATGGTGCTCGTAGATGAATACCACTATTACTTAACTTTTGATATTTACCAAATCGTTCGATAATGGCAACAGATTGTTGACGAACAACATAAACAGAGCTTACTAGAATAACTCCCACAATAAGCATTAGAATCACTAGAACAAGTATAACTGGTAAAACCATGGGAATCTCCCCCTTTCTTCACTTACATTATAGCACTCATATATAGGTTAGGCAAATAATATGATAAAAATTCTATAGGATATTAAACAAGCATATTATAGAGGGTTTCATTCCCGTTTAAATTAATATAAGACGGGTCGAATCTTTCCATTCGGTGAATTAATCCTGCATAATCGTGCTTATTTGCAAGAGCAACACCAATTAAAACAGGACCCGTTCCCTTACTGGCACGTTTAATGTACTCAAATCGTGTGATATCATCATTTGGTCCTAAGATATCATTTACGAATTCCCGAAGAGCACCTGGACGTTGCGGGAAATTCACTACGAAGTAATGCTTGATCCCATCATATATCAAGGCACGCTCTTCCATCTCTGGCATCCGGTTGATATCGTTATTTCCTCCAGAGATGATACAACAAATGGTCTTACCTTTTATATAGTCTGACAGTACTTCCAGAGCCGCCACACTAGCAGCACCAGCAGGCTCAGCTACAATCCCTTGTTTAGAATAAAGATCAATTAAGGTCTCAGAAATCAAACCTTCATCCACGCCAATAAGAGTCTGTACATTTTTACGAGTTACTTCATAGGTCAACTGTCCTACTTTTTGAACGGCGATTCCATCTGCAAATTTATCGATATCATTGAGTTTGACTGGTCCTCCAGCTTCAAAAGCTGCCTTCATTGAACGAGCTCCTTCAGCCTCAACGCCAATAACCTCAATCTGAGGATTTGTTTCTTTAATATAAGTAGAAACACCTGAAATAAGGCCTCCACCTCCTACAGGTACCAAGACGGTATCAAAATCAATGGATTCTTTGCGTGCTTCTTCTAAAATCTCATAAGCAACAGTTCCTTGCCCTGCTTGAACATAAGGATCATCAAAAGGATCGATAAAGGTACGATTTTCAGTAGCTGTGAACTCTTGAGCAGCCTTGGCAGATGCATCAAAGGTATCTCCTACCAATTTAATCGTTACAAAATCACCACCAAAGAAACGAACCTGACCAATTTTTTGTTGTGGTGTTGTAATGGGCATAAAGATTGTTGCAGGGATCTTCATCTCATTACATGTGTAAGCAACTCCTTGAGCGTGATTTCCCGCTGACGCACAGACAACTCCACGTTCACGTTCTTCTTTTGACAACTGAGAAATCGCATAATAGGCTCCTCGAATCTTAAATGACCGAACTCGTTGAGCATTTTCTTTCTTGAGATAAATTTTAGCTCCGTATTTTTCTGATAAGTAATGATCATATTCTAATGGTGTATTAACTACTACACCACTCAGAACTTTGTGGGCTTTCACCACATCTTGTGCACTAAGCATAATCTTCTCCTTGATTCGTTTTCAAGATAAAAAGCGGGTTAGGTACCCCCCAACTCGCCTTCTATTTTTATTCTCAAAAATTAGTTGTAGATTTTGAATGCGTCATCGTCGTTTTGACCAACGAATGGCATTGCTTTACGTAATTCTGCACCAATTTTTTCAATTTCAAGTTCTTCTGCTTCTTTACGATAAGCTTTCAAACGTGGGAAGCCAGCATCGTGGTCTTCAACGAATTCACGAGCAAATTTACCTGATTGGATATCAGCAAGTGCAGCTTTCATGTTTTCTTTAACTTCTGGACCGATGACACGTGGACCTGTTACAAAGTCACCAAATTCTGCAGTATTTGAACATGATTGACGCATTTTCTTGAATCCACCTTCATAGATAAGGTCAACGATCAATTTCATTTCATGAAGCACTTCAAAGTAAGCCAACTGTGGTGCATAACCAGCTTCAGTCAAGACTTCAAAACCTGCTTCAATGAGGTGTGTCAAACCACCCATAAGCACAGCTTGTTCACCAAATAAATCTTCTTCAGTTTCTTCTTTAAAGGTAGTTACAAGCAAGCCGACACGTGCAGCACCAATACCTTTAGCCCAATCCATTGCGATGTCTTTCGCATGACCAGTAGCATCTTGGTAGACAGCGTAAAGTGCTGGAACACCAAAACCTTCAGCATACGTACGACGTACAAGGTGTCCTGGTCCTTTAGGAGCAACCATGAAAACATCGACATCTTCTGGAACTTTAATATATCCAAAATGAATATTAAATCCGTGAGCAAAACCAAGAGCTTTTCCTGCACTCAAGTTTGGCGCAATTTCATCTTTATAGATATCTTTTTGAATTTCATCAGGTGCCAAGACCATGATAATGTCTGCCAATTTAGTTGCTTCTGCAACTGTATAAGTATCAAAACCATCTTCTTTTGCTTTGTCAAAAGATTTTCCTGGGCGAACACCGATAATCACATCATGACCTGAATCGCGCAAGTTTTGAGCATGCGCATGGCCTTGTGAACCATAACCAATAACGGCGATTTTCTTACCGTCAAGTGCTGCTACTTTTACATCTTTTTCGTATTCCATTTGAACTGCCATAGTTTTTCTCTCTTTTCTATATTTATTGCCTTAAAAGCTAATTTAACAAATTTAGGTTGGATTTTTAATCGCGGGTAAATCCAGTTGCACCCGTACGAGCGATATTCTTGATACCATATGGTCGAATGACTCGAATCAAGGCTTCACTCTTTTCAGCATTTCCTGTCATCTGAACAGTAATGGAGCTTGGAGCTACGTCAACTACTGTCGCACGGAAAGGTTGAATGATAGCCAATATTTCTGCTCGCTTCTCAGCTGGCGCTGCAATTTTCACCAAGATAACTTCCCGTTCTATGTGCGGTTTGTCTGTAATATCGCGAACACGGATAACGTCGACCTGACGGTTGAGTTGTTTGATGATTTGCTCCACTTCATCGTGAGATGCAACATCAATGATAATGGTAATCCGTGATACATTAGGATTTTCTGTCGCCCCTACCGAGATACTCTCAATATTGACTTGGCGTCTAGACAAGACACCGGTAAAACGATTGAGAACTCCTGACCGGTTTTGAAGTTTGGCTGTTAACATTCTACGCATTAAACTTCACCCCCAACATCTCATTATTACTCTTACCAGCTGGTACCATCGGTAAAACATGCTCTTTACGAGAAATATCTACCTCGATAAACATTGGTACATCTTCCAAGATGACTTCCAAATCCTTTTCTAAGGTTTCAGGATTATCAAATTTATAATTCTTAATTCCATAGGCTTGAGCCATCAATTGGAAATCTGGGAGGCTATCAAAGACTGACTCTGATGTTCGCCCATCGTAGAAGGCTTCTTGCCACTGACGGACCATCCCAAGAGAGTGGTTATTAAGCATGATGACCTTGATTGGAATCTTGTAGATGTTCAAGATTGCCAATTCCTGATTGGTCATTTGGAAACCACCATCACCGACAAAGAGCACGACCTCCTTATCTGGATTAGCAATTTTTGCTCCGATAGCTGCAGGAACTCCGAATCCCATGGTTCCTAGTCCACCTGAAGTTACGAGTTGACGCTCGTTTTGGTATGGATAGTATTGAGCTGTCCACATTTGGTGTTGTCCGACGTCAGTTACGACAATGGCATCACCCTTAGTCAACTCACCAATTCGTTCAATAACTGCTTGGGGTTGGACAACGCGCTCTTTCTTATCATAGGATCGAACACGATTCTTATCTTTTGTGACTTTTTCAATCCATTTTTCAGTATTGTTACGAACACCTGGTTCTGCAAGCAATTGTTGCAAGGCTTTTTTTGCATCACCAACAACTGGAATATCGACTGCAATGATTTTACCGATCTCTGCTGGATCGATATCAATATGCGCTACTTTAGCATTCTTCGCAAATGTCTTAGGATTACCAGTCAAACGGTCATCAAAACGGCAGCCAATAGAAATCATGAAATCTGCTTCTGTCATGGCAATATTAGCTGCAAAAGAACCATGCATCCCGCCCATTCCCAAAAAAAGTGGATGGCTAGTGGCGATTGTACCTTGTCCCAAAAGACTGGTCACAACCGGAATTTGATACCGTTCTGCAAATTCAATTAACTCAGATGCGGCCTCAGCGTAACTAATACCACCACCAGCAAGTAATACTGGTTTTTTAGCTTTGGACAACTGCTTCAAGATTTTCTTGATTTGCATATCATTTGGTTCAAGAGTTGGTTGATAACTTGGTAAAACTACTTCTGGTGAATAGATAAAATCTGTCTCGAGTGCAGAAACATCTTTTGGTAAATCAATAACAACTGGCCCCGGACGACCTGTAGTCGCAATATGTACAGCCTCTGTAATAATACGTGGAATATCCGCTGTCTCTCTAACCTGATAGTTGTACTTGGTAATTGGCATGGTAATACCGACAATGTCTGCTTCCTGGAAAGCATCCTTACCAATACCCGCTCTTGCCACTTGACCTGTAAAAACCAAAAGAGGAACGCTGTCGCTCATAGCATCTGCAATACCCGTAATGGCATTTGTAGCTCCTGGTCCACTTGTGACGACTGCCACACCAAGTTTCCCTGTCGACTTGGCATAACCTTCAGCTTCATGAAGACATCCTTGTTCATGGCGACCTAAAATGTGGCGAATACCTTTAAAACTATAAATAGCATCATACAAAGGCAAGACGGCCCCGCCTGGATAACCAAAAATCGTATCAATTCCTAAATCACGGAGTGTTTCCAAAACAAGTTCTGATCCTGACTTTGGTGAATCTAAAATGATTTTCTCCATCGTTCCCCTTTCTGTTCTCTTAAAATGACTTGTTTCTATCATACCATTTTTTCAAAATTTTTCAAGACAAAAGAAACAATTTTCTGAATTTTCTATCTAGATGTTTTACAATATCAAATTGATTTGAAAACTTATTCGTATTTCAACCTTTTTTATACAAAAAAGGTTGAAGACATTTTCGTCATCAACCTTTTTATTTAATAATTACAGATTAAAGTGAGTTAACATCAACCTTGATACCAACACCTTGAGTAGTTGTGATAGTCAAGTTTGTTACGTAAGTACCTTTAGCTGTAGCTGGTTTTGCTTTTTGGATAACTTCGTTGAAAGCTTTGAAGTTTTCAACCAATTTTTCAGCTTCAAATGATACTTTACCGATGATGGCTTGAACGTTACCTGCACGGTCAGCACGGTAAGTAATCTTTCCACCTTTAGACTCTTCAACTGCTTTAGCAACATCCATTGTTACAGTACCAGTTTTAGGGTTTGGCATCAAGTTACGTGGTCCAAGGACACGTCCAAGACGACCAACAAGGGCCATCATATCAGGTGTAGCGATAACTACGTCGAAATCCAACCAACCGTCGTTGATTTTAGCAACAAGGTCATCTTCACCTACGAAGTCTGCACCAGCAGCTTTTGCTTCTTCAGCTTTAGCACCACGTGCAAAAACAAGAACGCGTGAAGTTTTACCAGTACCGTTTGGCAATACCATTGCTCCACGGATTTGTTGATCAGCTTTTTTAACGTCGATGTTCAAGTTGTATGCAACTTCTACAGTTGCGTCAAATTTTGCAAAGTTAGTTTCTTTTGCAAGTGCCACAGCTTCTTCTACGCTGTATGCTTTTGTGCTGTCGATTTTCTCAAGTGCAGCACGAAGTTGTTTGCTTTTTTTAGCCATTTTCTATTCTCCTTGTAAGTGGTTCAATCGATTTTCATCTCCCACGTCACTTCTCGAAATGATGAAGTCTTGCGGGTTATATTGGGGATGTTATTGATTAGTCAACAACAGTGAATCCCATAGAACGAGCAGTACCTTCGATCATACGCATCGCAGACTCAACGTTTGCTGCGTTCAAATCTGGCATCTTAGTTTCTGCAATTTCTTGTACTTGTGCACGAGTAACTGTAGCAACTTTAGTTTTGTTCGGTGTACCTGATCCTTTTTCAACACCTGCAGCTTTTTTCAAAAGAACAGCAGCTGGTGGTGTTTTTGTAACGAAATCAAATGATTTATCTTCATAAACAGTGATAACAACTGGAATAATCATACCAGCTTGGTCAGCTGTACGAGCGTTGAACTCTTTTGTGAATCCCATGATGTTGATACCAGCTTGACCAAGAGCAGGTCCAACCGGTGGAGCTGGTGTAGCTTTACCAGCAGGGATTTGCAATTTTACAAGTTTTTCGACTTTTTTAGCCATTTTTAAATCCTCCTTTGTGGTTTTGGCGGTAATGTAAGATTTTTACCTCCCACAAGTATGCTTTGTGCATACCTTTCTATTATACACGATTTCTTACAAAAAGCAAGAGAAATTTTAATTTTTTAATGTTTCTTTGTATTACATTTTTATGGCGAATTCATTCAATCAAAGTCAGTACAAGACTCACTCCATTTTCAGTAGTGCCACTTTCCACAAATCCAAGAGATTCAAAACATCTTCTAGAAATTCGATTAAAAGTGTAGATCTCTTGAACTTTCAACTGTTTCCACCCCTTTTGCCGAGCTAAATCAATCAAAGTCCTTAAAACCTTGCGTCCAAGGCCTTGATGCTGATAAGCTAGATTGCCAATCACAATAGGAAGATTCTCCTGAGATAAGGCTACATCCCCAATTGGAAACCACTCTCCCTTTTCTAGAAACTCAATCCAGAACAAATCCCCGTGTTCCTCTAAATAGGAATACATAGCATTTAATTTTTCCAAACTATAGGGTATTCTAATGCCGTCTACAAGCTCTACTAAATCCACATCTTGATACCAGACCAAAGCTGCATCATGATGATCTGCTAAAAAATAGGGAACTAGACGTAGGGAATCATCTATCTGAATGATCTTTGATGTCATTTTTTACTCCTAATACTAGCTTCGCTGCCTGATTAAAACCATCACACCAGTTATACCACTTTGGCTCATACTCATCTTGAGATAAGATATGATTTTTCAAATCCAGAACAGAGGCTATCTTTCTTTCCTCACAAGCTTGCGCATAGAGATGATATAGTTCATCACCACCATCTTTATCCCACTCAGCAGAAATCGTATCCCTACCTTCCAATAAAGCCTGGTAAGCCCTGTGATGCCCGTCTGTAATCAGCAAGCGATTTTTAAAAGAAAGAACACTGATTGGATCGATATTGGGCTTTTCTACCGACTGATAAAGCATCTGAATAGCTTGTAACTTATTTTCTGATAAGTATAGTTGAGTCGGATGAAGATCTGTAATATTGACTCTCATTGCTTTCTCCTCAAGGGAATTTGATACTCATTTCTGTTTTCCTGTAAATCGCCATTGAAAACGGAGTTTGTCATAGTATGGAAACTCCATAAACAAAACTCCTAAGCCCATACAAAGGCTGGCAATCACATCTGATGGGTAGTGAACTCCTAGATAAATTCTTGATACCAATACACTGACTAAGAATATACCAAGTCCGATTTGCACGACTTTTCTCCAGACTTGATTTTTAATCCTTTGGCTGAAAATCACAATCAAAGTTCCTACCATAATCGTCACAGCCAAAGAATGTCCGCTAGGAAAGGAAAAACCTTTTTCCTCTACTAGGTGTAAAATTTCTGGCCGTGGTCTTTGATAGATATTCTTAAAAGTTACGATTAAAATTCCAGCAAAAGTTAGATTTCCTAGCATGAAAAAACTTTCTATCTTCCATTGCTTACAATAGAAAATAAAAGCAACTATTAAAACCCAGGTGATAATAACTGGAATATCAATCAAATGCGTAATTGCTTTAAAAAATATGGTCAAATAGTCAGGCAAGTTTCCTCGAATCACTGTCTGAATCGGTTGATCAAAGTTGATCAACATTTCAGGGTAGAATTTAACCACATAACCAATAATCACAAAAAGTAAAAGGGCAAAACTGCCCTTCATTAAAAATGTTTGTTTATTTTTCATATTTTTTCAAAACAGGTTGTAAAAGTACATAGATTAACCAAAACACAATTGCCCAAATAACACCTTCAATTAGATTGAAAGGTGCAACCATAGCTGCTAAGTAATGAACGAGACCAAATGTTTGCGAAATATCATAATTCATAAATTTGGCGTATAAAGGGATTGCGTAGAAGTAATTTACCAATACCATAGAAGCACTCAAACCAACAGTTCCAACAATCGTTGCCAATACAAATCTGCTATGTGTCCGTTCCTTGTTCCAAATCAAAGCAAAAGCAAGAACAAAAACAAGAACAGCAATAATATTGATAGGAAGGCCAACTATGGTTTCAAGTCCCTTATTATTGAGGGCTAATTTGAGAACTGATCGAACTAAGGTCACAAAAATAGCACTTTTAAAATCTAAAACGACCAAGGCCAATAAGATGGCAACGATGCTCAAATCTATCTTGAAGAAATCTATCAAAAAAGAGAATTGATAAAACATCAAAATAAATGATAAAGCGGACAAAACAGCCACAAGGGTCAGTTTACGTGTGTTTGTCATAACAGGTTCCTCCAATTTTCTATAAAATCAGAAGAAGTTGGAAAGTTTCTCTCTATCTACTCTCTTGCCTATCTCAAAAAGAAACCAAAGTTTACAACGAAACCCGTTTTATTTTTTATATGAATGAAGCAGAATAGACAAAGCCATCCTTTCGTCTTCTCCCATCCAGACTATACTGTCGGTTGTGGAATCTCACCACATCAGCTTGCGCTCGCGGACTTCTTTTAGACTATGGAAATGGAGATTTTTCTTTTAGACGAGGCGACAAGCTGTAGGCATAACTTTTGGTTAGGCAAAGCTTGGCAACAAAGCATCAAAGGAAAAGAACATTTCCAAGTAAAAGTCACCGCCGGTCGGGAATTACACCCAGCCCTGAAGACCCTCTTATGATAACAAAAAAAGCTTGCAAGTGCAAGCGTTTTATCTCTTATCAGTGTTTATTTCAACTTATCCGTTTCGTAAGTATGAACCAGTTCGAGTCCATCAAAGTTTTGTTGACGGAGAGCCTCATACACAATCATGCATACTGTATTCGATACATTGAGACTACGAACATGTTCATCATTCATAGGAATTCTGAGAGCTTTTTCAGGATGCTCACGCATAAATTTCTCAGGTAAGCCCTTATCTTCACGGCCAAAGAGAAAATAATGATTTCCTTCTGTCGTGAAATCTGCATCTGAATAAACTTTTTCAGCAAACTTGGAAATTAAGTAGAGTTGTCCATTCATTTTTCCCATAAATTCATCTAAACTGTCATAGAAATAAATGTCAAGCTTGTCCCAATAGTCTAGCCCAGCTCGCTTCATTTTACGATCATCGATAGGGAAACCCATAGGTTTGATAATATGAAGGGGTGCATTTGTTGCTGCACAAGTTCGTGCAATATTTCCCGTATTTTGTGGAATTTGTGGTTCAAACAACACAATATGATTTGTCATGCCTTACTTCCTCTCACTAGTGCAAAAAAATAGCCACACTGCCCGGAGTCAAGCTCAGCAAACAGCGTGGTTAAGGCATCGTTAACTTACCTCACAACAGGTTTGAAGTAAATCAGCGAAACTACCTTTTAAGTATATCACTTTCAGATTGATTGTCAATAGAAATGGATTTATTTTTTCATTTTTTCCCAGGATATTTACAAAATTCAAGCATAATCCACCAATCTACTCAGTTTTTATAGTCGTCATAACATAGAGAACTTTGGGATAGATTCTCTTTCTTAAAAAAGTTTAATTTCTGAGCAAAAATACTTTTGGAGCCAATCATATACTTCTAAACAGTAAACAATCGGTTGTTAAATGCATTTTAAACTAAAAAAAGGTATGATAGAAACAGATTAAAAAAGTAGGAAATATAACTATGAAAATTATTCTTGTTGGAGGGGGAAAAGTAGGTTCTGCCCTTTGTCGTTCGCTTGTCGCTGACAATCACGATGTTGTCTTAATTGAACAGAACGAAACCGTTTTGAATTACATGACAAGTCGCTTTGATATTATCGGAATCGCAGGAAATGGTGCTGACTTTACAATGCTAGAAGCAGCCAATGTCCAAGACTGCGATATTTTCATCGCTATGACCCAGTATGATGAGGTCAATATGGTTTCGGCCGTTCTTGCTAAAAAAATGGGGGCCAAGGAGACCATCGTTCGTGTTCGTAATCCTGAATATTCTAATCCTTACTTTAAAGAAAAAAATATTCTAGGGTTTTCACTGATTGTCAATCCCGAGCTCTTGGCTGCTCGTGCCATTGCTAACATCATCGACTTCCCAAATGCTCTCTCAGTTGAGCGATTTGTGGGAGGTTTGGTTAGTCTAATGGAATTTGTCGTTCGAAAAGATAGCACTATTTGTCAGATGTCCATGGCTGATTTTCGTAAAAAGTTCGGTAATGTTATCGTCTGTGCTATTGAGCGCGATAACAAACTGATGATTCCTAGTGGCGACCTTATTTTGGAAGATAAAGACCGTATCTTTGTAACAGGACATCGTGTCGATATGATGCTCTTTCACAACTATCTCAAATCTAGAGTTGTTAAGAGTTTGCTTATCATTGGAGCTGGTAAAATTGCATACTACCTACTGGGTATTTTAAAAGACAGCCGAATCGATACGAAAGTTATCGAGGTCAACCAAGAACGAGCCGCCTTCTTCAGTGAAAAATTCCCTAAACTTTATATTGTTCAAGGAGATGGAACAACCAAAGACACGCTCTTAGAAGAAAGCGCTCAACACTACGATGCTGTTGCCACCCTGACTGGAGTTGATGAAGAAAATATCATTACATCTATGTTTTTAGATAGTATTGGTGTTCAAAAAAATATTACCAAAGTCAACCGTACTAGCCTATTGGAAATTATCCATGCGACAGATTTCTCAAGTATTATCACACCTAAGACAATCGCTGTTGATACCATCATGCACTTTATCCATGGTCGTGTAAATGCGCAATATTCTGACCTTCAAGCCATGCACCACCTTGCAAACGGCCAGGTAGAAACTCTTCAGTTCTTAATCAAGGAAGCAAATAAGATGACTGGCAAACCTTTGTCTCAATTAAAACTCAAAAAAGATGTCTTGATTGCTGCCATTATCCGTAATGGAAAAACAATTTTCCCAACCGGAGAAGAAACACTCCAAGTAGGTGACAAGCTAGTGGTTATCACTTTGTTATCTAACATCACCAAGATTTATGATTTGTTAGAGAGGTAAGCTATGAATAGAAGTATGGTACGCTTTCTTCTTGCAAAGCTACTTTTGATCGAAGCTGGACTACTCTTGGTACCCGTTTGTATTGCTCTTTACTATCAAGAATCTGATCAAGTGTTTTCAGCTCTTTTCTCTACTATCGGAATTCTCGTCGTCCTGGGTCTTCTGGGCATCATTAAAAAGCCAAAAAAACAACGAATCTATGCAAAAGAAGGGGTCTTAATTGTAGCTCTCTGTTGGATTCTCTGGTCCTTCTTTGGTGCCCTTCCCTTTGTCTTTTCAGGACAAATTCCCAATATGATAGATGCTTTCTTCGAAGTTAGTTCTGGTTTCACTACAACAGGAGCAACCATCCTAAATGACGTATCTGTCTTAAGCAGATCTCTTTTGTTTTGGCGGAGTTTTACCCACCTCATTGGAGGGATGGGGGTGCTGGTTTTTGCCCTAGCTATTATGGACAATGCCAAAAACAGCCACTTAGAGGTTATGAAGGCAGAGGTTCCTGGACCAGTATTTGGTAAAGTTGTGTCTAAACTAAAAAATACAGCTCAAATCCTTTATATTCTCTATCTAGCAATGTTCGCTCTCTTTGTAGTTATTTATTACATTGCAGGGATGCCACTCTACGATAGTTTTGTTATCGCGATGGGAACTGCTGGTACTGGTGGATTCACTGTTTATAACGATGGTATTGCCCACTATCATAGTTCTCTCATCACTTATTTGACAAGCATCGGGGTTTTGATGTTCGGTGTCAATTTCAACCTCTACTACTATCTCATGCTTCGTCGAGTTAAGGAATTCTTTTTCGATGAGGAACTTCGAGCTTATCTCTTAATTGTAGCCATATCCACAGGCTTAATCACACTCAACACACTTCACCTCTATAGTGGAGTTTCACAAAGTTTTGAAATGGCCTTCTTCCAAGTTTCTAACATCATTACCACTACTGGTTTTGGTTATGGAGATATCACAAACTGGCCTTTGTTTTCTCAATACATCTTACTAATGCTAATGGCAATCGGTGGTTCTGCTGGTTCTACTGCCGGTGGTCTCAAGGTCATCCGTGGAGTTATCCTCGCTAAAATTGCAAAAAACCAATTCTTGTCTACCATCTCCCCTCACCGTGTCTTAACTCTCCATGTTAATAAAACGGTCATCGACAAGGATACCCAACATAAGATTTTAAAATATTTTGTAGTTTACATCATGATTCTACTTAGTTTAATCTTCATCGTCAGTTTAGATACCAACAATTTAATGGTTGTTACGAGTTCTGTTTTCAGTTGCTTTAACAATATCGGACCAATTCTAGGAACGACTTCAAGTTTCTCAATTTTTAGTCCATTCTCAAAACTCCTCCTATCCTTTGCAATGATTGCAGGACGTCTTGAAATTTATCCAATCATATTACTCTTTATGAAGCGAACCTGGTCTAAACGATAGACATTCATTATCAAAAAGCACAACTTCCAAGAAATAACTGGTGGTTGTGCTTTTTTTGAAAAAAGACAGTTGAGAGGTAAAAAATGACACTTGAGAAAAACTTAGGTTTTTGTGAATCGTTTTGGTTATAATCTTTAAAAAACGTAGGGGTTATTTTATGAACAAAATTAGAAAATCAATCCAATTTCTCTTGTTAGGGGCCATGGCATATCTAGGATTCTGTAGTTGCTTATTTTGGCCTGGAATTTCTCTAACTCTTAAACAAACACATTTTTACATTTTGATGTTCTTATTGACATTAGCTGGCATGTGTACATTCATCCACTATCTTTCCGGTCATGAACCTGTGAGTAGTCAGCTAGGCAAACGTAGTCGCGCTTTCTTTTTATTGTATAGCACTATGGTTATTATTAACTTGACTGGAGTCAGCCTTATTTTATTTGAGAATATCAGCACTAACAATTTACTTCAAAAAGAGGTGATAGAATTGTTGTTGATTTCTTTCTTTTTCCTATTTGGACTTGATATTGCAACTTTTTTACCACTAAAGAAATGGAAGAAACTGCAAACCCATAATAAAGCTAGAAAACTAACTTTCCTAATTATCTTTAGTTTATTTTTTCTACATAATCCTATAACTATCCTCTCTGTTGGTTTTTATATCCTATTAGGAATCAGCTTCCTTAGTTTTTTATTTCCAAAAAAGTTAAGACACGACTTATCTTTCTACAGCCACTTAATACGAGATATCTTATTGATTATCTCTACACTCATGTTTTGGTAGTTTCTAGAATTCCTATCCAAAGTATGCTATAATGAAATAAATTTTTTAGGAGATATTTGGATGAATTTTTTTAAAGATTATCGCAAGCGACTGATTTGGTTAGGAGTCTTTTTTGTAGCAATGTTCTTATCTCAAGTCCCTATGTTAACTTTAGTGTTGCTTCAAAAAACTCAACTGGAATCTATTTGGTCCACTTTAATAGTTGGGATTACTTCTACCGCTGTCGTTACACTCTTTTTATATGGCGCTCACAAAAGCAAGCTCTTAAATTTAAAATCAAAACTCTTTACCATTAATGATGCCCCTCGAATCGCTCTTAGTTATGTAGCCATTATTGTTGGAAATATGATTGGTGCGATTTGGTTGCACCTTCTGAAGCAAACAACTACTTCAAATCAAGAAACTATTAATAGCCTCATTTCTGAAACTTCCCTAATTTCCAGCTTTTTCGTGATTGTTATAGTAGCACCTCTTTGTGAGGAAATTATCTGCCGCGGTATCATACCTACAAAACTATTTGAAGGATATGAAAAAATTGGTTACATTTTTGGTTGGCTTCTCTTCACTATAGCCCATATACCAAATAATCTTCCTTCTTTCTTGATCTATGGCTGGATGTCTGCTGTCCTAACTTGGACTGCTTATCGCACCAAACGTCTAGAGATGTCTATCATACTGCACCTAGTGAATAATGGAGTCAGCATTCTATTGCTTATCCTCCTTACATTCCTTATCAAGGTTGTTGGTATAGATGCTTTTCAATAAATAGAAGTTCCACTACTAATAAAAAGACTAGAAACCTATTTGATTTCTAGTCTTTTTTATCTTTTAACAATAAAGCACAAACAAGATGCGAAGTGTTGTGCACGAAATTTGTGACATAATTGGCTATTTAGCTTCCTTAATGTTACGACACGAAGAGGCGAAAACGATTATTTTTTGCCGATGAGTTAGTAAGGCAGTTAGCTAGACTGCTTTCTAACTATATCGATTTTATTTGCCAAACGTAGTTAGTGAGGCAGTCAGGTCACTTTCTACCCATCACGACGTAAAGTTTTACGAATCGATAATATTCGTAAAACTTTACTAGTGGAGCGCCTAGCCAAGTTCCATAGAAACTTGGCGTTAGTTACTTAGATTGTTACACAATCAAGTAACTTTGGCAATCTACATCTTTTCTTCCAACTCCACATCTGGATACTTGTCCGCAAACCAGCGGAGGGCAAAGTCGTTTTCAAAGAGGAAGACAGGTTGGTCAAATCGATCTTTGGCTAAGATATTCCGGCTTGAAGACATACGCTCGTCAAGGTCTTCTGGCTTGATCCAACGAACCGTCTTTTTCCCCATTGGGCTCATGACCACTTCAGCATTGTACTCATTTTCCATCCGGTGTTTGAAGACTTCAAACTGGAGTTGCCCAACAGCACCAAGCATGTATTCACCCGTTTGGTAGTTGGTATAAAGCTGAATAGCTCCTTCTTGCACCAATTGCTCAATCCCTTTGTGGAAGGATTTTTGCTTCATGACGTTCTTAGCTGACACTTTCATGAAGATTTCGGGAGTAAAGGTTGGTAGAGGTTCAAATTCAAACTTGTTCTTCCCAACAGTTAGCGTATCTCCAACCTGGTAGGTCCCTGTATCATAAACTCCGATGATATCTCCTGCTACCGCATTGGTCACATTTTCACGACTTTCCGCCATAAATTGGGTGACATTAGAAAGTTTAGCTCCCTTACCAGTACGAGGGAGATTAACACTCATACCACGCTCAAATTCACCCGATACAATACGAACAAATGCGATACGGTCACGGTGTCGAGGGTCCATGTTGGCTTGAATTTTAAAGACAAAACCTGAGAAATCCTTATCATAAGGGTCGACAAGTTCACCGTCTGTTTTCTTGTGCCCATGAGGTTCTGGAGCAAACTTGAGGAAGGTTTCAAGGAAGGTCTGCACCCCAAAATTGGTTAGAGCTGAACCAAAGAAGACCGGAGTTAATTCACCCGCAAGGATGGCTTCCTCTGAGAATTCATTTCCTGCTTCTTGCAAGAGCTCGATGTCGTCTTTCACTTGCTCGTAGAAAGGATTGCTAGCAAATAGCTTATCCCCATCTTCCAGACTGGCAAAACGCTCGTCTCCTTTGTAGAGTTCCAAGCGTTGGTTATAAAGGTCATAAAGTCCCTCAAAGGCTTTCCCCATCCCGATTGGCCAATTCATTGGGTAACTGGCAATGCCCAAAACTTCTTCCAATTCTTGCAAGAGATCTAGTGGCTCACGGCCGTCACGGTCCAACTTGTTCATAAAGGTAAAGACGGGGATGCCACGGTGTTTGACAACCTCAAACAATTTCTTGGTTTGGGCCTCAATCCCCTTGGCAGAGTCTACGACCATGACGGCAGCGTCCACCGCCATCAAGGTACGGTAAGTATCTTCTGAGAAGTCCTCGTGCCCTGGGGTATCTAGGATATTGACCCGTTTGCCATCATAGTCGAACTGCATGACAGATGAGGTTACCGAAATCCCACGTTGTTTCTCGATATCCATCCAGTCAGATTTAGCGAAGTTTCCTGTCTTCTTTCCTTTGACCGTTCCGGCTTCCCGAATCTCTCCCCCAAAGTAGAGCAATTGCTCTGTAATCGTCGTTTTACCAGCGTCCGGGTGAGAGATGATGGCAAAGGTTCGGCGTTTTTTGATTTCTTCTTGAATACTCATAACTTCTCTTTCTTTTTTCTTTTTATTTTCAATGATTTCAATATATAATCACTCTTTGTTACATTGGACCCCAAAATTCCTTTCAACACTCCATTATATCGGATTTTAGAGAGTTTTTCAATTGCTTACACAAGAAAAAGCAGGTCAAGATACCAGACCTGCTCATAAGATTCTTTTGTTGACTATTTAAATTTTTCATTCTTCATATTTCTTCGCAAATCAATTGTTTCTTGCGCAATTTTCTTTTTCCAACGTTTCTTAAACAAAATATCAAAGAGTACTAAGGCTGAAGAAAGAATGATTGAAACCAGAAGGTATTTTATCCAAATAGGAGCATCTGGGATAAAAGGCGTGGTATTCAAGAGTCCGTAATTCCCACCTGTCACTTGATTAACTCCAACTAGAAAAAGATTGAGAATAAATGTGTAAGCGATAATGCGATACTTTTTCAGCAAGATCTTGTCGTAGTGGTTCATAAGATAGACCAAGGAATTGACCAAGAGGGCATAATGACCAATGAGAAAAGAAAAACTGGTAATATGCGGGAAATCATAGGGATCAAAAACTGGATAGCCTAAAGCAAATACTGCTCCACTGGCTCCCATTAGGGCAAAATACTGCTTGGTTTTCCATTTATCTGGTAAGAAAACAACTGCAAACATTGCCAAACGACAATGGTAAAGAGGCAGGCTGTTCGAAAATGGAATGCTAAAACCTATATACCAAGTATAAAGAGCTAGCAATTGCGCAATTTGAATCCACTTAAACAATCGGACAAATTTGGGATTTTTGTAGTAAGTAAGAGAAGCATAAATAGACAAGGCAAGAAGGCCTATCATAACTCCATACCAAAAAATCGGAATAGGCGGTGGTGTCGTTTGGGTTCTTGTAATAAAATGATGCATAAAGTCTCCTTAAGTTAACGAATTCAGTTGTATATTAACTATTCTTATGTTTATATTTAACGAGTTGATTGATAAGGATGAGAATACCTGTCATTAAACTGGTTACTATCAAATAGTTAAGCAAACTACCATGATCCCCAATCACAGGTGGCTTGCTCATAAAGCCATAATTTCCTCCTGTCAAGAGGTTGGCTATCAAAATAATGGCATTAACCCCAAAAGTCATCCGGCATATTTTCCAAGTATCCCCTTTTTCAACTTTATAATATCTAACAAGATAAATCAAGCAGTTAGCCAAGAGGGCCCAATGTCCGAAAACATTGTTGACAGACGAAACATGAGGGAAAGGAAAAGGATAAAAGACTGGATAAACCAAGGCCATAATAGAACCAAAGACTCCCAACAGAGCAAAATATTGCTTGAAAAAGGTCTTATTAGGGGCAAAAAGAATCATCCACATAGCCATGCGACTATGGTAAAAAGGGAGAGCCTCAGATAGGGGCAGACGTGCAGCAATATACCAAGCGTTGATAATCAGCAACTGAATCAATTGTCCCCAATACCAAAAGTTTCTGTAACCTTTAGATGATGCGAAACGAATCGATAAAACAGCTATGATTACCAAAGACGTAGGTAATAAAAAGTACCAGAATCCCAAGTGTGGAGGAACTGTCTTTTTACTGGTAAAAAGTAACTCCCAAAGCGTCATATGTCATCCTTAAAGTGTTCTAGTTGAGTCAATTCTCCATCTTGTTTATCAACTAGAATCTACCGTTATTCTTTTTTCTAATTTCAACCATTATATCGAAATAAAAAGTATTTTTCAATTTCCGGTTCTTTTCAACTTGACTTGCCTTATTTATAGGAAAATATGGTAAAATAGAACAGATAAAGAATCATCATTTCACGAAAGGATAGAAGATGAAAATTACGCAAGAAGAGGTGACTCACGTTGCCAATCTTTCTAAATTAAAATTCACTGAAAATGAAACAGCTGAGTTTGCGACAACCCTGTCTAAAATTGTTGATATGATTGAGTTGCTCAGCGAAGTCGACACAACTGGTGTTGAACCAACGACTACCATGGCTGATCGTAAGACAGTATTGCGTCCGGATGTTGCTGAAAAGGGGACGGACCGTGACCGCTTGTTCAAAAATGTACCTGAAAAAGATAACTACTATATCAAGGTACCAGCTATTCTAGATGAAGGAGGAGATGCCTAATGACTTTTAATAACAAAACCATTGAAGAGTTGCACAATCTCCTTGTTTCTAAGGAAATTTCTGCAACTGAATTGACTCAAGCAACCCTTGAAGATATCAAGGCGCGTGAAGAGGCTATCAATGCCTTTGTGACGATTGCTGAGGACCAAGCTCTTGCTCAGGCTAAAGCTATTGATGAGACTGGAATTGACGCTGACAATGTTCTTTCAGGAATCCCGCTAGCTGTTAAGGACAACATCTCTACTGATGGTATCCTGACAACTGCAGCCTCAAAAATGCTTTATAACTACGAGCCAATCTTTGATGCGACAGCGGTTGCTAATGCCAAATCTAAGGGTATGATAGTTGTTGGTAAAACAAATATGGACGAGTTTGCCATGGGGGGTTCTGGTGAAACATCTTACTATGGACCAGCCAAAAATGCTTGGGACCACAGCAAGGTTCCTGGTGGATCTTCTAGTGGTTCTGCAGTTTCTGTAGCATCAGGTCAAGTTCGTTTGTCCCTTGGTTCTGATACTGGTGGTTCTATCCGCCAACCTGCTGCCTTCAACGGGATTGTTGGTCTTAAACCAACTTACGGAACGGTTTCTCGTTTCGGTCTTATTGCATTTGGTAGCTCCCTAGATCAGATTGGTCCTTTTGCACCAACTGTTAAAGAAAATGCCTTGCTTCTCAACGCTATTGCTAGCGAAGATGCAAAAGACTCTACTTCTGCTCCAGTCCGCATTGCTGACTTTACTTCAAAAATCGGTCAAGACATCAAGGGCATGAAAATCGCTTTGCCTAAGGAATACCTTGGCGAAGGAATTGACCCAGAGGTTAAAGATACTATCCTTAATGTGGCCAAACACTTTGAAAAATTGGGAGCAACTGTCGAAGAAGTTAGCCTTCCACACTCTAAATACGGTGTCGCCGTTTACTACATCATTGCTTCATCTGAAGCTTCATCAAACTTACAACGATTTGACGGGATTCGCTATGGTTTCCGTGCGGAAGATGCTAAAAACTTGGATGATATCTATGTGAACACTCGTAGCCAAGGATTTGGTGACGAAGTCAAACGCCGTATCATGCTTGGAACTTTCAGCCTTTCGTCAGGTTACTACGATGCCTACTACAAGAAGGCTGGTCAGGTTCGTACCCTCATCATTCAAGACTTTGAAAAAGTATTTGCAGATTACGACCTCATCCTTGGTCCAACAGCTCCAAGCGTGGCCTTTGATTTGGATTCACTTAACCATGATCCAGTTGCCATGTACTTGGCTGACCTCTTGACCATTCCTGTCAACTTGGCTGGTCTACCAGGAATTTCAATCCCTGCAGGATTTGCTCAAGGACTCCCAGTCGGTCTGCAATTGATTGGTCCTAAATACTCTGAAGAGACCATTTACCAAGCTGCTGCTGCTTTTGAAGCAACAACCGACTACCACAAACAACAACCCGTAATTTTTGGAGGTGCTAACTAATGAACTTTGAAACAGTCATTGGACTTGAGGTCCACGTGGAACTCAACACCAATTCAAAAATTTTCTCACCAACATCAACCCATTTTGGAAATGAGCAAAATGCAAACACCAACGTCATTGACTGGTCCTTCCCAGGAGTACTTCCTGTTCTCAATAAAGGTGTAGTTGATGCCGGTATCAAGGCCGCTCTCGCTCTTAATATGGACATCCACAAGAAGATGCACTTTGACCGTAAGAACTACTTCTACCCTGATAATCCTAAAGCCTACCAAATTTCTCAATTTGATGAACCAATCGGTTATAACGGCTGGATTGAAGTGGAACTAGAAGACGGTACCACTAAAAAAATCGGGATTGAACGTGCCCACCTGGAAGAAGATGCTGGTAAAAATACCCACAGCCCAGATGGTTTCTCTTATGTTGACCTTAATCGTCAAGGGGTACCATTGATTGAGATTGTATCTGAAGCCGACATGCGTTCTCCTGAAGAAGCCTACGCTTATCTAACAGCCCTTAAGGAAGTTATCCAATACACAGGCGTTTCTGATGTTAAGATGGAGGAAGGCTCTATGCGTGTAGACGCCAACATTTCTCTTCGCCCTTATGGCCAAGAAGAATTTGGTGTCAAGACTGAGTTAAAAAACCTCAACTCCTTCTCAAACGTTCGTAAAGGTCTTGAATACGAAGTCCAACGTCAGGCTGAAATCCTTCGTTCAGGTGGTCAAATCCGTCAGGAAACAAGACGTTACGATGAAGCCAACAAATCAACCATTCTCATGCGTGTCAAGGAAGGTGCTGCAGACTATCGCTACTTCCCAGAACCAGATCTACCACTATTTGAAATTTCAGATGAGTGGATTGAGGAAATGCGCACTGAGTTGCCAGAGTTTCCAAAAGACCGCCGTGCTCGCTACGTGGCAGAGCTTGGTCTATCAGACTACGATGCTAGTCAGTTGACGGCAAACAAAGTCACTTCTGACTTCTTTGAAAAAGCAGTGGCCCTTGGGGGCGATGCTAAACAAGTCTCTAATTGGCTACAAGGTGAAGTCGCTCAATTCTTGAACGCGGAAGGTAAAACACTGGAACAAATCGAATTGACACCAGAAAACTTGGTAGAAATGATTGCCATCATCGAAGATGGAACTATTTCATCTAAGATTGCCAAGAAAGTCTTTATCCACCTTGCTAAAAATGGTGGAGGTGCTCGTGAATACGTTGAAAAAGCCGGTTTGGTTCAGATCTCAGATCCAGATATCTTGATTCCAATCATCCATCAAGTCTTTGCTGATAACGAAGTTGCTGTTGCCGACTTCAAGTCAGGAAAACGTAACGCTGACAAGGCCTTTACCGGATTCCTCATGAAAGCAACCAAAGGTCAAGCCAACCCACAAGTCGCTCTTAAACTACTTGCTCAAGAATTGGCGAAGTTGAAAGAAGATTAATTATAGTATAACTGTCACAAGCTAATAAAAATTCTAGCTTGATGCCTTGCACTTTGTACTCACATAGTTAGGAGACATATGAAAAAGTTATATACTCTTATCGCTACTTGCTTGCTTCTACTATTTGTGACACCCCTACAATCAATCGATGCTGGGGTTGGACATTCACGAAGTGGTAGCTCTAGTCGTAGTAGTTCACGTAGTAGCAGCTCTAGCCGTAGTAGTTCACGTAGTAGTAGCTCTAGCCGCTCAAGTGGCAATAATTCCTCTTACAGAAGTAGCTATTATTCTGACGGCAGTTACTCAAGTTCAGGTGGTTCTCTAGGTACTGGAATGACCATTCTTATCATGTTTGGTGTCGGAGCTTTCCTACTCTACATGCTCATCAAGTACCTTAATGACCAGAATACTCCACCTGAAACACCGTATAGAAGACATACTACTAACTACGAGCCAGAGCCAACTAGCCATCGTAGGGTTGAAAATAATAACCAAGCTATCGATCGACTCAGGTATCACGATCCAAACTTTGATGCCTCTACTTTCACTTCATGGGCTAAAGAAGTATACATTCAGCTACAAGCTGCATGGACTAAAAAAGATTGGAATGCCGTTCGTTCTCTAGAAAGTGCTAGCCTCTATACACAACACAGCACACAACTAGAAGATTATATCCAATCTAAAACAACGAATGTCTTAGAACGAGTTTGTGTTGAAAATGTTAGAATCAAAGATTTCAATAGTAATCCAGATGGAAATGATACTTTAGTCGTTATCTTATCGTCTACCTTGAGAGATTACGTCGTTGAAGACGAAAGTCGTAAAGTCATCGAAGGTAACCCTCAAAAAGATCTATTTACAGTTTACCAAATGAACTTTATCCGTAAACACGGTAGCCAAACTGAATCAACTGTTCAAGAGAATGCCGTCAGCGACCACTGTCCAAACTGTGGCGCACCACTAAAAATATCAGCCATTAGCAAATGTGACTATTGCGGTGCTGAATTAACACGTAGTCCAAACCAATGGGTACTAGATACCTATGATGTTGTGGATGAAGATGAACTTTATAACTAGGAGAAATAATTATGGGATTTATTCGAGCTGCCCTATCTGCTGGGCTTAATAGTTTTAACGATAGCAAATTTAAAGAAGCTGTTGTGCTTCCAAATGACGTATCATCAGATGCTGTAGCCATTAAAGGCCAACGACTTGCAAAAGACCCTGATGGTCAATCTAGACAAAGCAATCAAAACACCGGTCTTCTTACAGACGGTAGTGTTGTCATTGTTCCTCAAGGCTACGTTGCTATCTTGGTCAATAACGGAACCTTCCTAGGAGATGTCTTGGAAGCTGGTAGCCATGAATGGCAAGCAGGAGATAATGCTTGGCTTCTTGAAAAAGGTGGCTTAAAAGGAACTTGGGAAAACTTTAAAAACCGTTTCTCTTTTGGAGGACAAGTCATTACCCAACAAGAAATTATCTATGTTCGTATGCAACCTCTTGCTGGTAATAAATTTGGTACTCAAAACGCTGTCGAATACTTCAGCGAACGCTACCAACAACTGCTCAATATCCGTTTCTATGGACTATTTGACGCTAAAGTTTCCGACCCGGTGCTCTTTTATGTTAGCTCTGTTAGCCACCAAATTACAGAGCAAAAACCATTTACCTTGCAAGATGTTGCCCAAGGCACACTTCGACAAAATATCGCTCCAAAAATTGCCATTGCAATTGCCAAATACACCAACGAAAACAAAGTCGATATCTATAGCTTAAATGCTAATCAAGATACCTTTAACGAAGTAGCCAAACAAGAGGTCAATAAAGTTTGGACAGGTCTTTATGGTATCGAAGCAACTAACATCTTGCTTGAAGACCTCAGCTATGACCAAGAAAGTTTAGATATTGTTCGTAAGCTTGATAGTGAACTTGTAGCTATGAAATACAACACAATCGAGATTGAAGAACGTCGTGCTCGCAATGAAGCCCTTGTTGCTGCAGCTAATAACGAAGGCAACGGTAGCAATGGCATGAACATGTTTATGGGAATGAATCTTGGGCAAGCTCTTGGCGGTCAACTTAACCAACAAGCCCAACCTCAAGCTCCTGTTCAAAATAATGGACAGGCTCCAGCTCAAAACAATGGGCAAGCTACAAGTAAGAATTTCTATATTGAAGTCGATGGCAAGTACGTACTAGTTACCAAAGATGAAGACGGGAATATCGTTCCTGTCAACTAATCAGGAATCACCAGATATTTGAGAATTATCAACGTTTATGATACAATAAAGAGTAAATTATTTATTAAAGAGGTAAAAACATGATTGAAGCAAGTAAATTAAGAGCTGGTATGACATTTGTAACAGCAGATGGAAAATTGATTCGCGTTTTGGAAGCAAGTCACCACAAACCAGGTAAAGGAAATACCATCATGCGTATGAAATTGCGTGATGTCCGTACAGGTTCTACATTTGACACAAGCTACCGACCAGAAGAAAAATTTGAACAAGCGATTCTTGAGACTGTCCCAGCCCAATACTTGTACCAAATGGATGACACAGCCTACTTCATGAACACAGAAACTTATGACCAATACGAAATCCCTGTGGTCAATGTTGAAAATGAATTGCTTTACATTCTTGAAAACTCAGAAGTAAAAATTCAATTCTACGGAAGTGAAGTGATCGGGGTCACTGTACCAACTACAGTTGAATTAACTGTCACAGAAACTCAACCATCTATCAAGGGAGCTACTGTCACCGGATCTGGTAAACCTGCAACTCTAGAAACAGGTCTTGTCGTAAACGTTCCAGACTTTATCGAAGCTGGACAAAAACTCGTTATTAACACTGCAGAAGGAACTTACGTTTCTCGTGCCTAATCTCTAGAAAGAGGTCATTCTATGGGAATTGAAGAACAATTAGGCGAAATCGTTATCGCCCCACGTGTACTTGAAAAAATCATTGCTATCGCTACTGCTAAAGTTGACGGAGTGCATTCTTTTTCAAATAAATCAGTATCTGACACCCTTTCAAAACTTTCACTTGGTCGTGGCGTCTATCTAAAAGAATCTGAAGAAGAACTAACAGCTGATATCTATCTCTATCTTGAGTATGGTGTCAAGGTTCCTAAGGTTGCAATGGCTATTCAAAAAGCTGTTAAAGATGCTGTTCGTAACATGGCTGATATTGAACTCTCTGCTATAAACATTCACGTTGCTGGTATAGCACCAGATAAGACACCAAAACCAGCATTGACAGATTTGTTTGATGAGGACTTCCTCAATGACTAGTCCATTATTAGAATCTAGACGCGAACTACGAAAATGTGCTTTTCAAGCACTGATGAGTCTTGAATATGGTTCTGATATTGAAACTGCTTGTCGCTTCGCTTATACCCATGATCGAGAAGACGACGAGGTAAAACTCCCTAGCTTCCTAATCGATCTTGTATCTGGTGTTCAAGCTAAAAAAGAGGAACTAGACAAACAAATCACTCAGCATTTAAAGTCTGGTTGGACTATTGAACGTTTAACCTTAGTTGAAAAGAATTTATTGCGTTTAGGAGTTTTCGAAATCACTTCCTTTGATACTCCTCAACTTGTAGCTGTGAATGAAGCCATTGAATTAGCTAAAAGCTTTTCAGATCAAAAGTCAGCCCGTTTCATTAACGGACTGCTCAGTCAATTCGTAACTGAAGAAAACTAAATCTCAAAAAAGTGCTTGAAATGAGTCAAGCACTTTTTTAAATATGAAAAATTCCTTTCCTAAACAAGAAAAAAGCTAGAGCAATTTTTTAGCTCTAGCTTTTTTTTTTTAATATTTTCTAAAACGTTGGTAACGTTCTTCGAGCAGTTGATCTAACGGTAATTGCTTAAGATTACCAAGTTCTTGCTGAATTTCATCTTTCACTCGTTTGATTAAATCCTTGCTAGAGAGGCCAACTTCCGAAATCACTTTGTCCACGACTTTCATGTCTAATAATTCATGAGAGGTGATTTTCATCAACTCTGCAGCTTCCATGGCACGACTGCCATCCTTCCAAAGGATAGAGGCAAAGCCTTCAGGACTGAGAACTGCATAGATCGAGTTTTCTAGCATCCAAACACGGTCAGCCACTGCTAGAGCTAAAGCTCCCCCCGAACCTCCTTCGCCAATAATAATAGCGATGATTGGCACTTTAAGATCACTCATTTCCATAAGATTTCGAGCAATGGCTTCACCTTGGCCACGCTCTTCTGCTCCGACACCAGGATAGGCTCCAGCAGTGTTGATAAAGGTTACAACAGGCCGGCCAAATTTTTCAGCCTGTTTCATCAAACGAAGACCTTTCCTGTACCCTTCTGGATGTGGTTGACCAAAGTTACGATTAAGGTTATCTTGTAAACTTTTACCTTTTTGGATTCCAATGACAGTTACTGCTTGGTCTCCCAACCAACCGATACCACCAATAACAGCACCATCATCTCGGAAAGAGCGATCACCATGTAGCTCTACAAAGTCATCAAATATTCCTGTTGCGAAGTCCAAGGCAGTTAAGCGGGTTTGTTCACGTGCTTCTCTGACGATTTTTGCAATATTCATCAACATTCCCCCTTATGTAACCTTACTAATCGAGCAATCATATCTGGCAATTCTCTCCGTTTAACAATCGCATCCACAAATCCATGTTCTAACAAAAACTCTGCCTTCTGGAAATCCTCTGGCAAATCTTCCCTCACGGTATTTTCAATGACACGACGTCCAGCAAATCCTACTAAACTTTGAGGCTCTGCCAAGATGATATCACCTTCCATAGCGAAGGAAGCTGTAACACCACCAGTTGTTGGGTCCGTAAGGATTGTCAGATAAAAGAGCCCTGCATTGGAATGACGTTTGACTGCTGCAGAGATTTTAGCCATCTGCATTAAGCTCATGATTCCTTCTTGCATACGTGCTCCACCAGATGCTGTAAACAAGACGACTGGTAATTTTTCAGCTGTCGCGTATTCGAACAATCTTGTGATTTTTTCACCAACTACTGTTCCCATAGATGCCATGATAAAATTAGAATCCATGATTCCGAGAGCAACTTTTTCGCCCTTAATCAAAGCAGTTCCAGTAACAACAGCTTCATCAAGGCCTGTTTTTTCACGCATAGAAACTAATTTTTTCTGGTAACCTGGAAATTCCAAAGGATCCTTTGTCTCAATTCCTGTAAACATCTCTAAGAAGCTACCCATATCGATGGTTAAAGCAAGACGCTCTTGAGCTGAAATACGGAAGGTATAGCCACAGTGAGGACAAATCCGATCACTCCCCAAATCTTTTTGGTAGATGGTGTGTTTACAACCCGGACATTTTGAGAAGAGTTCATCTGGAACCTCAGGCTTGGCTTGGGGCTTTTCTCTAAGTGAACGATTGGGATTAATTCGTATATATTTATCTTTTTTACTAAATAGAGCCATACATCCCCCTTTTCAGTCTCATACTTTTTACATTATTCTTTTTCTTGATAGTATGGTAAGAATGTTTCCATCAAGAATGAAGTATCGTAGTCACCTGCTATCACACGACGATCAGAAATTAAATCAAGTTGGAAATCGGCATTAGTCACGACCCCTTCAATTTCGAGTTCATAAAGGGCTCGTTGCATTTTCATGAGAGCCTCAAAACGATTTTCACCATGAACAATAATTTTAGCGATCATACTATCATAGTATGGTGGGATGGTATAACCTGGGTACACTGCAGAATCCACACGCAAACCAACACCACCACTTGGTAGATAAAGATTGGTAATTTTACCTGGACTTGGTGCAAAATTAAAGGATGGGTTTTCTGCATTGATACGACACTCAATGGCATGACCCTTTAATACAATATCCTCTTGCTTCAAGGTCAATGGCTGACCTGCTGCAATACGGATTTGCTCCTTAACAATATCCACACCAGATACAAACTCAGTTACTGGGTGTTCCACTTGGACACGAGTATTCATCTCCATAAAGTAGAATTTGCCAGTTGCTTCATCCAATAAAAATTCAATGGTTCCGGCATTTTCATAATGAACAGACTCAGCTGCACGAACCGCCGCTGAACCAATCTCATGTCGCAACGTTTTGCCAATCGCTATCGAAGGGCTTTCTTCTAAAACCTTTTGATTATTCCTTTGAAGTGAACAGTCGCGTTCACCAAGGTGAATAACATGTCCCATTTGGTCAGCAAGAATCTGCACTTCAATGTGGCGAGCAGGATAGATCACCCGCTCAAGGTACATCGCCCCGTTACCAAAGTTGGCTTTGGCTTCACTTGAAGCTGTTTCAAAGGCTGATACGAGATCTTCTGCCTTTTCAACCTTACGAATTCCTTTACCACCACCACCAGCTGAAGCTTTCAGCATGACTGGATAACCAATTTTTTCGGCGATAGCAAGAGCTTCTTCTGCAGTGTGGACTTCTCCATCTGAGCCCGGAATGACAGGCACATTAGCCTTAATCATTTGAGCACGAGCGTTAATTTTATCCCCCATGACATCCATTACACGAGCTGATGGTCCGATAAATTTGATACCGACTTCTTCACACATAGTTGCGAACTTGGAATTTTCACTTAAAAAACCAAATCCAGGGTGAATAGCTTCAGCTTCAGTCAAGACCGCAGCTGAAAGGATGGCATTGATGTTCAGATAAGATTCTGTAGCCTTCCCAGGGCCGATACAGATAGCCTCATCAGCCAAAAGCGTGTGGAGAGCTTCCTTATCAGCAGTCGAATAAACAGCGACTGTTGCAATTCCTAATTCTCGTGCCGCACGAATAATACGAACAGCAATTTCACCACGATTGGCAATTAAAATCTTACGAAACATGGAAAACCTCCCTAGTTTCCAATAGCAAAGGTTAAAGTCCCGCTTGCTGCAAGCTTCCCATCTACTTCTGCCTTCGCTTCTACTACGGCGATTGTGCCACGACGTTTGACAAAAGTCGCTGTCATGACAAGTTGATCACCAGGAACAACTTGCTTCTTAAATTTAACCTTGTCCATACCTGCATAGAAAACGAGTTTCCCTTTGTTCTCAGGTTTTGATAATTCCAAAACACCTGCTGTTTGTGCCAAAGCTTCCATGATCAAGACACCTGGCATTACAGGGTAGGCCGGAAAGTGTCCATTGAAGAAAGGTTCGTTAATCGTTACATTTTTAATAGCGACAATTGTATCTTCACTAATTTCCAAGACACGATCCACTAAGAGCATGGGATAGCGGTGTGGCAAAGCTTCTTTAATCCCTTGAATATCAATCATTTGATACGTACCAAGCCTTTCCCGAACTCAACCATTTCTTCATTTTCAACAAGAATTTCTGTTACGACACCGTCTTTAGGTGCTGGAATTTCATTCATGACCTTCATGGCTTCAATGATGACCAAGGTTTGGCCTTTTTTAACTGTGTCGCCAACTGAAACAAAATTAGCTTTGTCTGGTCCGGCAGCCAAGTAAGCAACTCCGACAAGTGGACTTTCTACAAGGTCCCCCTCAGCTACAGATTCAGTAGGACTTGATTCTGAAACTGCTTCTACAGCTGGAGTAGTTTGAGCCTGTGGTGCAACTGTATGTGCAGCTGCTGGAACAACTACAGGTTGAGGTGCTGGACTTGTTTCTGCCACAAGTTTTGCTTCATTCTTACTGAAGACCAACTCGTCCGTTCCATTTTTATAAGAAAATTCTTTCAAGCTCGACTGGTCAAATTGTGCCATCAAGTCTTTGATTTCATTTAAATTCATTTTTACTTATTCTCCCAACGTTTGAAAGCAAGAACTGCATTATGCCCACCAAATCCAAAAGTGTTTGAGATAGCATAAGGAATTTCACGTTCCAAGCCTTGTCCGTAAATAACATTTGCTTCAATGTAGTCTGATAATTCTGTTGTCCCGGCTGTCATTGGAACATAATTGTGACGGATTGCTTCAATTGTTGCAATGGCTTCAACTGCACCCGCTGCGCCGAGCAAGTGTCCTGTAAATGATTTGGTTGAAGAAACAGGTACTTCCTTACCAAGAACCGCTACAATAGCTCCACTTTCTCCCTTTTCATTAGCAGGAGTTGATGTACCGTGAGCATTGACATAAGCAACTTGGTCTGGTGTAATCTCAGCTTCTTCCAAGGCAAGTTTGATTGCTTTAATAGCCCCTTGACCTTCAGGATGTGGTGAAGTCATATGGTAGGCATCACAAGTATTCCCGTAACCGACAACTTCAGCTAGGATAGTTGCTCCGCGTTTTTCAGCATGTTCTAAGCTTTCAAGAACCAACATACCTGAACCTTCACCCATGACAAATCCATTACGATCTTTGTCAAATGGAATAGAAGCACGAGTTGGATCCTCCGTTGTTGAAAGAGCTGTTAAGGCTTGGAAACCTGCAATCGCAAATGGAGTAATAGATGATTCTGAACCACCAACCAACATGATATCTTGGAAGCCAAACTTGATAGAACGGAAGGCATCTCCAATAGCATCATTTGATGAAGCACATGCTGTATTGATAGATTTACAGATACCATTGGCACCAAAGCGCATGGCAACATTTCCTGCAGCCATATTTGGCAAGGCTTTTGGAAGTGTTAATGGTTTAACACGCTTTGGTCCTTTTTCATGAAGTCGAAGGACTTGGTCTTCGATTTCTCTGATTCCACCAATACCTGATGCAACGATGACACCAAAACGGTCTTTGTTGACAGCTTCTAGATCAAGATTTGCATTATTCACTGCCTCTTGAGATGCATATAAGGCATACAAAGAATAGTCATCAAAACGATTGGTGTCTTTTTTCACAAAATATTTGTCAAAAGGAAAATCATTAATCTCAGCGGCATTATGAACGTCATAAGCACTGTGATCAAACTTGGTAATTTCACTAATTCCAATCTTTCCATCTTTTAGACTATTCCAAAATTCTTCTGGCGTATTGCCAATTGGAGATGTTAATCCATAACCTGTTACTACTACTCGATTTAGTTTCATTTTCATACCTCTATTTTAACTCTTATTGCATGGTTAGTCCACCATCAATTGCAATGACTTGTCCCGTTAGATAATCTTGGCTTGCAAGAAAGGCTGTGACCTCTGCGACTTGCTCAGCTTGGCCAAATTGTTTCATCGGAATTTGTGCCAACATGGCATCTTTTACCTTATCAGATAGAACTGCTGTCATATCAGATTCAATCATTCCAGGCGCAATGGCATTGACACGCACATTACGATTGGCTACCTCACGTGCTACTGATTTGGTAAATCCAATCAAACCAGCCTTGGAAGCAGCGTAGTTAGCTTGACCGATGTTCCCCATCAAACCAACAACACTAGACATATTGATAATAGCGCCTTCACGTGCTTTTATCATCTGTTTCAAAACAGCTTGTGTCATATTGAAGGCACCTGTCAGATTAACTTTTAAGACCTTCTCAAAATCTTCTTCTGTCATCTTCAGCATAAGAGTGTCTTGAGTAATCCCGGCATTATTAACTAGGATATCAACTGAGCCCAACTCTTCAATGGCTTGTTCCACCATGCGTTTAGCATCCGTAAAGTCTGAAACATCACCAGAAATAGCAAGGACCTTCACCCCGTATGGTTTAAACTCAGCTAGAAGCTCCTCGGAGATTTCACCACGACTATTCAAGACAACGTTGGCTCCCAAGCTAGCAAATTTATGAGCAATGGCAAGACCAATTCCTCGACTTGAGCCTGTAATAAAGACATTTTTCTGTTCTAGTTTCATTTTTCTCCTTTCAGAACTTCTACCATTTTGGTCTAATTTTCTAAGAGTGCTTGTAAACTTGCTTGATCTTCAACATTAGCAAGTTGAGCAGTTTTATCAATCTTTTTGACAAATCCTGACAAGACTTTACCAGGTCCAATCTCGATAAAACGAGTGACACCAGCTTCTTGCATCACTGCAATACTTTCATAAAAACGGACAGGCTCCTTGACTTGACGAGTCAAAAGTTCTGCAATTCGTTCTTTTTCCATGACCTTCGCTTCTGTATTTCCAACAAGTGGACAAGCAAAGTCACTAAACTCAACGTTATCTAAAGCTTGAGCTAATTTTTGACTAGCATGCTCCAATAAGGCTGTATGGAAAGGTCCAGAAACATTTAAAGGAATTAAGCGTTTTGCACCCGCTTCTTGCAAGAGTTCAACTGCGTGATCTACTGCAGCTACTTCACCACCAATAACAATTTGGCTTGGGGTATTGTAGTTGGCTGGAGTTACAACACCAAGTTGAGAAGCTTCTTGACAAGTTTTTTCGATAACTTCAACTGGTGTATTGAGTACAGCTACCATTTTGCCAGACCCTGCAGGAGCGGCTTCCTCCATATAAGCTCCACGCTTAGCAACTAAAGCTACTGCATCTTCGAAATCCAAGGCACCACTAGCCACAAGAGCAGAGTATTCTCCAAGTGATAAACCTGCCACCATATCAGGTTGGAAACCCTTTTCCTTTAATAGTCGGTAAATAGCAACGGATGTAGCTAAAATAGCAGGTTGCGTGTAACGAGTCTGGTTTAGCTTTGCTTCATCATTATCAATCAAGTCACGAAGATCATAACCTAAGACTTGGCTGGCTTGGTCAATTGTTTCCTTGACGATAGCATATTGATCATAGAGTTCGCGCCCCATTCCTAGGTGCTGCGCTCCTTGACCTGCAAATAGAAAGGCTGTTTTAGTCATTTCTTGTAACTCCTGCCCAACGAGCGGCTTCCGATTGAATTTTCTCAGCTGCACCATAGTAGATATCTTTTAAGATTTCTTCAACAGTTTCTTCTTTAGAAACCAAACCTGCAATCTGGCCGGCCATCACTGAACCGCCATCCACGTCACCATGGACAACAGCTTTAGCTAGAGCTCCCGCACCCATTTGTTCAAAGATTTCCAAATCAGGATTTTCTTGTTTAAAGGCATCTTTTTCAGCTTGCTCGAAGTCTCGAGTCAATTGGTTTTTGATGGCACGAACTGCATGACCAAAATGTTGTGCTGAAATAGTAGTATCGATATCACGAGCTTTTAAAATTTTAGCTTTATAGTTTGGATGGGCGTTTGATTCTTTGGCAACTACAAAACGAGTTCCTACTTGCACGGCTTCTGCACCAAGCATAAATCCAGCAGCAGCTCCCTCACCGTCTGCAATACCACCTGCGGCGATAACAGGAATTGAAACAGCCGCCGCAACTTGACGTACCAAGGTCATGGTCGTTAATTTACCAATGTGTCCACCAGCTTCCATACCTTCGGCAACAACGGCATCTGCACCGATTTTTTCCATACGTTTAGCCAAAGCGACACTTGGAACTACAGGAATAACGGTAATGCCAGCTTCATGGAATCGTTCCATATACTTACTTGGATTTCCTGCACCAGTCGTAACTACCTTAACCCCTTCTTCAATGACAAGGTCAACAATATCTTCAACGAAAGGAGATAAGAGCATAATGTTGACACCAAAAGGCTTGTCTGTTAAAGATTTAATCTTATCAATATTGGCTTTGACCACTTCTTTAGGTGCGTTTCCTCCACCAATGATCCCAAGACCACCAGCTTTTGAAACAGCTCCAGCCAAGTCACCATCAGCCACCCAGGCCATTCCACCTTGGAAGATAGGATATTTGATATTTAATAGTTCAGTGATACGTGTTTTCATATTGCCTCCACAAGTCTTGCTTACGTAATAGTTCGACAACATTATAATTTGACCGTCAAACTATTACCTAAACAAGAGGGAGTGGGTCTCCCCTACTCCTTCTTTATTTATTTTAATTATTTTGTTTGCTCTTCAACATAAGCAACCAAGTCACCAACTGTTTTCAAGTTGTCTTCAGCTTCGATTTGGATATCAAAAGCGTCTTCGATTTCTGAGATTACTTGGAACAAGTCCAATGAATCTGCATCTAAATCTTCAAAAGAAGATTCAAGTGTTACTTCTGAAGCATCTTTTCCAAGTTCTTCAACGATGATTTCTTGTACTTTTTCAAATACTGCCATGATAGACTCCTTTAAAATAAAAAATTTTATAACAATGTGTTTACCACATGATACCTAAATTGTAACAATAAGTGTGCCCCATGTCAATCCTCCACCGAAACCTGACAAGAGAATTTTTTGGCTGCCATCCATATGGATGAGCCCTTCTTCTACACACTCTGAAAGTAAGATCGGGATACTTGCCGCACTTGTATTGCCATACTTCATCATATTAGCAGGAAGCTTGTCACGATCGACACCGATTTTTCTAGCCATCTTATCTAAGATTCGAATATTAGCCTGATGAAGCAAGAGATAATCAAGTTCATTTGCTGATATTGGACTCTTGTCGATGGTCTCCTTAATGGATTCAGCCACATCTCGAATTGCAAAGTCGAAAACTGCTCTACCATCCATTTTCAAGAAAATATCTGCTTCTTCTTGAATTGAAAACGGTGAAATTAACCCTGTCTGACCATAAGTAAGACATTCGCCACGCGAACCATCACTATTGAGACTTTCTGCCAAGAAATGTTCTTGGTCACTTGCCTCTAGTAGGACCCCACCAGCTCCATCTCCGAACAAGACAGCTGTTGAGCGGTCAGACCAGTCCAAGGTTTTTGACATGGTTTCACTTCCGATAACCAGACCCTTGCGATAAACTCCTGAAGATATGAACTTCTCTGCAGTTGATAGAGCAAAGACAAACCCACTACAAGCAGCTGTTAAATCATAGGCAAAAGCCTTATGAGCGCCAATTTTTGCTTGGACACGAGCTGCTGTTGAAGGCATCATGGAGTCAGGCGTCATAGTAGCAAGTATAATAAAATCCAGCTCTTCAGCAGAAATCCCTGCCTTCTCTAGAAGCCGCCTTGCAACTTCTGTCGCTAAATCTCCTGTTGATTGTGCCTTAGAAATATGACGTTCTTTAATCCCTGTCCGACTTGAAATCCATTCATCACTCGTTTCCATGATCTGAGCCAAGTCTTCGTTAGTGACAATTTGCTCTGGAGCATAATGAGCGACCTGGCTTATTTTTGCAAAAGCCATTATTTCAAATCCTCCAAAAAGTGATAAAGATTAGTCAATCCTTTACCCATAACAGTCATCTCTTCAGGACTCATGCCTTCGATAATTCTTTCGACCATAGCCTTATGGAAGCGTTTATGAAGACGATGTACGAGGCGACCTTTCTTTGTCAAATGCAGATGTACTACACGACGATCTTGATCTGAACGAATCCGTTCGATGTATCCTTTTCGCTCCAAATTGTTTAAGCTCGTTGTCACAGTCCCTAGAGTCACCATCAACTCTTTGGAAACTTGACTCGGAGTCACATCTGGATACTTACCGATAACATCAATCGTGTGCATTTCTTTGATAGAGATATCCTTGAAACGACTACCTCGCAAACTAACTTCCTCAATCACTAGGACGTTATTAAAAATTGATGTTAAATAGTCATTGACTTGTTGGTAGTCCATTTCTCTTCCCTCCTCACCAAAAAAGTTTCATTATCAAAACATTTGACAAAAAAAGTATATCAAACTTCAAAGAATTGTGCAAGTATTTTTTATTTCCCGACAAATTTTGGACGTCTTCTTTCCGAATGTGCACGAACACCTTCTTTAAAATCTTCCGTATATGATAGTGATTTCTGTAATTCTAATTCTAGTTGAGCATACTCGTGCCACTGTTTAAATTCGCTTTCCCACACTAGCTTCTTAATCGCAGCATAGGAATTTGAAGAACCACGTCTCAACTTCTTCAATAATTGCTCTCTTGTTTTCTCTAATTGTTCGCTTGTACATAGGCGATACAAAGCTCCTGCTTCCATGGCTTTTTCAGCAGTAAAAGCCTCACCTGTCATCGCTAGTTGCGTCGCTCGAGTTGCACCTAAAGATCGGGTAAGCAAGAATAAACCACCTGCATCAGGAGCCAATCCTACACCGACAAAGGCCTGTATAAATTTAGACTTGTCAGATGCGATACAGAAATCAACTGCCAAGGCCATATTAGCTGCAGCTCCAGCAACTGCTCCGTCCACTTCCATGATAACCGGTTTAGGAATCTGTTTAATCTTATAAGAAATAGTATTGACCAATTCAGCGATTCTAGTTAGAGAAGCGATATCATCCTCATCGACAGCACGTTTCATCTCAACTAAGTCTCCACCGACAGAAAACACCTTGCCTGCAGCATTGATGAGAATAAATGAAACAGAATTGTCTTTTTCAGCTAATTCCAGTGCTTCTAAAATTTCTTCACACATAGGAATATGGAAACCATTTGCCACCTCGGGACGATTTAAAGTAATTGTTGCTAAATCGTCTTGAATTTGAAAGATAATATGATTCATAGCCACTCCTTTAATTTAAACAGCAGATTAAATGATTCTATTATCAAAGTATATCTTTTTCTATTCATTTATACAAGCGAAAATCGAATAAAAGTGTATCATCCGATTTTTTTAAAGAACATTTTCAATACTTATAATAGCTAGGTTGAAATTATCATGTCAAGACCTCAAAGAAGATGTGGTCTTCCCTATTCCAGATTGAAAAAAGACCTTCTTTCTGCTATAATCGTATAAAATACTATCTTAGGAGTACTTATGAAGGTTGTAAAATTTGGAGGAAGTTCACTTGCCTCTGCAAGCCAGTTAAAAAAGGTTTTAAACATTGTAAAAAGTGACCCTGAACGTCGTTTTGTAGTTGTATCTGCACCAGGAAAACGTAATGCTGAAGATACCAAGGTTACGGATGCTTTGATTAAATATTATCGTGATTATGTTGCAGGAAATGATATCAGTACTAGCCAAAACTGGATTATCAATCGTTATGCAGCTATGGTTAGCGAACTAGGACTTAAACCAGCTGTTTTAGAACGAATTTCTAAAAGTATCCGTGCTCTCACTACCCTCCCAATTGAAAACAACGAATTTCTTTACGATACCTTTCTTGCTGCTGGGGAAAATAATAATGCAAAACTCATTGCAGCTTACTTTAACCAAAATGGATTAGAGGCTCGCTACGTTCATCCACGAGAAGCTGGTATTGTTGTTACCAGTGAACCTGGTAATGCTCGCATCATTCCTTCAAGCTATGATAAAATTGAAGAACTCAATAATGGCACAGAAGTCCTTGTTATTCCTGGATTCTTTGGTGTAACCAAAGATAATCAAATCTGTACCTTCTCCCGTGGAGGATCTGATATCACAGGTTCCATCATTGCTGCAGGTGTCAAAGCAGACCTTTACGAAAACTTTACAGATGTCAATGGGATTTTTGCAGCACATCCTGGTATTATTCACGAACCACACTCAATTCCTGAATTAACTTACCGTGAAATGCGGGAACTAGCCTATGCTGGATTCTCTGTACTCCATGACGAAGCACTCCTTCCAGCCTACCGCGGAAAGATTCCTCTCGTTATCAAAAATACCAATAATCCTGACCACCCAGGTACTCGAATTGTACTTCAACATAGTAGCGATAAATTCCCGGTAGTTGGAATTGCTGGCGACTCTGGCTTTGTCAGCATCAATGTGTCTAAGTATCTGATGAACCGCGAAATTGGTTTTGGTCGTAAAGTACTTCAAATTCTCGAAGATTTAAATATTGGTTGGGAACATATGCCAACTGGTATCGATGACCTTTCTGTTATTTTACGTTCACGCGAACTGACTCCTATCAAAGAGGAAGAAATCATTCGTCAATTGGTCCAAAAAGCCGAAGTGGACCACGCTGAAATTGAACACGATCTCTCAATCATTATGATTGTGGGTGAAAAAATGAAGAGTCATATCGGGGTTACTGCTACAGCTACTCGTGCCCTATCTGAAAACAAGATTAATATCCAGATGATGTCCCAAGGTTCTAGTGAAGTTTCCATCATGTTCGTGGTCCATAAAGATCAAGAAAAGGCTGCTATCAAAGCTCTCTACCAAGCCTTTTTCGGTGAAAGTAAGGAAGATTAAACATGGCACAATCTCTCAACAAGGTCGTTGACCTACAAACTACTGGAACTTCTTACCTCTCTATACAAGGAAAAGTTGGAAAATTTTTGGTAGGAGACCAAGCCTTAGAATTTTACTCAGATCGCAATATTGAGGATTATATCCAAATTCCTTGGATCAGTGTTAATCAAATCGGTGCCAATGTTTCGGGTCGTAAGGTTAGTCGTCATTTTGAAGTTTTTACAGACCAAGGAAAATTTCTCTTCGCCTCAAAAGATTCTGGAAAAATTCTTAAAATTGCTCGTGAAAAGCTAGGCAATGATAAAGTTGTCAAACTTCCTACTCTCATCCAAATCATCGGTCAAAAAATTAAAAATCTATTTGCAAAAAAATAGAAACTTTAGTATAATCATAACAACGGATAAGTAGGTTATCCCCTTCTTTTAGAAAGTCTGCGGTTGTTGCGAGCAGATAGGAGGGATAGGTGAAATTCTACCGTTATTCTCAATTACATACATAATCAAGTGCACATCTGTGAAGTTGGATGGAACCGTGGCCCTGCCACTCCAACGCTTTAATAGGTGTGCTTTTTATCATAAAGGAGTTCTTATGTTAGATATCAAACGAATCCGCACAGATTTTGATACTGTCGCTAAAAAACTGGCTACACGTGGGGTAGCCGCTGCTACTTTGAATGAGATGAAAGAAATCGATGCCAAACGTCGAGACATCTTGGTCAAGGTTGAAACTCTTAAATCTGAACGCAACACTGTTTCTGCCGAAATTGCCCAAGCTAAACGCAACAAAGAAAATGCGGATGACAAAATCACTGCCATGCAAGCTCTCTCTGCTGATATCAAATCATTAGATGCAGAATTGGCAGAAATCGATGCTAAGTTAACAGAATTTACCACCACTCTTCCAAATATTCCTGCTGATAGCGTGCCCGTTGGAGCTGATGAAAATGACAATGTCGAAGTTCGCCGTTGGGGAACTCCTCGTGATTTCGGCTTTGACGTTAAAGCTCACTGGGACTTAGGAGAAGCCCTAGGCATCCTAGACTGGGAACGCGGTGCGAAAGTTACCGGAGCTCGCTTCCTCTTCTATAAAGGGCTCGGTGCAAAACTAGAACGTGCCATCTACAACTTCATGTTAGATGAACACGCAAAAGAAGGCTATACAGAAGTCATCCCTCCATACATGGTCAACCATGATTCTATGTTTGGTACAGGACAATATCCAAAATTTAAAGAAGATACCTTTGAACTAAGCGACACAAATTATGTCCTTATCCCTACTGCTGAAGTACCCTTAACAAACTACTATCGTGATGAAATTCTTGATGGGAAAGACTTACCAATCTACTTTACAGCTATGAGCCCATCATTCCGTTCTGAAGCTGGTTCAGCTGGCCGTGATACTCGTGGTTTGATCCGTTTGCACCAATTCCACAAGGTTGAAATGGTCAAATTTGCTAAACCAGAAGAATCTTATGATGAATTGGAAAAAATGGTTGGCAATGCCGAAAATATCCTCCAAAAACTCAATCTTCCATACCGAGTAGTGGCTCTTTCAACTGGAGATATGGGATTCTCTGCAGCTAAGACTTATGACTTGGAAGTTTGGATTCCAGCTCAAAATACTTATCGTGAAATCTCTAGCTGTTCAAATACAGAAGATTTCCAAGCTCGTCGTGCGCAAATCCGCTATCGTGATGAAGCTGACGGCAAGGTTAAACTTCTTCATACCTTGAACGGATCTGGTCTTGCAGTTGGACGTACAGTTGCAGCTATTCTTGAAAATTATCAAAACGAAGATGGTTCTGTGACTATCCCTGAAGTTCTTCGCCCATACATGGGTGGCGTTGATGTAATTAAACCATAAGATAAAGAGGAAGAATATCTTCCTCTTTTTTATGAACCGACAAGATTCTAGTTCAGATTAAAAAGGTAGGAATTTAAAATTCCTACCTTTTTGGTTTTTCTAATAACCGCCCATCATTGATGGATCCATCGCTGGCGCTGGAGCAGCTGGTTCTGGTTTATTAGCAACAACTGCTTCGGTTGTTAAGATCAAGCTTGCTACTGATGCAGCATTTTGTAATGCTGAACGGCTAACCTTGACTGGATCAATGATTCCTGCTTCAATCATATTGACCCATTCTCCTGTAGCAGCATTAAATCCTGTACCTGCTTCAGCATTCTTTAGACGGTCAATAACAATAGAACCTTCATAACCAGCATTATGAGCAATTTGACGGACTGGTTCTTCTAAGGCACGCAGAACAATATTACGTCCTGTAGCTTCATCTCCAGTCAATTCCAAATTAGCAACCGCTGGAATCACATTGACAAGAGCTGTACCACCTCCGGCAACGATTCCTTCTTCTACCGCTGCACGAGTTGCATTAAGCGCGTCTTCGATACGAAGTTTCATTTCTTTCAATTCAGTTTCTGTTGCGGCACCAACCTTAATAACAGCAACTCCACCAGACAATTTTGCCAAACGTTCTTGGAGTTTTTCACGATCAAATTCTGATGTTGTTGTTTCGATTTGGGACTTGATGACTGCGACACGGTTGGCAATGGCTTCAGAATTTCCTGCACCCTCAACGATTACTGTACTGTCTTTTTCAACAGTGACTTTAGCTGCTTGACCAAGCGCTTCTATAGTAGCATCCTTCAACTCAAGACCAAGATCTTCTGTAATGACGGTACCGCCAGTTAAGATGGCAATATCTTCCAACATGGCTTTGCGCCGATCACCAAATCCTGGAGCTTTGACAGCAACAACATTGAAAGTACCACGAATTTTATTCAAAACAAGTGTTGGGAGGGCTTCACCATCTACATCATCAGCAATGATTAGGAGTGGACGGCTACTTTGAAGAATACTTTCCAATAATGGTAACACTTCTTGGATATTTGAAATTTTCTTATCGGTGATTAAAATGTATGGATTTTCAAGTTCTGCTACCATCTTTTCGTTATCAGTCACCATGTATTGTGACAAATAACCGCGATCAAATTGCATCCCTTCGACAACTTCAAGTTCCGTAGCCATACCACGTGATTCTTCAATTGTAATAACACCATCTTTACCAACTTTTTCCATGGCTTCAGAAATATACTCACCAACTTTTTCAGAGCGAGAAGATACTGCTGCAACTTGAGCGATGGCTTCTTTGTTGGCTACTGGAATTGCAGTGTCTTTCAAATTTTCGACAGCTGCTGCAACCGCAGCTTCAATCCCACGACGAATACCGATTGGATTTGCACCGGCAGTGACGTTTTTAATTCCTTCACGAACGATAGCCTGAGTCAAAACTGTTGCAGTAGTTGTCCCGTCACCAGCGATATCGTTGGTCTTAGAAGCTACTTCTGATACCAATTTGGCACCCATGTTTTCAAAATGGTCTTCTAATTCAATTTCTTTGGCGATTGTTACACCATCATTGGTAATCAATGGTGAACCGAATGATTTTTCAAGAACGACGTTACGACCTTTAGGACCTAAGGTTACTTTGACTGTATCGGCCAATGTATCAACACCACGCACCATTGCTGAGCGTGCATCAGATGAAAATTTAATTTCTTTTGACATTTTAATACCTCTTTCTATTCTTCTACAATTGCTAAGATATTAGCTTCGCCTACGATGATGTATTTTTCATCACCATCTTTGACATCAATACCTGCATGGGCTTCCACTAAAACTTGATCTCCAACTTTTACACTTGGAGCTACTAGTTCGCCACTCAATGTACGAACACCTTGTCCAGTAGCCACTACTTTAGCTGTTTTTGTTTTTTCTTGCGCTGTTCCTGCAAGGACAAATCCCCCAACAGTTTGTTCTTTTTCTTCAATCTTTAAGACCACTCGGTCTCCTAATGGTTTCAACATCTGTTTTCCTCCAGTTCCTATTCATTCATTTTAGCACTCTTAATGTTAGAGTGCTAACTTATGATTCTATTGTATCACTTGGTCAGAAATAGTCAAGAAAAAAGTCTGATTTATTGTATTAAAAAAGAGTTGGAGAAAGCTCTCTAACTCTTGCCATTTTAAAAGGGAAGTTCCTCCTCTTCCAAGACTAAATCTGCCAAGTCTTGACCTGCATTATTTTCACGCATAGCACGTTGGGCACGACTTTCCAAAAGTTGGAAGCCTGTGGCGAGAACTTCGGTCACATAGTTGGTCTGACCATTCTTCTCGAACTTACGGGTACGAAGTTCCCCATCAACAGAAATGAGACTGCCTTTAGTAGCGTAGCTAGCCAAAGTTTCAGCAAGTTTGCCCCAGACTACAATATTGATAAAATCAGCTTCACGTTCTCCATTTTGATCCTTGAAACGACGGTTAATAGCAATCGTCGCACGAGCTACAGACTTGTCGTTGTTAGTTTTGTGCAATTCTGGTGTAGACGTCAAGCGTCCAATCATAATAACTTTATTATACATTTTTCATCCTCCTACTTACCTATTCGAAGGAAAATAAAAAAAGTTACAAAATTTGTAACTTTTTTTAAAATAATATTAATCTCTATGAATCATAAAACCAGTTGCTTGTTGATTGGCCATGATGGTCATATCTGTGATTTGTACTCTTCGTGGTTGACTGGTCACATAAACTACTGCATCAGCGATATCTTGTGCCTGCAAGGCTTCAAGCCCTTGATAGACCGTCGCAGCTCGTGCTTCATCACCATGAAAACGGACTTTTGAAAAATCAGTCTCGACAATACCAGGTTGAATGGTCGTTACCTTGATATCTGTAGCTATAGTATCAATCCGTAAGCCATCCGAAAAGGTCTTGACTGCAGCCTTGGTTGCTGCATAAACCGCCGCACCAGCATAGGCGTATATACCTGCAGTAGAACCCATATTGATAATATGCCCTTGATTGGCTGCTACCATGGAAGGTAAGAGACAGCGTGTAACTACCATGAAACCCTTGACATTGGTATCCAGCATGATCAGCATATCCAACTCTTCATAGTCCTGATAAGGCGATAAGCCTAGAGCCAGTCCAGCATTATTGACCAAGATATCAACCTGACCTACTGTCTCTAAAATTTCTGAACAAACAGTCTTTACCATGCTCATATCTGTGACATCTAACGGAAAGGTCCAGACTTTTTGATTTGGAAAGGCTTCTGAAAACTCAGCTTGGAGAGCTTGGAGTCTTTCTGTTCGACGTCCTGTGAGTACAACATTCTCACCTTTTCCTAGATAGGCACGCGCAATGGCTTCACCGATACCTGATGTTGCACCTGTGATCACAACATTTTTTGCCATCCTATTTTCCTCAAGCAAAGATTATAAATCACTTTTAGTGATTAAGCAGTCCAGTGTGTAGCTGGGTCAAAGGGTGTTCCAACTACTTGGTCGTCTGATAATTCAATGACACCACGTTTTTGCGGAGCATTTGGCAAGGCAAGTTCACGAGGACTACACATCATCCCAAAACTCTTTTCTCCACGAAGTTCCCCTGGAAAAATGAGATTGCCTTTTGGCATCATCGCACCTGGAAGAGCTACAATGGTTTTCAATCCGACACGCGCATTAGGAGCACCTGCAACGATTTGTACTGTTTTGTCATTTCCAACAGCAACCTGGCAGATATTTAGGTGGTCACTATCTGGATGCGCAACCATCTCTAGAATTTCACCGACCACAAATTTGGGTTCCTTGTCATTGATGATTTCTTCAGCAAATCCTTGCACCTGCAACCCTTGGTTCAAACGTGCTACTTGCTCGTCAGTTAAAAAGACTTGCCCGCGCTCAGCGATTTCAAACATGCTAGAAACTTCAAAAATGTTCCATGCGACAGTTTCACCAGTTTCTTTTAGGAAAACACGCGCCACATTGCCTTTACGTTCAACATCTAGTTTGGCATCTCCACTGTTTTTCACGATGACCATAAGGACATCTCCGACATATTCTTTGTTATATGTGAAAATCATTCTTTCTTTTTCTCCTATTTCAATCCTGCTAAAAAGTCATTGATTTGCTCCTTGGTTTTACGGTCACGATTGACAAAACGTCCAATCTCCTTGTCCTTGTCTAATACAACAAGACTAGGAATTCCGTATACATCCCAAAGTTTAGCAAGCTCTATGTACTCATCTCGATCTACCCGTATAAAAGTGAACTCTGGATTTTCCTCTTCAATCTCTGGCAAGGCAGGATAGATATAACGGCAATCACCACACCAATCCGCAACAAAAAGGAAGGCCTTCTTCCCACCCTGCTCTACTAGATTTGCTAATTCTTCGATACTCTTAGGAGAAATCATAAGACTTCCTCCTCGTAGATGAGATCTTCATCTTCATAGACAAAGGTATAGTGACGACCATCTTCAAAAATGACACCACCAACAAGACGCTCTAAATTGCTTTCATATACTTGGACATAGAGAGTCGCGATTTCACCCATCTCTGAAAAGTAGTCACGCACAATCGCAGTCAACTCTTCTTGCGTCTTCATGAGCTTGTGCTCATCGGCTACTTTCTTTGCTCCAAAGGCGAGTGCTCCAAGTCCTGCCACAACTAAACCTGTTTTAATAATATTTTTCGTTTTCATGCTAACATTGTAACACAAAAAGGCTCAAGGAACAATGAAAAAGGGAGTTCCACTCCCCTTTCTAATTTCTAAACATTAATAATTTCTCTCGCCAAACAAACCTTCTGGTAAATCATGGAATCCCTTGCCTGCCTTGAAGTTTTCAAATTTACCTAGTAAGAACTGGTAGGCATCTAAGCGACTCTCGTAGCGAATCATGGCATCTTTAGCGCGCTCATCTTGATCTTCTTCATAGACCTTTTGACTTTCCTTGTGTGCCATTTCGTTAATCATAACCTGAGTGTTGACCCACTCTTCAAAGTCCTTCATAAAATCACGTTCGTAACTCATTTGTTCTCCTTATTCTAATCCACGGTAGTAATCTGTATCTATATCACGGTAGGGTTGGATGTCCTGAACATACTCCAAGACTCCTTGAAATTCGCCTGCTTGATCGTGGACAGCTGCGTAGGTGACATGGACAAACTTGCCTCGTGATTCTGACTTGAACCACATCTCGTACTTGTCCCTTTTTCCCTCACGAAGGCCTTTCATAATGGTTTTTACCTTGTCCAGATACTTGGGTGGGTGACAAAGCTCAACATTTCTCCCGACCTGGGACGGCGTCCGCTTGAAAATCATCTCATCCGCTGGTGTATTGTCATTATAATACTGGAAGATATCATCCTTATTAACAAAGGTAATCTCCATAGGCAGGTGATTGAGGATAAGATTTGCTTGTTCAACTGAAAGATAGCCATTGCCAAAAGCCTGTTGACTATTACGGTCTAGCACTATTTCCTTTTCCTTAGGAGTAAAGGTAATGGTAAACTGACCTTCTGGCGTATCAATCACTTGCTGAACTTGTCCATCTACAGTTTCTAGCTGAGTTGGTTCTTCTACACTTTTCTCCTCAACAAAACTTTGACGTTCAGGAACCCATTTCTCAGACGGACGGATAATGGCATATCCATAGGCGTCACTTTCTTCAGCAATCTGAATCCAGTCATCCTGGGTGAAAGACTCGAGCAGAATCATGAGAAGGATGGACTCTTCCTTGAAAATCATACTTTCAAATTCTGTCGCAAAAGCTTCAAAATCTTTCTTTACAGTACTAATGGATACCTCTGGTAGTGACTTGACTGTAGACATGGCTTTTTGATAGAGTTCCCTAATCTGGTCATCCACTCCCCACATAACCTTTGGTGGTGAATCATGTCCATAACGCTCCATGATAGGAAAGAAGAGTTCTTCCTTGCGTTGATAGTGACGGTCAAACTGCCCTACAAGTCCCATTTGGCGAACCAAACCCTTACGCATTTCCGCAAGCATTTCCTCGTCTTCCATTGACTCATAAGTGTCTAACAATCTACGAACACGAATCAAGGCTGCACGAAGAGCTAGATTTTCGTCCTTAAAGACACGCACAGGATGACCTGGATGTTCTGTATCCTCAACTTCAACGCCCTTCACGGCGTTTTTAAAAAGATTAGCATGGACATCACAGAGTTCCATGACATCTTCGAAGGTGACACCTGAATCCGAGTTCATCAACTCATGCTCCATGAGGGAAATCTCAATGGCTGAAACGCCTGTAAAGGTTGCATCAAAGCGCTCCTGAACGGACTCAGGCGAAGCCCCATTATGCAATTCTAATAAAATATCCCGAAGGACATGAATTCGTTCATCTGCCATTAATCTAATCCAATCACTTCATATCCATTTGCTTCAAGCGTACGCACAATCTTATCCATAGGAGTTCCTTCAAGCTTAGAGCCTTGTTTAAGAGATACTTTCCGACCAACTGTATTGCGCATGATTGGGTTGGCGAGAGGTTTAAAACCGAGCTCCACTAGGATTTCTAAAACTTCGGGATGCTTGTCCACCACTTCCGCAACAGGAATAGAAACGTCAATAATATTATCCATCACAACCTCCGTTACATTCTTTCACTGGCTTTTCTTTTCTTATTATACCACAAGGCATGGGATAAAAAAACTAGCAGTACAAGCCTGCTAGTTTTATATAAGGTTATTTATTTCACTTATCTCCATTCCAGGATTGAATCACTCGGAAATCGTTCAATCTTTATCATCTGATTTTAGCAATCCTTGTGCCATATCCATTAGCTTATCTGCAATAAATAATTTACCCAAGCCAACAACAATATTCTCATCCTTTTTCATCGTTTTTAAGACTTTGAGCCCTTGCATCGTAAAAAAGTAATTTCCATAAGTTTTAGCCAGAATTTTTATGATACCCATATTACTCTCCTTCGATGATTTCTGCTTCTTTTCGAATCGTTTCTACATCTCTTTGATACTGAGTTTCACTATAATTGACTAGTTTGGATAATTCCTTTTGCAAACTTTTACCCATAGGCTTCATGGTTGTATAAGTTAAACCACCTGAGACAATACCTCCTAGAATTGGGATAACTTTGCCCATTCCTTTAGCAAAACCACCTTTTGTCAGACTCACCCCAAAAATTTTCAAAATTTTTTCTAGAATAGGATACCACAAGGTCTTAGCCAAAGCCTTTTGAGGTACTGTTTTCATGACATGCTTAGCAACTGATACACCACCAGCCCTAAGGAGAGCTCCAGCACTGTTGACACCAAGCATGACCCCAAGATAGAGCAAGAGTGTATTTTTGGCTTCTTCACTCAATTCATTCCGCGAAGCCCAAAGATCATCATAACCATAAATATATCCCAATTCTTGCGCTAATTTTAATGAAAAGGCATAAAATTGAGCCACATCTGTTGGAATAGTGATTGCAAGGGCTAGTCCTCCAGGTATACCAGCGATAACAGAAGTCCCACTTGCCAATAAAACAGTATCCTTAATACAAGAATCAGCAACTTTATCTAAAATATCTTGTGCTAATAGGGCTGTTGGTCCTTCTTCTAAGAGTCTAGGAATATCCTTGGGATTCAATACTTTGGAAAATTTATCAACTAAAAATTTTGACCGATCAACTTTGACGACAGGAAGTTTCACGACTTGTTGCAATACTTGCAAAGCTACATCTTGTTTAGACATCTTGTTTTTTCTCTTTTTCTTTCAATTTGAACTATATCATATCATATTTGCTTGAGAAATGAAATTTTAAGAACTTATTTTTCTTATTAGGTTTTGAATGCTGTAAATCTTGCTTCTTCAAAATAAAAAAGAGGGATTCCCCTCTTTCTGCTTAGTTTTTATCCAGATTGCGTAACATCTCGTCAATCTTGTTTCCATACTCGATGGATTCATCTTTGACGAAATTTAAGTCTGGAATTTTATACAATTTCAAATTGTGACCGAGTTCACGTTTGATAGTACCAGTTGCTTTTTCAAGCCCGATTTGAGCCTTTTGATTATCTGAAGCGAGGTCGCTTAAAATGGTGTAGTAGACCTTAGCCGCAGACAAATCACCTAGCATCTGAACATCTGTGATGGTCACACCTTGTACACGGGGATCACGGACTTTCTTTTGTAAAATCTCATTGACTTCGCGTTTGATTTCCATGCCCACACGATCCGTACGGAAATGATTTCCCATGCTATTCCTTCCTCTCTATTGAACCAAAAGCTAGGCCAGCAGACCTAGCTATTTTTATTAGATAGAGGAACTAGAGCCATTTGAATCTAGGAAACAAGCCTTAGATAGAACTGAAGTTCATCAAGGCGCTGTTGACAACGAGTCAAATGAGCTATCGTTTCTCTTTTATCGTTTGATTTCTTCCATGACATATGCCTCAATCACGTCGTCAGTCTGGATATCATTGTAGCCATCAATCATGAGACCACCTTCACGGCCGTTTGTAACTTCTTTGACGTCATCTTTATAGTGTTTCAAGCTTGCAAGTTCACCATCGTAAATAACGACACCGTCACGAATAACACGGACTTTTGAGTCACGGGTAACTTTACCACTGGTAACCATAAATCCACCGATCGTTCCGACTTTAGATACTTTGAAGGTTTCACGGATGATTGCTTCACCGATAACTTTTTCTTCAAATTCTGGATCGAGCATCCCTTTCATGGCTTCTTCCATCTCTTCGATAACCTTGTAGATAATGCTGTGGAGACGGATTTCTACATCGTCTGCTTCTGCTTGTTGACGAGCTTGTGGTGTAGGGCGTACGTTGAAACCTACGATAAAGGCATTTGAAGCTTCGGCAAGGGTGACGTCAGATTCATTAATAGCACCAACTGCTGAGTGAACGATGGTAACTTTTACACCTTCCACATCAATCTTTTGAAGTGAGGCAGCAAGAGCTTCAACAGAACCTTGTACGTCAGCTTTGATGATGACGTTAACAGATTTAAGTTCACCAGCTTTAAGAGTGTCAAATAGATTTTCTAGGCTGACACGTTGAGTAGCTTGACGTTGCTTCATAAGAGCACGTTTAGCACGTTCTTCACCAGCTGCACGAGCAGATTTTTCATCTTCGTATACAGCAAAGTGATCACCCGCCATAGGTGCTTCGTTCAAACCTGTGATAGAAACTGGTGTTGATGGTCCTGCAACCTTAACACGACGTCCAAGGTCATTGGTCATGGCACGGACACGTCCGAAAGTATTTCCGACAACGATTGGGTCTTGAACGTTCAAAGTACCTTGTTGAACAAGAAGGGTTGCAACCGCACCTTTTCCTTTATCCAAGCGCGCTTCGATAACTGTACCGATGGCACGAACTGTTGGATCTGCTTTGAGTTCTTGGATTTCAGCTACTAGAAGGACAGTTTCCAAGAGTTCATCGATATTTTGGTTGAATTTGGCTGAGATTTCTACAAACTCAGAATCTCCACCCCAAGCTGTCGACATAACACCATGCTCTGCCAACTCTCCGATAACACGTTCGGGGTTGGCACCTGGTTTATCAATTTTATTGATAGCAACGATGATTGGAACATTAGCCGCTTTTGAGTGGTTAATGGCTTCGATAGTTTGAGGCATAACCCCGTCATCAGCCGCTACGACCAAGATGGTAATATCAGTAACAGAAGCACCACGTGCACGCATTGACGTAAAGGCCGCGTGTCCTGGTGTATCAAGGAAAGTAATTTTCTTACCACCTTCGACTATTTGGTAGGCACCGATATGTTGAGTGATACCACCTGCTTCTCCTGTTGCAACACGTGAATTACGAAGTGTATCCAAAAGGGTTGTCTTCCCGTGGTCAACGTGTCCCATGATGGTTACAACTGGTGGACGTTCAACCAACTCGTCCTCGTTGAGATAACCATCTTCTACGAAGAAACGTTCGATATCAGCATTGTCAACTTCGACTTTTTGTTTCGCTTCAATACCATAATCCACCATGAGAAGTTCAATCGTATCACCATCCAAAGATTGGTTTTGGGTAGCCATGACACCCATCATAAAGAGTTTCTTAACAATCTCAGCTGGTTCACGTTTGATACGTTTTGCAATTTCCGCAACAGTCATACCATCTGTGTATTCAAATTCTGTTGGCAATTCGTGGAATTTGCGTTCTGTAACAGGTTTTGAAGCCTGATTATGGTTATTTTGCTTATTGCCCTTTTTATTTTTCTTATTGTTATTCCAGTTACTGTTCTTCTGATTTCTCACTTGATTTTGGTTACTTCGATTCTTTTGTTGTTTTCTTGGACCATCTTCCTCGCGATCGTAATCATCACGATCTTTGTCTGGTCGGGCTTGTTTTTTACGACGTGTATCCACTACAGGCTCCTTGACTACAGGAGCTACTTCAACCACTTGCTGAGTTTGTTCAGCTAGTTTAGCAGCCTCCTCAAAGATTTCCTCTGGTTCTTTGCGCTTGTTAGCTTGAGCCAAGGCTTCTTTAGCTTCCCGAGACTGTTTGAAGCGTTCCTCGCTTGAGCGTGCGTATTCTGCATTTTGCTCAGCCTTCAGGGCTGCTGCACGAGCCTTGAAATCAATACGTGGGCCCGCTTGGTTGGGACGATTATCGGCTTGTTGGCGGCGATCATTCCCACGATTCCCTTGACCTTGTTGTTTCTTAGTTTGATCATTAAAACGGCGGTTGTCGCGGTTTCCTTGACCTGGTTTTCCACCATTACGGTTGTCATTCTTTTGACGGTTTCCGTTTTGTTGTTGGTCGCGGTTGTTGCCCTTGTTTTGCTTGCGTCGTTCTGCCTGCTCTTTTGCACGAGCTTCACGCTCTGCTTTGAAGTTTCGGCTCTGTGGTCTAGCAGCTACTACTTTTTCTTCCTTAGAAGCTGCTGGCGTAGCAGATTTGTTTTCCACCTTCGCTTCACTTACTTTTGGCGCTGCAGGTTTTGCCTCTGCTTTAGGAGCAGCAGGTTTAAAGCTAGCTACGATTTTTTCAGCAGCATCGGCTTCAACGCTTGACGAGTGGCTCTTCACTTCCAAGCCCAACTCTTTTGCACGCGCTACAACTTCTTTACTTTCTTTTCCAAGTTCTTTTGCGATTTCGTACAATCTTTTCTTAGACAAATCATGTCCTCCTCTTCTATTCCATAATAGACCTCATTTTCTTTGTAAATCCAGCATCTGTTACAGCCAGAACCTTTCTCGATTTTCCGACTGCTATGCTTAATTCCAGTGTTGAAAACACGGTAATAACTTCTACTTGATAATAGTCACTTTTATCTTGAATCTTCTTGGTCAGGTTGGGAGCAGCATCATGAGCCAGAAATACCAGTTTTACTTTCTGGTCTTGAATAGCCTTAACTACCATTTCTTCACCCGAAATGATTTTCCCTGCTCGTTGAGCAAGTCCCAAGAGATTACTTACTTTTTGCTTATTCAAGTCCTAACTCTCTTCTTTTTACTTTGTGATCAACATAAGCAATCAACTCGTCATAAAAGCTTTCTTCAACTTCTATGTTAAAGCTACGGTTAAAGACTTTTTTCTTTTTTGCCTCTAGGGCTTCTGCATTGTCTAACTTGATATAAGCGCCACGACCATTAGCCTTGCCTGTCGGGTCGATAAAGACCTCTCCTTCTTTGTTCTTGACAATACGGAGTAAATCTCGCTTGTCAATCACTTCGTTGGAAACAACAGACTTGCGCAAAGGGATTTTTCTTGTTTTCATCTTTCCCTCCTCTTGCAGCTTTTATTCTTCAGTCAATTCGTCTGTGTCAGCGAAATCAACTTGACCTGCTTCTTCCATAGCTTCAAATTCACTTGCAGATTTGATATCGATACGGTATCCAGTCAAGTGAGCTGCCAAGCGAACGTTTTGTCCACGACGACCGATAGCAAGAGAAAGCTTGTTATCTGGAACAACAACCAAGGCACGCTTGCTGTCGTTTTCATCAAAGATAACTTGGTCAACTTCGGCAGGAGCTATGGCATTGTAGATAAATTCAGCTGGATCTGCTACCCACTCAATAACATCGATGTTTTCTTCTACAGGTACCATGCGGTCGCTCTTAGCATCGTAGCGAGCTGGGTGGAATTTGCTAGTGATTTTCTTGATGTTCGCTCCACCACGTCCAACGATTGTTCCGATAGCATCCACGTTAGGATTGTGGCTACGAACAGCAACTTTCGTACGGTCACCTGCTTCACGGGCTACGCTCATGATTTCAACAGTTCCATCATATACTTCTGGAATCTCTTGTTCCATCAAACGTTTGATCATCTCTGGGTGACTACGGCTAACAAAGACGTTAACTCCACGAGGATTGTCTTCGACTTTGTAAACATAGACTTCGATACGATCATGAGAAGCAAACACTTCTCCAGGAATTTGATCTTGTTTTGACAATTGAGCTTCGATGCTACCAAGGTTGACATAAATGAAGCGGTTGTCAAAACGTTCAACTGTACCTGACATGATTTCTTGTTCATGCTCTTTGTAAGTATTGTAGGTAATGGCACGTGTTTGCTTACGCATTTTCTCCATGATGGTTTGTTTAGCAGATTGGGCTGCTACACGACCAAACTCTCCTGGTGCTTCTTCAAACTTGATTTTGTCACCAAGCTCATAGGCTGAATTAATGGCAAGAGCATCTTTCAAACTGATTTCCAAACGGCTATCAAATACTTCATCAACAACCTCGCGAACTGTGTAGACTGTAAAGTCACCTGTTTTTTCGTTGAAGTCGATAGCTACGCTGTCTGATTGACCATAGCGTCTACGATAAGCAGAGCGAAGTGATTCTACGACTGCATCGATGATATCTTCTTTCTTGATTCCCTTGTCTTCTTCCAAAATGCGGAAGGCCTCTAGCATTTCTTTACTCATGTTCTTTTTACTTTTGAATTCTCAAAAGCTATCCTTTCTTTTCTATAATTTTACTGCTAAACGTGCTTTTGATACCAAGTTATATGGAATCCGGACTGTTTTCTTGCGCGTTTTATCCATATATTCCATTGTCAACTCATCCTCTTCAAAGGACAACAAGGTTCCTTCAAAAACCTTTTGCTTGTCGATGGCTTGGTAGAGCCCGACATGGATGTATTTCCCAACTGCTCCAGCGATTGCTTCCTTGGTTTTCAAAGGACGCTCCAATCCTGGACTGGTAATTTCTAGGAAATATTGTTCTGGGAAGGGATCCGGATTGATAGTATCTAGGATAGGACTGATAATTTCAGTCAAGTCCGCTGTATCATTCAAGGTGATTCCTTCAGGCTTGTCTACAAAAATACTGAGAATCATGTCACTACCAATCTTTCCATACTCGATATCTACGAGTTCAAAAGGAGCTTCAATGACAGGTTCTACAACTTCTCTGACTAATTCAACGATCGTTGCGATTGCATCCACCTCCTCATAAGCAAGAGGCGAAGATATCTCCCCGCCTCTTTTCTTATATTCTTGCTTTCAGTATAACATGTTTCCTTACTTATGTAAAGTATAAGCGTTCAAATTATTCGTGAAACCAAGCCACTTTTTAAAATTCTGCTTCAACTCTATAAATGACTTGACCTTTGCTTGAGAACTTTTGTTCATATTCAGTCATGACATTTCCTTCAAAGTCGCTAGCGTGCAAATCTAGCCAGACGCCATTAAGTTTCATGCCATATTGTGAAAAGCTCACTAAACTATACTCAAACAAGCCACGATTATCTGTCTTGAAATGAATTTCACCGTGTTCAGGCAAGATTCGTTTGAAAGTATCCAAGAAACTCTTATAAGTCAAACGACGCTTCTCATGGCGTTTTTTAGGCCATGGATCCGAGAAATTCAAATACAAGCGGTCAATTTCACCATCTTCAAAATAATTGGTCAATTCTGAACCATCAACCCATAAAAGTTTGATATTGGGAACTCCAACTTCTAATACCTTATCCAAAGCATAACTTAATACAGATTTCTGAATATCAATCCCAATATAGTTGATGCCAGGGTTTTGTTTGGCCATTCCTGTTACGAAAGCACCTTTGCCGCTACCCACCTCTACATGGATTGGATTGTCATTGTCAAACAAATTTCGCCACTTACCTTTGGATTCTGCGGGATTTAAGACAACATACTGTGGATTAGCTTCTAGCAGTTCCGTTGCACCTTTACGATTTCTAACTCTCATTTTTTCTTTCCATACTTATCTCGGAAGCTACGTAAAGCATAAATCTCCCGATTTACGTTATCCAAATCTTGATTTTCATAATATTTGGTAATCAGGCTCAAAAACGACAGTTGAGCATACCAATACAACTTATTCAAAACCGTTTGATTGTACTTGTAACCATAATTAGTCAGCCATTCTTGCCATTGAAACTCTGGAATATAGTGGCAGAGCAGATAGGCCACATCGAACATACGATCAGTCAAGCGAACAGAATCCCAATCAACTAGATAAATCAAGCCACTATCCGTCTCAAACCAATTGCTATGACGAACATCCCCATGGACTATGGTCGCATAATCTTCCCTAAAACTAGGAAGGTTCTCACGCATATCACTCAAGACCATTCGTAGATACTGGTTGTTTTTTAAAGCATTAGGAGCCTTGTTTACCCAAGACTGAAGTAAATCCGAAGGTTTTTCCATCGCATATCCTAGGCGTGTCAACTGGGTCATTAAGGGACGTGAACAGTGTAAACGTGTCAAAATGTCGATAACTTGTTTACGATTCATGTCACTTGGCGTCAAGATTTTTCCTGTCAACCATTCCTGGGCGGACATATCACGGCCATCTGGTAATCGACGATTCCAAAGCAATTGTGGCGCAATTTGCTCTCTCGCTAAACCAGGTAGGATTGGAGAAGTATTCATTTTTATAAAAACACGTTTCCCATCAGGGTAACTTCCCATATAAGCTTTTCCGCTCTTTCCAGATATCGGGGTAAGCGTTAGCTCAATATCACCCAAGTCCATTTTTTTCCTCCGAATAAAGTTTCCTTATTATTCTACTAATTTTTATGCTATTCGTCAACCAATCTTCTCAGTTGATATGGTAAATAAAGATATTGCAATACAAGGCCTGCTCCCACAAGGACTAAGACAAGGATTTTGTCCTTGAAGACAAGCAAGCCAACGAGGCTTTCCAAGATTAAGACAAAAATCCCAATCCCTCTCAAAATTTCTCTCAACCCTCTCTCTTTTTGCCCCTTTTCTACTGGAAATAGTTGCGTCAAATACTGATAGTCAAAAGCATGATAGAGAGCTAAGAGCTGGAATAACAAAAGATAATTGAATAAAATTACAATTGCTAGTGCAATCCAAGACTGCTCAACAAACATAAGAGTTGATAAGGATAGGATTACAAGGCGCAGACTAAGAGAGAATAAATCTCCATTTCTCAAATAAGAACGAAGATAGAGATTCTGCCAGATTTTACCTGGTGCTTTCTGAACTACTTTTAGGATAAAGTCTAAATAAGCTCGACGCTTAACACTGTTTGAAATTCCCTTGACCTGTGTAAAGAGGGCAAAGAATCGAAGCAAGAACTGCTTGCGTTTACTTTCTTGAGCAATGACATAATCCCAGTCAAGTCCATTTCCAAGGAAAAAGTTGCTAGACTTTTGGCGAAAAATCACGTATTTTATTATTCCTAAGATAAGTAGATAGACTCCAAAAATCGGCAAACCAAGCCCCATGGCTAAGAATAAAGGCGCAAACAGGAGCAAAAATACAGTTTGAACACTTATCCAAAAAATAAAAGATATAAGAGATTGCTTTTTGATATGCGCTTTTACTTTTTCTTCAGCTACCAAAAGAAAGAGTTTGTCAGGAGCTTCTAGATAAGTTGCAATACCACCCCACAACAAGAGCAAAACAGATACAATTCCAATTAAAAATAAAATTGGTAGATGATTTTCAGGGAAATGTTGGAGTAGCTGACTGTACTGATAAGCCAAAAATCCTAATAACACCAACAAAAACAAGACAAAATGGTCATTGAGCACATAGCGAAGATAGCCCAGACATTCCTTCCGAAATTCCTGTTTTCGTTTTAAAAACAAGCCTTTCATAGTTCCTCCTCTTTGGTCAGAGCCAAATAGATATCATTGAGACTTGCATATGGCATGGCAAAAGCTTCTCGGAGTTGTTCAAGGTTTCCTTTAGCTCTCACTTGACCTTTGTGGAGAATGACAAAAGAATCACACATCTTTTCAGCTGAATCAAGGACGTGGGTACTCATGAGGATAGACTTGCCTTTCCCTTTTTCCACTTCTAGTAGCTGAATCAAATCTGAAATTGCCAAAGGATCGAGACCAAGGAAGGGTTCGTCTACGATAAAGAGACTAGGATCCACGACAAAGGCACAGATAATCATAACCTTTTGTTTCATCCCTTTTGAAAAATGAACTGGAAACCAATCCAATTTTTGATCCAAACGAAACATTTTTAAAAGCGGTTCTACACGTTCAAAAGCAATAGTTTGTTCAATACCATAGGCCATAGCAACTGTCTCAATATGTTCTTTGAGAGTTAATTCTTCATACAAGCTAGGTGTTTCTGGGATATAGCCAATCTTCTTACGGTAGTTCGTAGCATTCTCTCGTAGAGTCAATCCATCAATACTTATCTCTCCACTGTAGGGAGTCAAAAGACCGATAATCTCATTGATAGTCGTTGATTTACCTGCACCATTCAAGCCAATCAAACCGACCAACTGTCCACTCTCAACTGTAAAAGATACATCTTTCAAGACAGGAACGTGAACATAGCCTCCTGTCAGGTTTTTAATTTCTAACATATTTTCTCCGAATCTGGTATAATGTAGCTATATTATATCAAAATTTAATACACTAGAGGTGGTTTTTATGTCAGATTGTATTTTTTGTAAGATTTTAGCAGGAGAAATTCCTGCATCTAAGGTTTATGAGGATGATCAAGTTCTGGCCTTCCTCGATATTTCTCAAGTAACTCCAGGTCATACCTTGGTCGTACCAAAAAAACACCATCGCAATCTTTTGGAGATGGATGCTACTAGCGCTAGTCAACTCTTCGCTAAGATTCCAGCCATTGCACAAAAAGTCATGAAGGCTACCAAAGCCGATGGAATGAATATCATCGCCAACTGCGAAGAAATCGCTGGACAAACCGTTTTTCACACCCATGTCCACCTCGTTCCTCGTTATGGCACAGACGATGACCTAAAAATTGACTTTGTTGCGCATGAACCTGACTTTGATAAACTTGCCCAAGTCGCTGAAACTATTAAAAACGCCTAAGGAGTCCCTATGAAACTATCAAATTTACTACTTTTTGCAGGCTCTGCTGTAGGTTCTTACTTTCTCGTTAAGAACCGTGAAGTTATCACTGAAGAAGTTCTAGAAACAACTGATCGCGTTGAAGCTATCAAAGATGATTTAGATGTCATTCAAAATAGCTTACAAATTATCAATCAACAAAAAGAGGTCATCAAGGAATACCAAGAAGACCTCACTTACAAATTTAAGGTCTTAGAAAAAGATCTTCAAGCAAGACTTGCTGTGATGAAAGAATTACAAGAAACTAAAGACAACTAAGGAAAAGAAAATCTCCAACTTTCCTTATTTTCCCTTTAAATCCATTTTGGGTTAGTAGATTTTAAAAGACAAGAGAGGGCATAAAAATGAAACAGTTTTTTAAAGTCATCTTGATTATTTCTGGTTGCTTCTGTCTTCTTGCAGTCCTGGCATTTCTACTACTTATCAATCTTTTCAAGGCATCGCCAAGTGACATCCGTAAAGGAAATGAAGACTTAAAACAAATTTTTATCTCCCTTGACATGCCGCCTAAGAAAGTGGAATCAAATGGAAGCTATCAATTCGAGGGTGGAGGTTTAGATTTTTATATGACCTTCTCAAATGAAGTCATCAATAGCCACCCTGTCCTAAAAGAAAGTCCAAACCTTACTAAAAACCGACTCAAAATCTATGTTCTAAACACAGGCAATATTTCCTACCATGCAGTAGAAGACAACTTATTCAATCATGGTTTATACCAATTTTTAGAGAAGGAATGCAGGAAGTATTTCGAAGAAAATGGAAAGAAATCAAATCCTTCTTACTTTATTCTCTCTTGGAAGGATCCAGAAAGCTTGAAAAAGGGAATTGCATTCTATGAAAAAGCTTTGAGCTTGGTAGATATTCAGGATAATTCGGAGATTAAGCACATTGATACTGTCACCGTGAAACCTGGTAAAGAAGCGGAAATCAAGCAACTCATCCAGGAGATGGATGCGGCTGGCTTGCTCACTCAAAGGCCCTAGTAACTGACCAGCTGGAGAGGATTTTCTCCATTGCTAATTACAAACAAAAAGAGCCTCATGGCTCTTTTTAGTTATTCACCCTCAAAGGCATCTTTTATATGGTCAAAGAATCCTTTTTTCTTTGGGTTGACTTTCAAATCACCTGCAGCTGCGAATTCTTTCAAAGCTGCTTTTTGCCGTTCGTTCAAGCCTGTTGGCGTTACAACATTGACTGTTACAAACTGATCACCAACAGCACCTCCACGAAGGCTCGGTGCCCCCTTACCACGCAAACGGAATCGTTTACCTGTTTGAGTACCTTCTGGAATCACTAATTCTACATCTCCATGAACCGTCGGGATATCAACTGTATCCCCAAGAGCTGCTTGGACAAAGTTCAGATTTAAGGTGTAGAAAATCGTAGTTCCTTCACGTTCAAATTTATCGCTTGCTTCTACTGAAACCACTACATACAAGTCTCCATAAGGACCACCATTAAATCCTGCTTCACCTTGACCAGCTAAACGAATTTGTTGCCCTGTTTCCACACCAGCTGGGATTTTCACGTGTACGCTATGGGCTTGTTTTTCATGACCAGTTCCATGACAAGTTGCACAAGGATCCTTGATTTCTTGACCACGGCCATGACAGACATCACAGGTTACTTGACGACGCATCATACCAAGCGGTGTTTGGGTGTCCACATTGATAACACCAGAACCATGACATCGTCCACAAGTAACAGGACTTGTTCCCGGCTTAGCACCTGATCCATTACATGTACGACAGCTTGCCTCACGATTGTATTTGACTTCTTTTTCAGTACCAAAGATAGCTTCTTCAAAAGTCAGATTAACACGGTACTGGAGATCATCACCTTGACGTGGAGCGTTTGGATTGCGAGAAGAACCGCCTCCGCCGAAAAAACTTGAGAAGATATCTTCAAAACCGCCAAAACCAGCTGCTCCGCCACCAAAGCCACCAAAACCGCCAGCTCCACCACCGAAGCCACCATTGGCCCCCGCAGCACCATATTGGTCATAAGCAGCTCGTTTTTGTTCATCACTCAAAGTCTCATAAGCTTCTTGAACTTCCTTGTACTTTTCCTCAGCACCAGGTTCCTTGTTGATATCTGGGTGATATTTTTTAGATAATTTCCGATAGGCTTTCTTGATTTCATCTTGAGATGCATTCTTTGAAACGCCTAAACGGTCATAAAATTCAGTATTGTTCATAATTCAAGATACAAAGGGCGTTAAACGGACACAGCCAAAATAGGAGTTTTGACGACGGACGCTTGCGTCCTAGAAAAAACTATCTTTTTGGCACCGTCCGTAGCCCGTGTTCAGTTACGAACACTCTTTGTTCCTTTCTTTTATATTGTGAATCAAACCCAATATATATAAGGGTTAGGCTCTATTTTACCGAAAAACAGAGGCTGGGTTGCAACCTCTGGATTTCTTTTTATCATTTAGTTGTTAAGTTGAATTGAGCACGCCCTAACCTCTTGGTGAAAAAGATAAATCTTTCTAGAAACTAAAGTTTCTGCGTCAGATTTCCTATTTTCACTGTGAGGTTTTAACGGGCTTTGCATCTTACTTTTCCGTAAACTCTCCGTCTACGACGTCATCGCCGCCTGCGTTTCCTGTTGCTTGTGCGCCTTCAGCTCCTGCTTGAGCTTGTTGAGCTGCTGCAGCTTGTTCGTAGAGTTTAACGGCAAGAGCTTGAGCTTTTTCGTTCAAGGCTTCAAGTTTTGCTTTCATTTCTTCAAGGTTACCTGATTCTTGAGCTTTCTTAAGATCATCCAATCCTGCTTGAGCAGCATCACGTTCAGCATCGAAGCCTTTTCCTTCAGTTTCCTTGATTGTCTTTTCAGTCGCAAAGATGGCTTGATCGACTTCATTACGAAGGTCAACTTCTTCTTTACGTTTCTTATCTGCTTCAGCGTTTGCTTCGGCATCTTTCATCATTTTTTCAATTTCTTCATCTGTCAAACCTGAGTTTGATTGGATAACGATTGTTTGTTCTTTTTGAGTTCCAAGGTCTTTGGCCTTAACAGATACGATACCGTTCTTGTCGATGTCAAATGTTACTTCGATTTGTGGGATACCACGAGGTGCAGCTGGGATATCAGTCAATTGGAAGCGTCCAAGAGTCTTGTTATCTGCTGCCATTGGGCGTTCACCTTGAAGAACATGGATATCAACGGCTGGTTGGTTATCTGCTGCAGTTGAGAAGACTTGTGATTTAGATGTTGGAATAGTAGTGTTACGAGCGATGAGTTTTGTAAATACTCCACCCATTGTTTCAATACCAAGTGACAATGGTGTTACGTCAAGAAGGACAACGTCTTTGACATCACCAGTGATGACACCACCTTGGATCGCAGCACCCATAGCAACTACTTCATCAGGGTTCACTGATTTGTTTGGTTCTTTACCAGTTTCAGCTTTAACAGCTTCAACAACGGCAGGGATACGAGTTGAACCACCAACAAGGATGACTTCATCGATTTCTGACAAGCTCAAACCTGCATCTGAAAGAGCTTGACGAACTGGAGTTTTTGTACGATCTATAAGTTCACGAGTTAAATCGTCGAATTTAGCACGAGTCAAGGTCAATTCCAAGTGAAGAGGTCCAGCAGCACCAGCGGTGATGAATGGCAAGCTGATTTGAGTTGAAGTGACACCAGAAAGGTCTTTCTTAGCTTTTTCAGCTGCATCTTTCAAACGTTGAAGAGCCATCTTGTCTGTTGACAAGTCGATACCATTTTCTTTCTTAAATTCTTCAACCATGTAATCAATAATTTTTTGGTCAAAGTTATCACCACCGAGTTTGTTATCCCCTGCAGTTGCCAATACATCGAAGACACCGTCACCAAGTTCAAGGATAGACACGTCAAATGTACCACCACCTAGGTCAAATACCAAGATTTTTTCTTCTTTATCTGTCTTATCCAAACCATAAGCAAGGGCTGCTGCAGTTGGTTCGTTAACAATACGTTCTACTTCAAGACCAGCGATTTTACCAGCGTCTTTAGTTGCTTGACGTTGAGCGTCATTGAAGTAAGCTGGAACTGTGATAACAGCTTTGGTTACTTTTTCACCAAGGTAGTCTTCAGCATAACCTTTCAAATATTGAAGGATCATAGCTGAGATTTCTTGAGGTGTGTATTCTTTACCGTTAGCAGAAACTTTTTCAGAAGTACCCATCTTAGATTTGATAGAGATTACTGTATCTGGATTTGTGACTGCTTGACGTTTTGCAGCGTCACCAACGATGATTTCACCGTTTTTGAATGAAACAACTGAAGGTGTTGTACGGTTACCTTCTGGGTTTGCGATAATTTTTGATTCAGTTCCTTCAAGAACTGCAACTGCTGAGTTTGTTGTACCTAAGTCAATACCGATAATTTTGCTCATTATTTTTTCCTCTTTTTAATTTAATTTTCCTTTTGATACTCTTCTTAAGTGGCGACGCCGTCAGAGCTTGACTTCGCCAATCTCTTTGACTAAACTTTGAGCCTAAGGTCTCAAAGTTTGCGAAAATAGCGCCACGGCGAAGAGCATCGCCTTTGGTTCGCTTCGCTCACTATTAGTAAAGCTGAACCATTGTTTATCTTTCTTTCATAGTTTATTGTCGTTTCGGACAAGGTTTTGATTATGAATGTTGCGACACGAGGAGTCGAAATCGATTTTATTTCGACGACGAGTTAGTAAGGAGGCTAGGCAAACGCTATAGCGATTGCCGTTTTCTGACGAGTTGCTTTAGCTACCGTCAGAATTGCCTAGTTGTATACTACCACCATGGCTGGGCGTAGAATGCGGTCATGGAGTTTGTAGCCTTTTTGGAAGACTTGTGCAATGGTGTCTGCTGGATGTTCGTCATCAGCTGGAACCGTTTGGATGGCCATATGGTAATTATGGTCAAATTCTCCGTCAGCTGCGATCTCCTCGATCCCTTCTTCTTTCAAGGCATGTACCAAACTCTCTTGGACCATTTCTAAGCCCTTCTTCACATCATCTGTCAATCCTTCAACGGCAAGAGCACGTTCAAGGTTATCCAGTGACGGCAAGATTGCTTTTGCCAAATCCTGGCTACGATATTTTTGTAATTGTTGACGTTCTTCATTGGCACGGCGCTGAATGTTTTGCATTTCTGCGTGAGCACGAAGATATTTGTTTTCAAATTCCTCAGCTCGTTCATTCGCCAAGTCCAATTCAGACTTCTCAGGAGTTGTTTCTTCAGCTGTTTCCACAACTTCCTCGTCTTTTACTTCTTCATTTTTTTGATCTTCAGCCATTTTCGCCTCCTTTATTAATTTCAATCTTAATTTACTTCATAATGATTGCTGCTGAGATAGCGGTAAAAATCCGTTAGCTTCATGGTCAAGACGCGGTTTACTACATTTAACTGATTTATCAATTGCTGATAATCTAAATTGACCGGTCCAATAATAGCTAGGATTCCAAAACCACGATAGGGAATTAAAAACTTGCTACTAATCACTGCTAGATTTGCTAGGCAAGATTCCTGACTATCAGCAACTCGAACATTTTGCATCTGATCATCTAACAGATTCTCTCGAATTTCTAGCGCCACCTTCTGAGGTTGATCAAAGAACTGATAGGCCGCTAAATTCGCAAAGTTTAAAAGTTTGACTTTGCCAGCTACTACAACATCTTCTTTAAACATTTCCTTAAAGATATGTTCAAAAAGATCCATGACATTGTCTGTTGTTGTAAAATACCGCTGGATAATCTGTGGAATCTCAGTTCGAATCTTGTAGTGAATATCGAGAACCGTTTGCCCTATAAAACGTTCTTGAATAATAGACTTAAACCTCGTCAAATCCTCTTGCAAGAAATTTCTTGGAATCGAAAACTGACTGGTCACCGTTCTGGACTCATCTAACGTTAAAACAGCAAGTGCATTGTGTTGTCCTAAAACAACAATATCAAAAGCTGTCAATCGTTGCTTTCTCGGTTCTACATCAAATGCTACCACCGTGCAACCACTTAAGTTTGATAAAACATCCGTCGCACGCTGGAGAACATCCTCCAACTTGAAAAACTCTTGGTCAAATGCTTTCACCACCTCATAGACTTCGTTTTCAGCCAATCGGTCAAAAGCAAGCGAATGTTTGACAAAATACTGAAATCCTGCCACGCTAGGCTTGCGTCCGCTGGAAGTATGAGCTTTTTCAAGTAAACCTTGCTTTTCCAGAGCTGCCATATCGTTACGAATTGTCGCGCTACTAGTATTGACAGACTCCTGTAAAGCTTTCGATCCGACCGGTTCATGCGTTTTGGTAAAGATGTCAATAATCAGATTTAAAATATCCTGCTGACGTTCTGTAACCATCTCGCCACTCCTCTCTGTCAGATCTTTTTAGCACTCTATACACCTAAGTGCTAACCTATGATTCTATTATACACCCTTAGAAGATAAAGTCAAGACAAAAACTCAAAAAATTAGCACTCTTTTGACAAGAGTGCTAAAAATCAGTCTGGAGACCTAGAAACCAATGTCAATCAACAAGATATTTCCGTCTAAGTCTGTAAAAACTATAGATTAGATAAGCAACCATGAGAGCATAAAGGGCAAAAATAAGGAAGAAAGACTGAGAGAGACTTTCGCGAAACAAGCTCATACAAATAACTAGACCGCCAGAGATAGAAACTGTAGATGTACGAAGTCCAGTTTTCACACCATCCCATCGAAGACGATTGTCCATGAAAGATTGATCATTTAAATCTACATCACAAGTTGCTTTTCGAAAAACAGAATAAGAACAATTTTCCACAAATTCCCATCCTCTATCCTTAATACTTTGTAACTCCACCTCATTTTTTCTAAGGTACCTAGTATCCCATACACAGTAAGTCACATCATCAGGTTGGCATTGTTCAAAATAGAAAAAGCCAAAACGATTCGCTTTATATTTCCAACCTTTCAAATGCATCTCATGCAAATAATCTTCTACCTTATCCAAATCAAAAATGGTAAACATTCGAAATTGTACTTTGCTATTCATTGTCTATCCTCCAAATTAGAAAACATGCATGGTTTTATTTATCAGATAATTCTTTCCACTTTTGAAACAATCTCCAAAAAATATAAGAAATCTGAATCACAAAAACTATCAATAAAGTACAGTCTATGATAACAATCAAAAACATTCCCCAACTGAAATAACCTCTTCCGCTGAGTAACTTTGAGAAAACTGGTAGTAGAGCTGAAAAGAGAAGCAAAATAGGAAGCATCCGCATTGTTAAAATCTTCTTGACCATTGCTAACTTCCCGGCCGCGTCATTATAAATTTCAAACTCGGCATCCGACTCAACTCCAGAATAAAGCTTTCTAAAGTAGGAAAAACCATTAAAGTCTGTAATATGCTCCCAGCCACAATCTTTAAATAGTTGTAAATAGGAAGCTCTCTCTGACTTTTTCATAGGATAAAAGTCCAACTGATAAACCACCTGCTCTGGTTGGCACTTTTCAAAAGTATACTTAACCGCAACTACTAAGTTAGAGTAGCTTACTTCCTTAAGTTTCCAGCCCTGAGCATGCATTTCTCCGAGATAGAAAGCCTCTCTATCATAATCCGCAATGGTACAAATCCTATAAACAACTTTCTTTTCCATCAAAGCTCCTCCCGACTGTTTCTATAGAGCCGCTCAATACGTTTCAGCTCAATCTCTAAAACTTTTCGGCCCAAGTCTGTTATCTGATAGATTTTACGTTTTTCCTCTTCTCGGACAAAGGAGATCAAACCGTCTTTTTCCATCTTTGACAGGGTTCCATACATGGTTCCAGGACTAATTAAAACCTGTGAATCCGTCATTTCCTTGACCTTTTGCGTGATACCATAGCCATGGTTCTGCTTTTGCAGGCAGAACAAGATATAAAAACCTGTTTCCGTCATGGGAAGGTAGACACGTCTAATCTTATCCGTTAATTCCATTTTTATCACCTTCTATTCAGTTCGATATATCGCACTTCGTTATATAAAATATATCACACCTCGATATAAAATGCAAGAAAAAAAGACTGCCATCTGGCACTCTTTCTTCTCTATTAGTAAATTAGTAAAGGTCAAGATAGTTATCAACTTCCCATTGTGAAACGAAAGTTGCATAGCTTGCCCACTCGATGCGTTTAGCTTCAATGAAGCTCGTATAAATATGATTTCCTAGGGCCGCTTTTACAACTTCGTCTTCTGTCAATGCTTTCAAAGCATTGTGAAGTGTAGAAGGGAGATCAGTGATTCCTGCAGCTCTGCGTTCTTCTGGTGTCATCACATAGATGTTTTCTTCAATTGGAGCTGGTGCTTCAATTTTATTTTCAACACCATGGAGTCCGACTTCAAGAAGGACAGCCAAAGCGATATAAGGATTAGCCATTGGGTCTACTGAGCGCAACTCAAGGCGAGTACCCATACCACGTGAAGCTGGCACGCGAACAAGTGGTGAACGGTTACGTCCTGCCCAAGCGATATAAACCGGTGCTTCATAACCAGGAACCAAACGCTTGTAGGAGTTAACTGTTGGGTTCGTAATAGCTGTAAAATTGTAAGCGTGCTTGATCAAACCTCCAAGGAAATGATAAGCTGTTTCTGACAGTTGCATGCCTTTTGGATCATTTGGATCAAAGAAGGCATTATTTCCTTCTGCATCAAACAAGGACATATTACAGTGCATACCTGATCCAGCAATACCAAATTTTGGTTTTGCCATAAAGGTTGCATAAAGTCCATGTTTACGAGCAATTGTTTTCACAACCAACTTAAAGATTTGGATTTTATCACAAGCACGAAGAACTTCATCGTACTTAAAGTCAATCTCATGTTGTCCAACCGCAACCTCATGGTGACTTGCTTCTACTTCAAATCCCATTTTGGTCAAGACATTCACAATCTCACGACGGGTATTGTCCGCAAGGTCAGTAGGCGCCAAGTCAAAGTAACCACCCTTGTCATTCACTTCGAGAGTTGGATCTCCATTTTCATCTAACTTGAATAGGAAGAATTCTGGCTCAGGACCCAAGTTAAATGATTTGAAACCAAGTTCTTCCATGTGGCGAAGTGCTCGTTTCAAATTGCCACGAGGGTCCCCTGCAAATGGTTCTCCTTCTGTTGTATAGACATCACAAATCAATCCTGCAACACTACCGTTCTCATCTCCCCAAGGGAAGACAGTCCATGTATCCAAATCTGGGTACAAATACATATCAGATTCGTTGATACGAACAAAACCTTCAATAGAAGATCCATCAAACATAGCCTTGTTTGACAAGACTTTATCAAGTTGTTCATCTGTAGCAGGAATTTCGACGTTTTTCATGGTTCCTAGAATATCTGAAAACATGAGACGGATAAATGTTACATTTTTTTCCTTAACTTCACGACGAATATCTGCAGCTGTGATTGGCATGGTTTTTCTCCTTATATTTGACGACTAGCGGTTGCCTAACCGCGACCAAAAGGTGATGATTGTTGAGAAGCGAAGCGACTTTGTTGGAGAACCTCATTACGAAGGGCCCGACGCACTTCAGTTTGACTGACTGGTTTTTTAGATTTCGCTTCACGTTCAGCATATTTTTTCTTGATGGCAGCAATGTTAAGACCTTCAGAGATATAATCTTTAATCTCCAATAAGCGATCCATGTCATTCAAAGAATACATACGACGATTACCTTCGTTACGATCAGGCTTTATCAATTCCTGGTCCTCATAATAACGAATCTGGCGCGCCGAAAGGTCGGTCAGCTTCATAACACTACCAATCGGAAAAACTGCCAAATTACGGCGAAATTCTTTTTCCCTCATGTACACTTCCTTCTTTCTGTCTATTATAGTCCAAAAAAATTCAATCGTCAATTGTTTATGTCATATCTTATGACATTATTTTATTTTTTTAGCAAAATACTACGTAAACGATCAATGTCGTAATTTACAAGGATTGCTACAAACACTCCGATAAAGGTTTCAGAAATACGGGCAAACACATATAAAACAGTTTCACCATTTGGAATTGATAGGGTAATAATCAACATGGCTGCAACTCCACCGATGACTCCTGACTTATTATTCATGGCGACATTTGTCATGATGGTCAACATGGTACAAATTGGAACAACAACAAGAGTTACCCAAAAGGCACCGTGAAAAAAATTATTTAATAGAAAAAAAATCAGAGCATAAAGACCACCGATGCTATTTCCTAAAATACGTGACGTCCCAAAGTGAATACTCTTATCAAAGTCTTCTCTCAAACTAAAAACAGCTGTTAGTGATCCAATTTGTAGCCCCTTCCACCCAAAAAAACCAAAAATCATAAGAACTAAAAAAACAGCAATTCCTGTTTTGAAGGTTCGCATACCTAATTTAAACTGTGATTTGTCAAATTTATATTTTTTTAAATAACTCATAATCTCATCTTTCTACTTCCATTTTATCATAAATTTACTTTTTTGAGAAAGAGATTCATAAACAGAAAAGGAGAAGGTTTAATCCTTCTCCTTTATTATGATTTATTTTTCTATGATTAAAACAAATACATAAAAGCCAAAGCCAAAATACTTGCGAACAAACCGACACCCCAAAAGAAGAAGTCAACTTTCCACTCACTCCAAGCTTGACCTTTACCAGAAAAGCCCCCCAACTCAAAATGGTGATGAACTGGTGTCATCCGGAAGATACGTTTTCCTCCAGTCAACTTAAAGTAACTAACTTGCATCATAACGGATGTTGTTTCAAAAACATATACTATCCCAATCAAGAGCAAGGTCCATTCTTGGTGTAGCGCCATGGAAATAGCGGCCAACATTCCTCCAAGAGCAAGACTTCCGACATCTCCCATGAATACCTTAGCAGGCTTATGGTTAAAGACAAAGAAACCAAGAAGACCACCAATCATGGCAAGAATCACTAGGAGGATATCCAACTGGTTTTGTACATAAGCAATGACTCCATAGGCAGACAGACTAATCACTACTGAGATACTTGCCAAGCCATCGATTCCGTCAGTCAAGTTAACAGCATTTGAAAAACCAACTAACCAGAAGAGAGCAAAGAAAATGTAAAGAACGCCCAAATGCAAAGGATAGCCAAATACATTTAAGATATCTCCCCCTCTTTCATAAAAGAAATAGAAGATTACTCCTCCAACTAATTGAAGTAGGAGTTTTTGCTTGGGATTGAGTCCTTCATTGATTTTACGAAAAACCTTGAGAAAATCATCAAAGAAACCAACCAATCCATATAAGACTAGGATAAAAAGAATCATCCCAGCATTATTGGTTAACTGATTCGTCGCAAGAGCAAGAACTAAACTAACCAAGACTCCAGTTATAAGGAAGACGATGCCCCCCATTGTTGGCGTTCCGGCTTTAGCCTGATGTTGTTTCACGTCCTCATGCATCTGCTGACCGGTAATATGTGCCTTATGATAAAAACGGATAAAGACTGGAATTCCTACTACTGTAAGAACAAAAGCAACGACTCCAGCAAAGATAGAAACTAACATTCTAATCTCCTAATGTTATTTTTATTTTCTGTATGTTTTTTAAAGCTGTATTGGCACGAACACTTTGTTTCGTAACAGTTTGTCCAGAGCCTTCATATTCTACCTCGAGATTGAGCCATTTTGCAAAGGTTTCAACATTCTTCTTAGACCAACCATACAAGTCAGGCATCTCCTCTACCTTGTCAGAGAGTAGTAGAACTTTTTCATTAGCATTTAGATTGGTTCCTTCTGATACTGAACTTTCTTTAATTTTTGTTCCGGAACCGATAACAATTGGTTGAACAAGGTTACGTCGTAGCTCTTCAGCCAAATCTCCAGCACTATAATCCTTAGTCGCAGGCATTGCATAGTTAGTTGTTGATGTTACCTGATCCAAGTTCTTAGCTGTAGATTGAAGATTGAGAGATTCCTTCATTGCCGAAGCTCGCTCCAAGATAGGGTTCGCAAATTCTCCAAACCAAGGTGTAGAATAGTGTTCTGGCTGTTGAACTGCTACGTAAAGAATAAAATCAGGATTTTCAGAAGGATGCATGGTTACTACAGAAAAGATATAATTGGTTTTCCCAACTAAATATCCTCCGTTTTGCTCATCGGCAATTTGAGCTGTTCCAGATTTGACAGAAACAGTCTGACCTGGTACAGTAACGATTGGTTTACCGGTAAGTTTATTGTACATCGTACCATAAACAGGATCTGTACCAACCAAAATCATATTTTCTCGAGTCAAACTAGCCGCTTCTTTAGAAACAGGATTCCCTACAACCTCTCTTTGTGATTTACGAACAGTCTGATCATTTGGATCATAGAGGGCACTAATAAACTTCGGTTCTAGCATAACCCCATCATTCGCAATTGCTGTGAAAGCACGAAGCATTTGTGTCTGAGTAACAGAAATCCCTTGACCAAAAGAACTCATGGCAATATTAACAACGTTATCTGCAGGTAGTTGTCCCGCATACTCATCGGGCATTCCAAAACGAGTTGGAACTCCAAACTTGAATCGATTAAGGTATTCTAACCAAGTAGCATCCCCCATCTTTTGTTCGAGCAAGGTCATACCCACATTACTTGAGTGATCAAACCCTTGTGAGTAAGTCATTATACTTCCAGCTGATAAGCCATCATTAACATCCCAGTCTCTGATAGTCGCATCAGCAACCTTTAATTCACTACTATTAAAATATTCGCCTCCAGGGAATGTTTTATTGTCAATAGCAGCAGCTAAGGTCATGACCTTCATGGTTGAACCAGGTTCGTAATTGCTCTGATATAAAAGGTCTCGCCAAACAAAATCCTCAGTAATACCTTCTTTTGTATCCGCATCAAAAGTTGGTCTCTGAGTCGTTGCCAAAATCTCCCCTGTCTTAGCACTAACCAAGGTAGCAAACACATACTTTCCTTTAAGTTTCTCTTGAAACATATTCATTTGACTTTCCATAAAGGATTGTAGCGGACTAGATAAGGTGGTATATACATCCTTTCCATCTACCATTTGACGGGTAGCTTTTTCAGTTCCAGGTACGATATTTCCAAAGCGATCTTTTTCATAAGTAAGAATACCATCTGTCCCCGCTAGTAGATTATTAAGGGAGCTTTCCATACCGGATGTCCCAACGAGACTCTTAGAACCATCTTCGTTTTCATGAAGTTGGGCTAAACCGATGAAGGATGAAGCAAAGCGTCCATTAGGATAGCTTCTGTTGGGACTTGTTGTAAAGTCAATCCCCTCCACCTTGGCAGTTTCCAAGTCCTTTTTAATAGCCATCATGTTGGCGTAAGTAATCCCATTACCTTTAACACCAAAGGAAACTTGCTTGAGATTTGGTTTGGAAAGTTGTTCCTTGACATAAGACTCTTCCATATCCAAATACTTGTGGAAAATCTCTGCAACTTTATTGTACTGTGATTCTTCTACATATAGAATGTTACCATTAGCAGACTTATAATCTTTATCAATGACTGCGTAGACATTATAGGATGTTGCATCTTCCGCAATGGGTGTTCCGTTACGGTCATAAATCGTTCCTCTTTTAGCAGGAACCGTTTTGGTTGTTTGGTGAACCCTGTCTGCTTCCTTGACCAAGTCAACACCAAACTTTGTACCAGTACCAATAATCACCGCAAAATTAACCAAAAAAACAGCAAAGAGAAAGACGGCCAAGAGGCTCAAATTCTTTCCCACTCGTCTGCGATTTTCTTCTGGATTTTTACGATTCTTAATGGCAAAGCGTATGATTCTTTCTTTCCAGGTTTTCATATACTACTCCGCTGATCGAATATTTTCATTATTTAATTGCAAGTCTTGTGAGTCTGCAATTCCGGTCAAACGCTCTGATCGGATCAATTCGTTAACTTCTTGTTTGGCATCATCTAGCTCTGTCTTTTTTTCTTCAATTTGTGCATTGACTCTTGTCAAATCACTCTGGACCTGAAAAAGTTTTGTCTGCATATAGACTACACTAATTGCTAAGACAAGGGCTGTGATGGCAATTGAAAAGTAAAAGGCCTTTTCAACACGTGAAAATTTTTTTATACGAGCTTGTAGCAATTGGCTCGTTGTTCCTCTGTTTTCTGCCATTGTTTCCTCTTACTTGTGAATTTTTCTTGCCACTCGTAGCTTGGCTGAGTGGGAACGATTATTGGCTTCCAATTCTTCCTTGCTTGGTAAAATCGGCTTCCGAGATACTAATTCCATCTTTGGCTTGAGATCGTCTGGGATGAAAGGTAGTCCTTTAGGAACTTCAACTGTAGAAGCTTCCTTAAATAACTGCTTAGTCAAGCGATCTTCCAGCGAATGAAAAGTGATGACTGAGATTCTTCCGCCTATTGCTAAAAGATCTATGGCCTGCTGGATTGATTCATCTGCAGCACCCAGTTCATCATTGACCTCTATACGGATAGCTTGGAAAATTTGTTTAGCTGGGTGGCCTTTTTTCTTGAGCTCCTTTGCCGGTTTGGCAGATTTAATAATCTCTGCCAATTCCGTCGTGGTCTCAATCGGTTTCTGTTCACGCGCCTGTTCAATTTTTCGAGCAATCTGTTTGGAAAACTTGTCCTCTCCATATTTGAAAAAGATTCGAACCAATTCATGATAGTCATAATGATTGACAACTTCATAAGCAGTCAAACTAGCTTCCTGATTCATGCGCATATCGAGTGGAGCATCCTTCTTATAGGAAAAACCACGTTCACGCTGATCCAACTGCGGGCTTGACACACCTAAATCATAACAAATTCCATCAATTTCAGTCACACTTAAGTCATGTAAGCGGTCCTTCAAATGACGGAAATTATCCTTGATGAAGGTGACCATTCCCTTTTCAATATAGGGAGCCAAACGTTTTTGCGCATTTTCAATGGCATTTTGATCCTGGTCAAAAGCATACAAATGCCCCTTCTCGCTTAACTTACTTAACAAATACTCGCTATGTCCTGCTCCTCCCAAGGTCGCATCAACGTAAACCCCATCAGGCTTCACATCAAGCATATCAATAGTCTCATGGAGCATGACCGTCACATGATGAAATTCTCTTGTCATATCTTATCTATTTTACCACAATTCGGCCTATCTTGCACTCACTAAAGTAAAATCATTCTACTGCTTCTTTATTATTTATAGTCAGCAGATTTCTCGGCTACCTGGGCTAATCTTTCTACTTCTGGATTCAAGTGTTCGTGAACAGCCTCTGCCACTGCTCTTGGTATGCCAACTGAGACAATCTCGTTCACACTAGCTTCCTTGATTTTTGTCAGAGATTTGAAATATTTCATCAAATTCTGCTTGCGTTTTGGACCCAATCCCTCAATCCCATCTAATTGAGAAGAGAAGGAATTTTTAGAACGAAGTTGACGATGGAAGGTGATTGCAAAACGGTGAACTTCATCCTGAATGCGTTGTAGGAGGAAAAATTCTTGAGAATTGCGAGACAACTCTACCACCTCAAGTGGGTCTCCAAAAAGCAATTCATGAGTTTGGTGCTTATCATTCTTCTGCAAACCTGCGATTGGAATATCCAACCCCAACTCTTCTTGAATGACCTGTTTGGCAATATTAACTTGGCCTTGTCCTCCATCAATGACAATCAAATCTGGCGGGGTCAAGCCATCACGCTGGACGCGCCCATAGCGTCTACGGATGACCTCACGCATACTAGCATAGTCGTCTGGTCCGACTACGGTCTTGATTTTATACTTGCGGTAATCTTTTTTGCTTGGTTTCCCGTTGACAAAAACTACCATAGCAGAGACAGGACTGGTTCCCATGATATTAGAGTTGTCGAAGGACTCAATTCGGACTGGTGTTGGAATCTTAAGCAGACGTCCTAAATTTTCAATGGCCCCTTGAGTCTTTTCAACTGATTTCTCTAATAGATTAAACTTCTGCTCCAGACTGACACGAGCATTTTTTATGGCGAGATTGACCAGTTGCTTCTTCTCACCACGTTGGGGCTTGAGAATTTTGGTATCCACCAAAGCCTTAACAGCTTCTTCATCAATATCCTGAGGAATCAAGATTTCATTAGGTACCAAGTGAGATTTTTCTTGATAAAACTGCCCAACATAGGTCAGGAAATCTTCATCCGGATCATTGTAGTAAGGAAAGAGATTGACATCCCGTTCAATCAGTTTACCCTGACGAACAAAGAAAACCTGTACACACATCCATCCCTTATCTACATAGTAGCCAAATACATCACGATTTTGGAGGTCCTTGGCCATAACTCGTTGCTTGGTTCGAAGAGTTCCAATCGCTTGAATCAGATCTCGGTATTCAGCCGCACGCTCAAATTCCATACTTTGGGCAGCAGAGTTCATCTTTTCCTTGAGGTCATTTATGATTTTATCATCCTGTCCTTTTAGAAAATCAGAAACCTCTTGGGCCATGGATTTGAAATAGACCTCATCCTTGTGGCAGACTGTGTGAGCCATGCACTGACCTATATGGTAATAAAAACAGACCTTAGATGGTGGATTGGTACACTTGCGGAAAGGAAAAATTCGGTCTAAAAGACGTTTGATTTCATTGGCAGCACCCACATCCGGATAAGGTCCAAAATAGAGACCTCCGTCTTTTTTGACCTGACGAGTAATGATTAGTCGAGGATAACGCTCATTGGTGATTTTGATAAAAGGATAGGACTTATCGTCCTTGAGCATAATATTGTATTTAGGCTTATTTTCCTTGATCAGGTTAATTTCAAGAAGTAAGGCCTCAATATTGGACTCAGTAACTATAAACTCAAAATCTACAATCTCAGACACCAAGGCTTCTGTCTTAGTATCATGACTACCACGGAAGTAAGACCGCACCCGATTGCGCAGATTTTTAGCCTTCCCTACGTAAATAATCGTACCATTTTTATCTTTATGGATATAACAACCGGGGCTGGTCGGTAAGAGATCCAGTTTTGATTTGATCAAGTTATTCATACTTTCATTATAGCAAAAAGACAGACGCTGGACGAACAAAAAGTGAGCTTTAAAACAAGCATTATAACATTAATGGTTACAATGCTCAGCTCTTATTTTTAGTTATCATTACCAGCATATAAATCTTGTACAGCTTTAATATCTCTCTCCTGAATCCCATAAAATGATCCTGCAGGTTGCATCACTGATATGTCGTTGGTATGTTCCAAACCAATCGCATGCCCTAACTCATGCTCAGCTGTGTGAACAATACGTGCGTAAGTATATCCAAAATTCGGGTTAGAAAGATAATAGTGGTTTAAGCGAACCGTTTCTGACACAAATCGTCCAGTCAACAGATTTGTTTGACTCTCTGTTTCGCCAGCTACAGGAGTTTTCCCATCATTCATTTCTGTTGCATAAATAGAGGCTTGGCTAGAATCTGTGGTCACTACAAAGTTAAAAGCACCTGTCTGATTCCAATTAGAGATGGCTTCTACATAAGCTTTCTGAAAGGTCGAATCCATTTGAGGGTCGATGTAAATCGTCGCTTGTGCTTTCTCCCATTTTCCACCCGAATGTTGATGGTTATCTGTCTGGGTTAAGTGTTGCAGCCCTCCGGTATTTTGCCATTGATTCCAACCAATTTGACCAGTTTGCACAATCTGCCCCGCTTGGTTGACAGCCTTAGACAAATCACCTGTCAAATACCATAAAATCCCTAAAGCAATTAGAATCAGAACAAGAGCTGTCCACACCAATCTCCAGAACAAGCGCCAAATTCCTAAAATTAGTCGTAAAAACAATCGAACAATAAACAAGATGCTCAACCTCCTCTCAAAAAACAAGAATCTGCCTTCATATCAATTGGAATTCGCATCTCCATATGAATACAGATTCTATAGTTTACTTTAAAAAACTGAAAGAAAGCTAAAATCAGGATAAACGTTCTTCCAAAACGAAATCAATTGGTAATGTAGCCAAAAAACGTTCCAATTGTTTTTCCCAGTAATACCACTCATGGCTACCCGCACTATGACTATAGGTCACATCGAAACCAAGTTTCTTGAGATTTTTGACTGCAAGATTATTGGCAGAGTAGAGATAGTCTTGTTCACCACACCAAACCCAGAGTTTAGTCTTCTTATCTGACTTTTTAGCGAAGGTTTCAAGTGAGTATGGGCTATTCACCCAGTCATCGATTTTGCCAAAAACACCTCGCCAGTAATCACGCGCTCCTAAATTTTGACTTTCAGGAGAAAACTCCTCGAAACTGAGAGCGCCTGAAAAACTAGCTGCATGAGAGAAACGATCAGTTGACAGCGCCAACTTGAAGGAACCGTAACCTCCCATTGACAGACCAGCGATAAAAGTCTTTTCACGCTTGTTAGTCATATTTGGAAAGAAGCGTTTGAGCACCTTAGGTAGTTCTTCTGCTAGAGCTGTATAGTAGTTATAGCCATACTGAGTATCTGTGTACCAGCCATTATTTGTACTTGGCAGGACGACAATTAGATTGGTTCGTCGTAGCAAGCGCTCTACATTGGTCCGTTTGAGCCAGCTGTTGTGGTTCCCTGACATCCCGTGAAGGAGATAAAGAACTGGGATATCTGTAGAGTCTGGCTCTGTTACCCGAGACGCATCGGGGTAGAGAACATTTACCCCCCACTCCATATCTAAAACTTCTGAGTAATACTCAATCTTCATTACTGCCATAACTTGCTCCTTATTCGTTTAAGATAAGAAAAAGCCGAAACTCGACTTTCTCTGTTGCTATTAAATCCTTATTTTGCTTCCATGACTACTGGTAGGATGGCTGGTCGACGCTTGGTTTGGTCAAAAAGGAATTTGGCCAAATTATCACGTACCTTACCTTTCAGATCAGCCCAGTCAAAATCTTCCCCTTGGAGGTAGTCTTCAACCGTTTGATTTACCAACTCAGTACTTTCACGTAAAATATCACGACTCTTCTTGAGATAGACAAATCCACGCGTATGTACTCGGGCTTTAGAGATGATTTTCTTTTCACGACGGTTAACAGTAATAGCGACTATAAAAATGCCATCTTCTGACAAAACCTTACGATCACGAAGAACAACGTTCCCAACATCCCCGATAGCATTCCCGTCAATCAAGACATCGCCTGCTGTAACTGCACCAGATGGGACAAAGTCCTCATGTTCATAAGACATGGTTGTCCCTCTCTTAGGGATAAAGATACGTTCTGGTAGCATACCAACTGCCATTGCAACCTTGGCATGGGCGTCCAACTCACGGTACTCTCCTTGTATCGGGAAGAGATACTGAGGTTGCAGGAGATTGATCATTAATTGAAGATCACGCGCATTTCCGTGTCCGGATACTCGCAAATTTTGAGTAATCAGTTTAACGACACCGCCCGCTTGGTAGACCATATTTTCCACACGTGCCATCACAGCTTCCTTGGCGATGGATGGTGTAGTGACGATATAAACCAAGTCCCCATCTTTGATTTCAACATAGCGGTGACGACCAATGGACATCTTACGTAGTCCATTAATTGGTTCACCCATACGTCCAGTTTCAAGGATGATTAATTCATGGTCCTCAAAACGAGACATGTCTTTTGGCTTAATCAAGAGATTCTCATTTGCTAAAGACAACTTTTTCAATCGGATGGCTGTGCGAACGATATTCTCAACGTCAAAACCAGTCAACACAACTCGACGGCCTGTATCTGCAGCCGCATCAAACACTTGTTGAATACGAGAAAGGTTACTTGCAACCGCAGCAACGATAATACGCCCATCCCAGTCAGAAATAGTTTGCGTAATTTCATCACCAACTTCACTTTCGCTCGCCACCTGGATATTACTGTCTGCATTAGCTGAATCACTTAGTAGCGCCAAGACTCCTTCACGACCGATTTCTGCTAAACGACCAAAATCAGTTGCATATGATTCACTAGCTGTTTGGTCAAATTTGAAGTCCCCTGTATAAACGATACTTCCTTCAGATGTTTTCAAAACGACACCCAGACTCTCTGGGATAGAGTGAGTTGTGCGGAAGAAGGAAACCTCCGTACCGCCAAAGTCGATTTCTGTATTTTCATCAATAACATGGAAATCATCGAATTTTTTAGCACTATCATTTCCTTTAACAAAAAGCTTAGCAAGCTCAATTGTCAACTCTGAGCCAAAAACAGGAACTTTCACTTCTGACAAAAGATAAGGAAGAGCTCCAATCGCATCCGCATGTCCGTGCGTTAAAAAGACACCTGCAATACGGTCACTATTTTCAAATAGATATTCCATATTTGGAATAACGACATCGACACCCAACTGCTCATTTTCAGGATATTTTAAACCTGCGTCTAAAACAAAGATTGAGTCATTAATTTCTGCGATGTACATGTTTTTTCCATTTTCACGAACACCGCCCAGAGTTGTTAATTTAATATTGGTCATTTTTCCTCCGAAGCATTACTATAACGTGTTTGTAGAGTCTTCACAACTCTCTTTTTTTAAAAGTTCAATTTACTTTTATCCGAATCTTTTCCTCTCATTATACCATTTTTTTACTAATTTTCAAAATGAAGATAGGATTTTAGCTAGAGTTCATTCACCACTGATAAGGGAAGTTACTCAGAAATAAAAAAAGATTTAGAAATTCTAAATCTTTTAAGTATTTTTAGTTTGGATAAATATATCTTACAGTACCTTTTGATGCTGTCGGGTTAAACCATCCACGATAGTTTCCGATTGGTTGAGTTCCACTACCATCATAGTTACATTCAGAAACTTGAATACGCGTTGTTGACTCAACAGCTGTAACAACTGCTACGTGTCCGTATTCACCACCATCCCAAACAGCAATTGCTCCTACTACAGGCACAGTTCCAGTCCTAAAACCTTGTGCACTAGCATAGATTGCCCAAGTATTAGCATTTCCCCACCAGTTGCTAGCCCATGGAGCCATTTCTTTCACACCCCATGTACACTGACCAACAGGATAAGAGTTCCCATAGTTTGTAGGGGTATTTACGACAACATTATCTGAAGCCGGAGCATTGTATGAATAGCTAGTTTGAACTGGACCACTCACTTCCAACACATCTCCTGGGTGGATGGTATCAAAAATACTTTTCCCATTATTAGCAGCTAATACATAAGGATCCATACCACTTGTAGCAGCAATACCAAAAAATGAATCACCGTCTTGAACAACGTAAGAGTCTGCGCTTACAGTTTGAGCCCCAATTGTAGCCAAAATAGCTGTAGATGTTAAACCAAGAGTCAGTTTAGCAACTGTTTTTTTCATAATCATTTTCTCCTAAAATTTTTTTGATTGTTTTTAACTTTTTTATTGACAAGAGAATCATACCTGATTTACATGTCAATCATTTTAGAGTTATGTTGTAGTCATGTTACAAATCTGTATATTTTTACTACATAAATTGCAAAAGCAATCACAAAAAGAGGCCAAAATAGATTACTTCAGCCTCTTTGTATTTATTTCCCCTTCAAGAAATCATAGATTTCCTGCACCGTACCTAGTGCCATCATTTCTTGGTCTTTAACAGTCTGTTTAAGATTTTGATAAATCTGACTTTCAGCGATATCCCGCTTTGCAGCACCTTTATTGACTTTCATCACACCATTCTCAATTGAGACAAAACCAAGTTCTTCAAAAATCTGAATCATCTTCACTAATAAGATTTGCTCAATTTTAAGATAAGCTGATAGGTCTTTTAATTTATAACGAATATCGAATTCTGGGAACTGGTAGATTGTCTTATAAAGCTTAGCGAATTGTTCTCTTGTACCATAACCAGTCAAATAGTAGGGCTTATCAATATCATTTTTAAAGTAAACAGCTGAGAAATCATGTTGCTGGAAAATGTCCTTGAGAATCCTGATGTCTTCTGGGATATTCTTGACAACAACTGCTGGACTAGAGGTAATATCAGGCAATTCTTCCGAAAAATCAAGTACGGGCACTCCATCTGGCAGAGCAGCGCTCTTACTACGAATATTAAAGAGTTGAACACCATCTACACGAGCATCTACCATCATCAACTGGAGGGTTGTTTGTCCATTCCACTGGTTAACAGAAAGGGTGACTGCTAACTCCAGTTGTTTGGTCTGCGCAAATTCTGTTGCCTTTGCCCCTTGGCCAAAAGCTACTACCTCAAAGTTCGCAGTTCCTTTGGATATTTTCAACTTTAGATGACTATCTCCAGCGCCCATAGAACGAGCGTTTTCTACTTGAAAATCTCGAATATAGAAGATAGGTTTTTGATTATCCATCCCAAAAGGAGCTAATCGTTCAAAACTTTTAACCGTATCTAAATTCAAGTTTTCCAAATCTAGTTCTTCGTCTAGATATAATTGACTCTTACCCTTTGCGTCTATTCCTTTGTCTTTTACATAGGTTTCTAAAATTTCTGACAAGGCATCTAACTGTTCAGCTTCGAGCGTCATACCTGCGGCACCTGCATGACCACCAAATGCGATGAAAAGCTCCCGATGCGGATCCAAAGCTTCAAAGATATCGACTGCTTCAATACTCCGCGCGCTTCCCTTGGCAAGACCATCTTCAATATTCAGAACAATAACTGTCTGACCTAGTTCTTCTAGTAAACGTCCTGCTACAATTCCAAGTACTCCCGGGTTCCAGCCTTCTTTGGCTAAAACCTGAACACTTTTGTTAGGATCTACCAAACTTTTAGCTTCTTCATAGATGGCTTGAACGGTTTCCTTACGTTCTTCATTCTTTTCTTGAATCATGAGGGCAATCTCATGCACCTCTTCATCATCAAAACCAGTCAGTAAATCAATAGCTGGATTAGGATCATCCAAACGTCCTAGGGCATTTAAACGTGGTGCTAACTGAAAACCAACCGTTTCTTCTGTAAGGTCACTACTAGAAATCCCTGCAACTTCAAAAAGTTCTTGGAGGCCTAGTCTTTGGGTATTGCGCAAAACTTCTAGACCATATTGAACCATGATACGATTTTCATCTGTCAAGCTAACCATATCTGCTATTGTTCCAATGGCAACCAAATCAAGCAACTCAACCTGCACCTCTTCCAAGAGGGCGCAAGCTAGTTTAAAAGCAACTCCACAACCTGCTAAATGTTTAAAAGGATAATCTGCTTCTTGGTGTTCAGGATGGACAATCGCATAGGCATCTGGCAAAACCTCTGGCATGGAGTGGTGGTCTGTCACAATGACGTCCACTCCCATAGACTGGGCCAAATCAATGCCTTCATGCCCGGCAACTCCATTGTCCACCGTCACAATCAAAGACACACCTTGTTGCTCGATAAAATATTTGTAAACACTAGCATTTGGTCCGTAACCATCTGTAAAGCGATTAGGGAGATAGATCAGACACTCTGCCCCTAATTGTTCCAAACTCTCCTTAACAATCGAAGCCGAAGTCATCCCATCCGCATCATAGTCTCCATAGACCAGAATCAATTCTCCTCGTTCGATGGCCTGACGAATCCGTTCCACTGCCTTATCCATATCATGTAATAGATAAGGATCATGTAAATCTTCCAAAGAAGGATCTAAAAATTTCTTCAGGCTGCTTTCGTCCTTGATTCCTCGTTGAAACAACAAACAAGCGACTTCAGAACTCAAGCCTGCACTTTTGGCTATCTTGGTAAAATCCGCGTCCTCAACTTGCGGAGAAAATTGCCAATTATAAGTAGGAATTATCAAACAAACATCCACTCTTTCTTACGATTCTATTCATTTATTATAACACGATTTTTAGTTTTTCTCTTGATATTCAGACCATATTCCTTGCTAAATTTTCAGGTTACTTCAGCTAACACCTAGCATATTTAATAACGAAAAAAGCACCTAAACAACCAAGCTTTTCAGCTTAGCAATTCAGGTGTTCCTTATTTTAAAATTTATTCTATAATTCTCGCTTTTGTATCTGCCACTAGTCGCGCAAGACTGGTCCGGCTCAATTCTTCTTCCATAGCTTGCTGGATTTTTAGCAATTTCTCATCTAAAACCCCATGAATATTGGCTCCAACTGGACAATTTGGATTTGGATGATCATGAAAGTTGAAGAGTTGATCCGTTTTCCCGAGACATTCAACTGCTTGGTAGATATCCAAGAGACTAATATCTTCAAGATTTTTGATAATTTCTGCCCCTCCTGTTCCACGAGCAACCGTAACGAGTTCTGCTTTTTTCAACTGAGACAAGGTTTTACGAATAATAACAGGATTAACTCCCACACTGCTAGCTAGAAAATCACTGGTAATCTTGTTTTCCTTGCCTTCGAGGGCAACGATAACTAGCATATGGATTGCAATGGTAAATCGACTTGGGACTTGCATATTATCCTCCTTTAAACCATACAATTATCTCATCTTTCTATTATATCTCTTAGAGTTGTAATGTCAAGAGTTACCACGGAGCCAGGCATCTAATTCCTCATCATGGCCTTGTTGTTGAGCGATTTCACGCAGTAAGTCCTGATTATGGGTATGGTGAATCCCATTGACTAAACTTTCATAATATACTTGATAGTAGGGCAATTGCAAGTCTCTAGCCAGCTGCAATTCTCCCTCCACATCATAATCGACACGGCGAAAGTCTACATCCTTCAATCCTTTTTCATCAAATTCTAAAATCATATATTGGGCCCTTAAGTCTTTTCGTAAATTTTCTGCTAAAAAGAAGGGCTGGCCGATTGAACCTGGATTCAATATAAGCTCCCCACCGCTTCCATATCGAAAAAACTGCTGGTGAATGTGCCCATAAATTGCAATATCGCAAGCAGGATTAGTCACTAAACGATCAAAATCCTCTTGTTTTCCGAGATGAATTAGTTCTCTTCCCCAGTTTTTATCAGGTAAGTGATGAGTAATTCCTACTTTCAATTCACCGATGTGACGGTGAACCTGCAAGGGATACTCTTGCAGAGCTTCAATCTCTTCTGGAGTCACTTCCTCCAAGATATACTGGCATTGGCGCAGAAGATAGCGATGACTCGGTCTTGTCTCGTCTAGTTTTCGATGAAGGGCTCTCCAAAGACTATCTTCCCAGTTTCCTAACACTCGTACAGTAATCGGCAGAGTCGCTAAAAGATCTAAAATATTTTTCCGACCAGTACCAGGCATGAGGATATCTCCCAAAAGCCAATATTCATCCACCATCGCCTGCTTAGCATCTTCTATTACTGCTTCTAGAGCTGTTGTATTCCCGTGAATATCCGAAATCACTGCAATTTTTGTCATCATCTCTCCTTTGAGCAATCCTTCTCATTTCATTATACCAAACACACTTATAAATTCAATGTATACTCGTATCCCTATCATTTTTTACTTTACTTTTTTAGGGAAAAGATTTACAATGAAGGTGAAAAATGTACAGGAGGTTCTATTATGTCACAACGTTATGAAAATATTATGGTTGCCGTTGATGGATCTAAAGGAGCGGATTTAGCCTTTGTCAAAGGAGTCCACTCAGCACTTCGGAATCACGCAAAACTGATTATAGCTCATGTAGTCGATACTCGTGCCCTTCAAAGCGTGTCAACTTTTGATGCTGATGTTTATGAAGAATTACAACAAGAAGCCAAAGATTTGATGGCTGGATACGAAGAGCGGGCAAAAGCAGCTGGTGTGACAGATGTCAAAACGGTCATCGAGATGGGAAATCCTAAAACTCTTTTGGCTAAAACAATCCCAGATCAAGAACATGTTGATTTGATATTAGTTGGAGCAACAGGACTTAACGCCTTCGAACGTTTGCTTGTAGGATCTTCATCAGAATATATCCTACGTCATACAAGCGTTGACCTTCTCGTCGTTCGAGACGAGGATAAAACTTTATAATTACATTTAAAAAGGAGCGAATGTGCTCCTTTTTATTTTTTATTTTCTCTTTCCTTATGACGTTCATAAGCCTTAATTTGGCGCTCTATCTCCTTTTTAATAGCAGGCTCTGGAGCATATTTTTCTTTCCAGTTATCTGGTTTCAAAATCTTGTGAGTCACCGGATCAAAATGGGCCTTGCCATCTGGGAAGATTTTTCCCATATTGGCTTGATGAACAATTTCAAAAATTCTCTCTGGGTCTACCCCCATCAAAACAAAGCTTCCATAAGTAAAGTAAAGTGTATCAATCAATGCATCTGCCTGACCAACCAGAGTAACTTCTGCTGGTGTTGATTGTCTCACTTTTTCAGCAGCTTTATCGAGTGCCTGGTGTAAATTCTGTACACCCTGTTGGAATTCCTCCTCAGAATTACTTGCAGCACGAACAAACTCAACTAACTCTTCAATCTTAAAGCCAGCACGATGGGTTGCCCCTTCTAAATCCCAAGCGATAGGTTCTTCTTGAGTTCGCTCATCCATCATACGATGGAAGGTTTTAACCTTGTTGAAATGATAGTCACGGCTAACAAAGACTTTTTCAGAAGCCAAGACTCCGAAATATTCTAATGCCTTATGAATACCGTCATCTTGGTTACTGGTAGTGATATGTTTGGCAACTTCTTTGACACTACTACTTCCATTTCCCATAGCGACAGACATCCCAACTCCAGCCAACATTTCTAAGTCATTATCGGAGTCTCCAAAGGCCATGACTTGATTGAGATCAAAGCCATACTCTTTTCCGACACGACGGATACCCTCTAACTTAGAGTTTCCTTGATTGATAATATCAGCTGCAAAAGGGTTGCTTCTTGTAAACTTGAGCTGGCTTAATTGTTCCGCAGCATGGTTTGTTTCCTCAGGCGTCATCAACATGAGTACTTGATAAACTGGTTGATTGATTAAGTCCAACAAATCATCTTCCTTCTGTGGAAGTGCCTTGCTGACCATACGATTAAAGGAATGACTAACAGTACGTGTCAAAAATTTAGGAACGAAATGACTAACTAATTGTGAAAGCGGGCTGAGTCCAAAGGACATAATCCGAGAGCCGACAACATCTTGTCTAGTCCCCATGGCAATTTCTTTTCGATTTTCCTTGGCATAAGTGATGATCTGTCTGAGACTACTCTTATCAATAGGGTTAGCAAAAAGAACACGGTCTTTGTTAAAGATATATTGGCCATTGTAGGTCACTGCAAAATCTAGATCCAATTCATCCATCAAATCCTTAACAAAAAAAGGTCCTCGCCCTGTTGCAACCCCAACAAGCACCCCTTGTTCTTTCACAATCTTGATAGCTTCTTTAGTGGACTTCAAAACACTCTTACGGTCATTTACAAGCGTTCCATCAATATCAAAAAAAACAGCTTTGACTTCCATCCTATCTCATTCCTTTCTTTTATGATACAATGATTATACCACATTTCAGAAAAAGTGAGTGAATCATGACTAAGAAAATCCTTGTTTTACATACTGGTGGTACTATTTCCATGCAGGCAGATGAAGCTGGAGCTGTAAGGACTAGTGCTGACAACCCTATGAATCATATCTCTAATCCACTCGAAGGCATTGAAGTACATTCCTTAGATTTTTTAAATTTACCAAGCCCGCACATCAAGCCCAAGCATATGCTAGCTCTTTACAAAAAGATCAAACAAGAGGCAGTTACTTACGATGGGATTGTGATTACTCATGGGACAGATACACTAGAAGAAACGGCCTATTTTCTCGATACCATGGAGGTGCCTCATATACCTATCGTTCTGACAGGGGCTATGAGATCTTCCAATGAACTAGGAAGTGATGGCGTCTATAATTATCTTAGCGCCTTACGTGTGGCTAGCGATGACAAGGCTGCGGACAAAGGCGTGTTAGTCGTTATGAACGATGAAATTCACGCTGCTAAATATGTCACCAAAACACATACTACAAATGTTAGCACCTTTCAAACACCGACTCATGGCCCACTTGGACTGATTATGAAGCATGAAATTCTCTACTTCAAAACCGCAGAACCTCGTGTTCGTTTTGACCTTGAGAGCATTCACGGACTAATTCCTATCATACCAGTTTATACAGGAATGACTGATGAACTTCTTGACTTACTTCCAGTTGCGCAGTTAGATGGATTGATTATACAGGCTTTTGGTGCCGGAAATGTCCCAAAAGAAACTGCTCAAAAACTGAAATCCCTTTGTCAAGCAGGACTTCCTATTGCACTTGTTTCCCGTTGTTTCAATGGAATTGCAGAACCTGTCTATGCCTACGAAGGTGGGGGTATTTGTCTTCAAAATGATGGTGTTTATTTTGTAAAAGAATTAAATGCTCAAAAAGCACGCCTTAAACTCCTGATTGCGATTAATGCAGGACTAAAGGGAGACCAACTCCGAACATATATGGAAGGATAAGAAAAATCCCAGGAAATCAGCTGATTTCCTGGGATTTTTTATTAGTCTTTACGAGTTGATTTACGCACTTTCAAACCGTGAGGAAGAAGAACTTCACGTTCCTCCAATTCTTCTTTATGCATAATCTTCGTCAACATACGCATACTAATCGCACCAAGATCATACAAGGGTTGTGCGATAGTTGTCAGATTTGGTCGAGTAAAACGAGCAATTTGGGAATCATCACTAGTAATAACTTCAAAGTCTTCTGGTACTGAAACTCCATGGTCTGCCAAGCCATTCAAAAGACCTGCCGCTAACTCATCACCAGTTACAACAGCTGCAGTTGCTTTTGAAGAAACTAAGCGCTCTGCTAGAGCATAGCCATCATCATAGCGATATTTTGATTCGAATACAAGACCTTCACTATAGTTGACTCCAGCTTCTTTCAAAGCATCCTTGTAACCAGCTAAGCGAACTTTACCATTAATATCATCTACCAAAGGACCGCTAACAAAAGCAATTTTTTTGTTACGTTTCAATAAATGACGAACAGCATCCGCAATAGCATTCTTATAATCAATGTTAACACTTGGAAGTTGGTGCTCAACATCCACTGTTCCCGCAAGGACGACAGGGGTACGTGAACGAGAAAATTCTGAACGAATCTTCTCTGTCAAATGATAGCCCATAAAGATAACACCGTCAACTTGTTTTGAAAAAAGTGTGTTTACTACAGCGACTTCTTTTTCATCATCTTCATCACTATTAGCAAGAACGATATTGTACTTGTACATCTCCGCAATGTCATCAATCCCTTTTGCAAGAGTTGCAAAATAAGTGTTGGTAATATCTGGAATAACAACACCAACAGTTGTCGTACGTTTGCTTGCCAAACCACGAGCGACTGCATTTGGACGATAGTCGAGTCGATCAATAACCTCTAGAACCTTTTTACGAGTGTTCTCTTTGACATTCTTATTACCATTGACTACACGACTGACTGTCGCCATTGAAACTCCCGCTTCTCGGGCAACGTCATATATCGTAACTGTATCATCTGTATTCATACCGTTTCCTTTCTAATGTTGAAAATTTTGTTTTCATGATTCTACTACTTCTATTCTATCACTATTTGTAAGCATTTTCAAGTTATTTTAAAGGAATGTTTGAAAAAATATAGAAATTTATGTAATTTTTTAAAACAGTCGACTTTTCTTGATTTTTCGGGAAGTTTGCAGTATGATAATAAAAAAATAAAGTAGGAGTTATTGATGGCTTTCACGGATTCGCATCAACGTTGTACTAGTTTTGGTGTAGTAACCAATCTCCCAGATGATGTTATCGACTCAATCTGGTATATTATCGACCACTTTTTAAAGCATGTTTTTGAACTAGAAGATGAATTGGAATTTCGACTCTTAAATAATGAAGGCTCTATCACCTTCCGTTTTTCAAGTGAGCATCTACCTACAACGATTGACTTCGACTTTAATCATCCTTTTGACCCATTGTATCCACCAGAAGTACTTGTTATGGATATGGACGGCAAGGAAACCATCCTCCTCCCTGAAGAAAATGACCTATTTTAAAAACTCTAGTCCCCTGTAAATGTAGGGAACTAGAGTTTTCTTATTTTTTCAATTCTTGATATAAATAACGAATTGGCTTCTGTAGTACTGGGTGGATAAAATGTGGAGCTATTTCATGAATTGACTCTAGGATAAAGAGGCGTTCAGCAATATAAGGATGAGGCAATATGAGGTCATCTGTATAGATAACTTGGTCCTCTACAAAGAGCAAATCCAGGTCAATCAAGCGAGGACCCCAATGCACCTCCCTAACTCGTCCCATTTCTGACTCAATGTCCAATAAGGTTTCTAACAAGATTGGAGCCGGCAGCCAAGTTTCGACTTCAATGACCTGATTAGCAAAACTATCTTGCTCTACACCGCCCCATGGCTCAGTTGTAATCACACTAGACTCTTTGAGAATACGAATCCCACGAGTACTTATTTTTTCAAGAGCTTGCTTGAGATTAGCCGTTTTATCCCCCATATTGCTACCTAGAGCAATAAAGGCTCGTTGTTTACGGCGATGGATGGTTACTGAGCAGGTATCCAATGGTAGATGAACAGGTGCCCAAGGTTTTTTAAGCTCCAGCTCAATCTCTTGTACGAGGGGATAGGTCTCAAAAGTGCGCTCTACTAGTTTATAAGCTACTGTTTCAATCAAATCCTCAGTTTCTTCTTGAACCCAAGCTGTCCACTGCTGGCAAAGATCCCCATAGTGGACAGAAGCCTCCAAATCTAAGTCTTTCGCAGCCTTGGTCATATCATAGGATAAGCTTGCTGAAATAACAAACTTTTGTCCCAGTTCTTTCTCACTAGGAAAAAGGCCGTGATAGGCGAAAATTTCTAAATCTTTAATATGCAGTTGGTCCATAAGCAGTCCTTTCTTGAGAAATCCGCTTGAAAAGGATTTTTAAAGTCCCATAAGACGGTAGGCCTGATCTCTAAGATCCTTATCTGTCTCAAACACTCCACGAGCTACAGTTGTCAAGGTTGTAGTTCCTGGCTTTCGAACACCACGCATACTCATACACATATGTTCTGCCTCAATGACAACGAAAGCACCCTTAGCACCTAGATAGTCCATCAAGGCATCGGCCACTTCGATATTCAAACGCTCTTGAATCTGTGGCTTTTTAGAATAAACCTCAACTGTGCGTGCTAGTTTGGACAAGCCTGCCACACGTCCATCTGGAATGTAGGCAATATGCGCTTTCCCATAAAATGGCAAGAAGTGGTGTTCACACATGGTATGGAAAAAGATATCCTTTTCTACTACCATATTGTCATCAATAATCTCAAAGGATTTTGACAAGTGTTCCTCTGCAGTTTGACCAAGACCTGAAAAAATCTCTTGGTACATACGCGCTACACGGGCAGGCGTTTCCTGCAAACCTTCACGGTTGATATCTTCACCGACAGCCTCAATAATCATTTGCACAGCTGTTTCAATCTTTTGTGTATCCATCTCTAAATTTCCTCTCCATCAGATAGGCTCTCACCTGGCTCAAAAAATACAAGGAGCCCGTGATAATCCTAACTGTTTTTTTCTCTTCATCTTCTGTTAATTGTTGATCTAGAAATTCCTGCCAACCTTGGTAGTTAAGATTTCTAGAATGAGCGGTTGCTTTTAACATATCCTCATCCGTCGCCCGACTATCGTCAAAATGTGTTAGAGTAAGCTTCGCATCTGGAACTGTTTTCAACAAGTCCAACATATCCTCTAAAGCTTTGGTTTTAATGCAAGTAAAGAGGATTTCCTTATGATAATCAGTAAATCGTTCTTCCAGAGTAGCTAACAAAGCCTTGATGGCATGGGGATTGTGGGCCCCATCCAAAATCATCAAGGGTTCCCTAGAAACAATTTCCAAACGTCCAGGCCAACTTGTTCCCTCTAAGGCTTGAGCCACTATATCATTTTCTGGCAATTCTCGCCCAGTCTCTTGACAAAAGGTATCCAACAAGGCAAGTGCCATCCCAGCATTCTCAACCTGGTGCAAACCAAGCAGACCTGTCTGGAAGCGACCTTGTCTAAGTGGGCTTGTATAGTCAAAGACTTCGCCCGTTCCCACACTCACTTGATGACTGACTTGATAATCTTTCCCGTAGATGATTCTAGGAGCATCTTTTCTCGCTGCTACACGGTCGATAACAGCTAAAGCTTCTGGGTCAATGTGACCGGTCACCAAAGGAATCCCCTGTTTGATAATACCCGCTTTTTGCTCCGCGATAGCTTCTAGAGTGTTCCCCAGAAGCGCTACATGATCTAGGCCAATAGTAGTAATCCCTGTCAGGATTGGCTGACAAACATTAGTACTATCCAAGAGTCCGCCCATACCGACTTCCATAATCGACACATCTACTTTTTCAGAGGCAAAATAGTCATAGGCAATGGCAGTCATAATCTCGAATTCTGTCGTTCCTTGTAAGGCAGGAGCGTGCTCCCCTTCAAGTAATAAACGATAATTCACCATCAAGGACTCTAATCTTGCTTCTGGGATGGATTCTCCGTTAATGGCGATTTGATCCGTATAATGAATCAGATAGGGTGAACTAAAGACACCAACCCTCAACCCCAACTCTTCTAACATATTTTTCAAAAAAGCTATGGTAGAGCCCTTACCATTGGTTCCTCCGATGTGAATAACTTTGATTTTAAGATGAGGATTGCCACGTAAGTCCAATAACTCCACCATTCTCTCCAAACCAAAATGCGGGTGGTCCGTTCGATAGTTAGCAATCCACTGACTGTTTTCGATTTTCTTCATATTATCTATACTGTTTCAAATCCAAATTTTCCGCATCATCTGCAAGACAAATGGCAGATGCAATTTCCACTGCCATCTTGTGACTAGCTACATCGTGCACACGCACTACTTCTACACCTTGTCTAGCAGCAATACTGGTCACAAGGGCTGAGGCTATATCCCGATTGCGAAAACCATCTTCAGTTTCAGGATTAACCTCAAAACCATTTTCTTCAAGGATATTGATAACAAAGCGCTTGCGAGAAACTCCCAGAAAGATGGGATAGCCCATATCGTGCAACTTGTCAAGGTCACGAAGGAGAAGCAGATTTTCTTTTTTGGTCAAGCCAAAGCCAATTCCAGGATCAAGCATGATGTTTTCTTTCGAAATTCCTGCTTTCTCCGCTCTTCTTAGAGCACAATCAAAGAAAGCTTGCATTAATTTTTCTATAGACAACTTCTCAAACGTTACAAGTTCTTCCTTTGTAAATGATTCTCCAAAGCCAAAATGAGGGAAGATGCGTGAACTTGGATGTTGCGGACGAACCATAACAGGATTAAACATAATGATAACCTGAGCTCCTGCTTTTGCAACAACGTCTGCCATTTTCTCATCACCCATGAGGCCTGTAATATCATTGACCACATTTGCACCAGCAGCCAAGGCAGCCTCTGCTACCTGACTTTTCCACGTATCAATCGAAATCAAAATATCACTTTCTTGACGAATGGCTTGAATGACAGGAACCACACGTTGGATTTCTTCCTCTATCTCAACATAGCTACTTCCAGGTCGAGTAGATTCTCCGCCAATGTCTAACATTGTTGCACCATCTGACACTAACCTACGGGCCTGCTCAAGAGCATGCTCCACTGAAAAATACTTCCCACCGTCGGAGAATGAATCTGGAGTTACATTGATAATGCCACAAATAGATGTCTTGTCTTGCTTTTCTCCCTTTTTCATGATATCACCCTCAAATTTCATAATGATTCGTATTCCTCTATTTTACTGTTTTTTTTGGATTCTGTCCAATTATCCCTCTACTTCTAAATATCTCACCAGAGTGTGCAAAAAAAAGGAGAACCGAAGTTCTCCTTTTTTTATATTCTTATTTGTCTGTAAGAGCAGCCAATCCTGGAAGTTCTTTACCTTCAAGGAGTTCCATAGATGCACCACCACCAGTAGAAATCCATGAGAATTTGTCTGCACGACCAAGGTTGATAGCTGCAGCAGCTGAGTCACCACCACCGATGATTGATTTAACGCCAGGTTGTTTTACGATAGCGTCCATAACACCGATTGTACCAGCTTGGAAGTCAGGGTTTTCAAACACACCCATTGGTCCGTTCCATACAACTGTTTTCGCACCAGTCAAGGCTTTATCGAATTCAGCAATTGATTTAGGTCCGATATCAAGACCAAGGAATCCTGGGTCTACTGCTTCACCTTCAGTGTCTTTCACTTCAGTATAGTCAGCAAATGCGTTTGCTTCTTTTGAGTCAACTGGCAAGATCAATTTACCGTTTGCTTTTTCAAGAAGAGCTTTCGCTACATCCAATTTATCTTCTTCTACAAGTGAGTTACCGATTTCGATACCTTGAGCTTTGTAAAATGTGTAAGTCATACCACCACCGATAAGAACTTTATCAGCTTTGGCAAGAAGGTTTTCGATAACACCAATCTTATCAGATACTTTAGATCCACCAAGGATAGCTACAAATGGACGTTCTGGAGCTTCAACTGCTTCTTTGATGTAGGCAATTTCGTTTTCAAGAAGGAAACCAGCAACTGCTTTATCAACGTTTGCTGAGATACCTACGTTAGATGCGTGTGCACGGTGAGCTGTACCGAATGCATCATTTACAAAGATACCATCTCCAAGAGATGCCCAGTATTTACCAAGTTCAGGATCGTTTTTAGATTCTTTCTTGCCGTCAACATCTTCGAAACGAGTGTTTTCAACCAAAAGAACTTGTCCATCTTCAAGAGCATTAACTGCTGCTTCCAATTCAGCACCACGAGTCACTCCTGGGATGAATTTTACTTCTTGACCCAATTTAGCAGCCAAATCAGCAGCTACTGGTGCAAGAGATTTACCTTCTTTATCTGCTTCTTCCTTAACACGTCCAAGGTGAGAGAAAAGAACCGCACGTCCACCTTGTTCAAGGATATACTTGATAGTTGGAAGAGCCGCAGTGATACGGTTATCGTTAGTGATAACCCCGTCTTTTACAGGAACGTTGAAATCAACACGAACGAGAACTTTTTTCCCCTTCAATTCAACGTCTTTAACAGTCAATTTTGCCATTTTGAAAGACTCCTTAATTTTTTATACGTGTTAATTATATCACAAAATCAACAAAAGAGATAGCAAAACCTCAAACTTTTACAATTCTTTACTGTCACTATTTTACTATACCACACCCGTTTACTATCGCTGATATTCGCAGAAAGTTTTCAAACTCATCACAAATCTTTCATTATTTTTAAAATTTTCATTTTATACTTGTTAGATTTCCTTTTATCCTTTAAAATAGAGTAGGAGAGATTCCGTGATTATCTTTCGGAGGAAAAAGAAATGTCCATTAATTGGCAGGAAATTGTATTTCACTTTTTAGGTGGTCTAGGGCTATTTTTATATAGTATCAAGACCATGGGAGACGGACTTCAACAGGCTGCTGGAGATCGCCTTCGCTACTATATCGATAAATATACCAGTAACCCTTTCTTTGGTGTCCTGGTAGGGATCGGTATGACTGCACTCATTCAGTCTAGTTCGGGCGTAACAGTCATAACAGTTGGACTCGTCAGTGCGGGACTCTTGACTTTACGTCAGGCCATAGGAATTGTCATGGGGGCAAATATCGGAACTACTGTGACATCCTTCATCATTGGTTTTAAGTTGGGAGACTATGCTCTGCCAATGCTCTTTGCCGGTGCGCTTTGTCTCTTCTTTACTAAAAATCGCACAATTAATAATATCGGACGAATCCTCTTTGGGGTTGGTGGTATCTTCTTCGCCCTCAATCTTATGAGTGGCGCCATGGAGCCTTTGAAAGATTTACAAGTCTTTAAGGATTATATGATTGAACTTAGTAAGAATCCCATCTTGGGTGTTCTTGTCGGAACAGGTTTAACCCTTCTGATTCAAGCCTCCTCAGCGACCATCGGGATTCTACAAAATCTCTACGCTAGCAATCTGATTGACCTTCAGGGTGCACTACCAGTTCTCTTTGGAGATAACATTGGAACAACCATCACTGCTATTATCGCTTCCTTGGGTGCTAATATCGCTGCCAAACGTGTAGCTGGAGCCCATGTAGCTTTCAATGTCATCGGAACCGTTATCTGTATGATTTTCCTAGTTCCTTTTACAGCCTTGATTCAATGGTTTGAAGTAACACTAAACTTGGCTCCAGAGATGACTATTGCCTTCGCACACGGAACCTTTAATATTACCAATACTATTATCCAATTCCCATTTATCGGGGCTCTCGCTTATCTAGTTACCAAACTCATCCCTGGTGAAGATGAAGTTGTCAAATACGAGCCTCTTTATCTTGATCCACAATTAATCAAGCAGGCCCCATCTATCGCCCTCGGAAATGCCAAAAAAGAACTCTTACACTTGGGAAATTACGCTGCCAAAGCTTTTGACCTCTCTTACGACTACATTATCAACTCTGAAGAAAAAGTGGCAGAAAAGGGTCATAAAACAGAAGAAGCCATCAATACGATTGATGAGAAATTAACGCGTTACCTCATCAGTCTATCCAGTGAGGCCTTGAGCCAAAAAGAAAGTGAAGTCTTAACCAATATACTCGATTCTTCACGAGACTTGGAACGTATTGGTGATCACGCGGAAGCCCTTTTAAATCTCAACGACTATCTTCAACGTAAAAACGTACAATTTTCTAAGGCTGCTCTGGCAGAATTAGAAGAAATCTATCATGAAACTAGTCATTTCGTTAAAGATGCTCTAGATAGTGTCGAAAATAACAATCTCGAAAAAGCTAAATCTCTTATCGACCGCCACGAAGCGATCAATAAAATGGAACGTGTACTTCGTAAGACTCACATTAAACGTCTTAATAACGGTGAATGTTCTACCCAAGCAGGTGTCAACTTTATCGATATCATTTCACACTATACTCGTGTGTCAGACCACGCTATGAACCTAGCTGAAAAGGTTTTGGCTGAACAAATTTAAAACGAAAAAAAATGCTTTGATTCTTTCGAATCAAAGCATTTTAAATAGCTCTCCAATCATAAAGGAAGATGCGGCTGCACCCCTGTATCTCGCTTCTTCCTTTTTGATAAAGCGGGCCAAATTGACTAACTCTGGCGCTGGATGCTTGGGATTTTTGAGTAGTTCAAGTGTGACTAGCCCTGAAAGTCGGACTGCTAGCAAGCGCTCATTGGTGCTAGGTAATTTCTTAGCAGTCTCTAGCAGTGCATTCACTAGATCTTCACTCAGGTTTTGACGGGCATTATTGTAAAGATCCCGTATCAAGGTTTCTAGGTTTGGTTCTTCCATCCCTATCACCTCCATCTTTTCTGTTTAATAATTTTTGATTAAATCTACTGTAGAACGATCCAATTTTTTAACTAAGGCTTGTAAGAAGGCTTGTGCTTCAAGGAAATCATCCATAGCGTAGAGTGTTTGGTGAGAGTGAATATAGCGAGCGCAAACACCGATTGTTGTGGATGGAACACCACCATTTTTCAGATGAGCTGCCCCAGCATCGGTTCCACCTTTACCACAGTAATATTGGTATTTGATTCCAGCTTCTTCAGCCGTTGTCAAAAGGAAGTCCTTCATACCTGGAAGAAGCAAGTGACCTGGGTCGTAGAAACGAATCAAGGTTCCATCCCCAATCTTGCCTTGACCACCGTAAACATCACCAGCAGGTGAACAGTCTACAGCTAGAAAGACTTCTGGATCTAATTTAGTGGTTGAAACTTGAGCTCCTCTAAGACCAACTTCTTCTTGGACGTTGGCACCAAGATAGAGTTCATTATTCAATTTTTGATCTGATAAGGCTCCTGCTAGTTCACTAACCATGAGGACACCATAACGATTATCCCAAGATTTTGAAATCACATTCTTTTCATTGGCTGTTAGAATGGCTGTACTGTCTGGTACGATTGTGTCCCCTGGACGGATTCCAAAGCTTTCAGCCTCTGACTTATCTGCAAAACCACCATCAAAGACAATATCTGAAATAGCTGGTACAGTTGGTCCACCAGTTCCTCGAGTCAAATGTGGGGGTACTGAACCTGAGATTACTGGAATTTCACGTCCTTGGCGAGTAAAGAGTTTAAATCGTTGGCTGCTAACAACCATTGGATTCCAACCACCGATATTTACAACTCTGAATGTCCCATCTGGTTTAATCTCACTAACCATAAATCCGACTTCATCCATATGAGCAGCAACAAGGACACGAGGAGCATCTGCTGCTGTTGAATGTTTGACACCAAAAATGCCTCCCAAGCCATCCGTTACAACTTCGTCAACGTGAGGTGTTAATTTTTCACGAAGATAGTTACGAACAGGTGCTTCATGGCCTGAAATAGCAGAAAGTTCTGTGACTTCTTTGATTTTTGAAAATAATGTTGTCATTTTAGTTCCTTCTTTCTGAAACCATTTTACCATTTTTTATAAGAGAACGGTAGTATAAATCATCAATCACCCTAACAGATAGCTTCCTACAACAAAAAAAGAATCACAAAGGCAATTCTTTTTCTTTTTGATTTCTTTTCAAGGAAAAGTGATCTGGTACTGGATCTTTACCCGTTTTAGACCAAGGATGGCAACGTAATATCCTAGCCAGTCCCATGAGGACCCCCTTGAGGCCATGTTTTTCAATAGCCTGAATCATGTAATTTGAACAAGTGGGCTCAAATCTACAAGAAGGTGGAAAAGCCGGTGATATGAAGCGTTGGTAAAAGCGCACTGGTGCAATTAAGATTTTTTTCATTATTTATTGGTTACAGCCATAGTGTGTAGTTGGCTAATTTCTTTTTTGTTAAGGCGACGGGACTCCCCTGGACGAAGACCAGTTAAGTCTAGATGCCCAAAACGAGTTCGAGAGAGTTTATCCACTTGGAGGCCAACAGCTTCAAACATTTTTTTGACCTGATGGTTACGCCCTTCATGGATGGTCAACTGAACCACTGAGCGGTTTTTTACGGGATCTACTTTGAGAATCTCGTAAACAGCCGGTTTGGTCTTCTTGCCATCAATCTCAACTCCTCTAGTCAAGGGGCGAAGATTATCTTTATCAGCGATTCCTTTCACACGCGCAACATAAACTTTGTCAATTTCATTACGAGGATGAATCATCTCATCGGTAAAGTCACCATCGTTGGTCAAAATCAAGACACCTGATGTATCCCAGTCCAAGCGACCCACAGGGTAAATACGCTCTTTCACATTGGGCAAAAGGTCGACAACCGTTTTACGACCCTTATCATCCGTTACACTGGAAATCACTCCACGTGGTTTGTTAAGCAGATAATAGACTTTTTCTTCGTTATAGATGGGTTGGCCTTCAACTTCGACCTTGTCGCCTGACTTGATTGTCGTTGCTAATTCACGTACCACCTGTCCATTGACAGTTACCAAGCCCTGCTTGATTAACTCCTCTGCTTTTCTCCTACTGGCCACTCCTGCGTGGGCAATATATTTATTGATTCTCATCTTCTTCTATCCTTTCACCAAATAATTGGCTTTCTTGTGCTTGGATATCAAGCTCATCAATTATTGGTAGTTCTTCCAAGCTGTTAATGCCCATGTAATCTAAGAAATAATCTGTTGTTACATAGAGATTAGGGCGTCCGAGAACTTCCTTTTTCCCATCTTCTCGTATCAACTCAAAGGCCTGTAGCTTAGCTAGCGCTCCACTTGAATTGACCCCACGAATGGCATCAATCTCGATCCGTGTGATAGGCTGCTTGTAGGCAATGATGGACAAGGTTTCAAGGGCAGCCCGAGATAGGCTCTGGTTGATGGGGGCCTTAGAGTATTCTTTCAAAACCTCTGCAAATTGAGGCTTGGTGACTAATCTATAAGAACCTCCTGTCTCAATCAGGGCTAGACTAGAATCCTGGTCTTTTTCATACTTTTTGGCTAATTTTTCAAGACTCTGCTGAATCCCTGTTGGTGGAAGCGATAGAACCTCCGCCAGCTGGCGAATTTTAATCCCATCTTCCCCCGCTACAAACAGGAGTGCTTCTATTTTTGCTAAAGTACTCATACTTCCTCTCTATCAAGCCTGACTTTGCTCTACTTGATTTTCGTCTTTCTTTTTCATGAGATAGATATCTCCAAAACTCTCTTTTTGAATCAAGAGAATTTCTTGGGTTTTAATCAACTCCAAGGTTGCTAAAAAAAGTGTGATGACCTCTTGCAAATCCTTGGTTTCTTTAAATAAATCCTGCAAGCATAATTGCTGACCTTCAACCAAGGCTTCTCGGACGATAACCATCATATCCTCAATCTTATACTCATCTCGTAAAATAGTTGTATGATTTTTCGAGAATTCTTCTTTTTTCTTGGTCAGTAAGGTTGAAAAAGCTAAGAAGAGATCGATCGTGGTCTTATCATGAATAAGTTCAGCATCCTCATAAATCAGCTCTGTCGGTGTTTTTGAGTAATATTGAGCTCGTTCTTGATGCTTCACTTCCAACTGCTCTCCCAAAAGTTTAAACTTACGGTATTCTTCGATTTGAGAAAGGAGATCCTGCTCTAGGTCATCCTCCAAATCTGTCACTTCTGCAACCTTTGGCAAGAGCTTGCGACTCTTAATCAGCATCAGTTGGCTAGCCATTACCATATACTCGCCTGCCACTTCTAAACGCATGGCTTGTAGGGTTGATATGTAGGCTAGATATTGCTCGATAACCTCTGTGATTGGCACATCATAGATATCCATCTGGTACTTTGAAACCAAGTGCAAAAGAAGATCCAAAGGCCCTTCAAAATCTTTTAGTTTAATATCCATTATCTATATTTTTCTAAGGTCATGACTGTCTTTAATCCTAATTTTTTAGCAATTTCGTACAAGTCAAGCTTTTCTTCGATTTGTCTTAATATAAACTGTTCTCTCAATCCTTGAGCCGATAAATCTGCAAAACCTTTTTCCTTTAGAAAGGCTTCTAACTGACGAAAGGCCCACTGACGGGAGTATGGTTTCCCAGCTTTTTCAAAGAGATAGGTCTGCCCCATCAAAGGTTCTAACTCCGTAAGCAAGTTTGTGGGAAGACTCAAGACTCTTTGTTGAGAGGCTTTATTGATTCTCAATACTTGAAAGTCTAGATTCACATCACTTGTTTTTAAGGCTAGAATTTCACTCGGCAAGAGGCCTAATTCTACTATTAACAAGGCTAGCAAGCGTCCTTCTGGATAGGCACTTTCTTGCCAGAAAGAACTCAAGTCTAAAAGCTCTGACTTCCCTGGCTTTTTCTCAGCATGTTTGGGTAATTCCAAACGGTAAAAAGTGCCAATCTTTCCTTTCTGGTATAAAAAGTAGAGAAATTGATTACAAGCAGAAACTTTACGCTTTTGGGCACTGATTTTAAAATTTGAAAGCTGAGCTTGATAAATTTTTAAACTTGTCTCAGAGATTCGTTCTCCAACAAGAGTTAAAAACTGCTCCAAATCATACTTATAGGACTGTTTAGAATTGCTAGATAGATTTTGTTTTTCTTCTAAAAATGCTGAAATCCATTCTCTCATTTGCTTCGAATCTCATATTCTTTACTAAAATCATGCAGAAGGGCATTGACAGCCTTAAGGATTGATTTCCGCGTGATAATCCCTTGGAAAATACCATCCTTGTCAACGACTGGTAGGAAAGACTCATCCACTAACTTATGTAAAACATCCGTCAATGTATAGTCTGGACTGACAACTGCTACGTCCTTCTTGGTCATGTGTACGATATCTGTATCTGCCATGACTTCCTGACTCAAGCCCTGCTCCATTTGGTATGCAAAAATATCTCTAAGCCCAATGGTTCCAACAAATTTTTTCTCAGCAGTCACTACTGGCACCCTGGTATAGGTCATCTGGCTAAGAAGGAGAATTGCATGATCTGCATTGTGACTATCAATGAGCACAGCCAAATTTTCAGCAGGTGTTAAAAAGGTTCCCTCTTGCTCCAGTAAAAACTGTTCAAATTCTTTGGCAATCATCGAGTAAACTCCTTGGACAAGCCTGGATAGATCTCATGCTCACGTGTTAAAAAGTCCACTTTAAAGTAGCTATCATCAATCTCCACACGAGCATAAAGGCATTCTCTGATAGTACCACGTGGTTGACTGATAGAACCTGGATTTAAAAAGAGAGTCTTTCCTTCCATCCAAGCATCTGGAACATGCAAGTGACCATAAAGACAGATATCTGCATCCTCCTCTTGAGCCCAAAAATTAAGCTTTTGGAAATTAAAGTTAATATCAAATAAATGCCCATGAGTCTGGATAATCTTGGTAGGACCAAGTTGAGTCACCAAACGTTCTGGATAATCTGAGTAAAAGTCCATATTCCCCTTAACAACGTGGATACCTTCCCAGAGTGGTGAATCAGGACGAAGCTCCGAGTCACCATCGTGAAAAATGGCATCAACTTTTCCAAGATAGCGGTCACGGATTTCTTCTACAATCAAGCTATCTCCATGAGAGTCGCTCATTACAATGATGGTTTGCTTTGCCATGATGGAAATACCTCCAAAAGTTTCTTAACGGCTAAGGCACGGTGAGACTGACTATTTTTTTCTTCAAGGGTTAATTCGGCTGATGACTTCCCAGTCTCTCCTACTAGGAAGAGCGGATCATAGCCAAAACCATTTTCACCCTTAGGTTCAAAATTAATGTAGCCTGGCCAGTCAGCTTCGACAACCAAGCTTTCCTTACCTGGACTAGCTACGACCAAGGTAGTGTGGAATTGAGCCGAACGATCCTTGAGTTCAAAGACCATAGCCAATTCGTGCAAGAGTTTGGCATTATTCTCTTCATCACTTGCTCCTACTCCTGCGAATCGAGCTGACCAGACACCTGGTAATCCACCGAGGACATCGACTTTAAGACCAGAATCATCTGCTAGAACCATCTTGCCTGTCAATTTGGAGATGGTTTCAGCCTTAAGGCGAGCATTTTCTTCAAAGGTCATACCAGTTTCAGCAACTTCAGGCAGATCTGGGTAATCATTGAGATTCTCCACATCATATCCAAGTTTGTCAAAGATAGCACGAAATTCCTTGGTCTTCCCTTCATTACGAGTTGCAATCAACAAGGTTTCTCTGACTCTGCTAGTTTCAAAGAAGGCTTCAACATCAACTCCTTCTTTAGGCAATTCTACATGCAAGAGTTTCCCATTTTCGACCAAAAGCAGAGCTCCTTGACGTTGAATGACCTCTAGGTTTCGATCTGCTTCTTGGTTAAGTATATCTACTATAAAAGAGAGTAGTCTATAGTCTGAACTATATCGTAAAACAGTGACTGAAAGTGGAAATCCTCTCTCCTCATCTCGAAAGATTTTGGATAAATCAAATAAAGGAAACTCTAACTCATCATCCGTCAAAGCCCGAATGCCACCAAAAACACTATAGGAACCGACATACCAATCCTGATCGTCCTTGTATTCATAAATTTTATTTGTCATAATGTTACATGCTCCACATGAATCTCTTTTTCTAGCCATTCTGCTCCGATTTGAGCAAAACTTTGGCTATTTGCAGTTGTGTAAAAACGATGTTGTAGAGGCCCTGCATCGCGGCTACGATTAATCTCGAAATAATTGAGTAAAACAGAGATATCCCGCACGCACTCTGCACCACTATCAATCAGTTTTACGTCTGGCCCCATCACATTCTGGATAATGGGTCTTAGAAGCGGATAATGGGTACAACCCAAAATCAAGCTGTCTACCTTACCTACCAAGGGGCGCAAGGTTTCATAGACTACTTTCTTGGTCACACTGGTTGAAAGGGCACCAGACTCAACCAAGGGAGCAAACTTAGGACAAGACAAACTCTCCACCTGTAAATTAGGATCTAAGTCATGGATTTTTTGACGATAGATATCTGATTGTACTGTCATCGGTGTTCCAATTACACCGATTTTACCACCCTGACTTGCTTTGATAGCTGCTGAAGCACCTGGCAAAATCACACCCAGCACAGGGATATCCAGTTTGGATTTGATTTCTTCCCAGACAACTGCTGTTGCAGTATTACAAGCAATGACAATCATCTTGACATCCTTAGTCAAAAGAAAGTTGACCAACTGCCAAGTATATTCACGAATTTGCTCAGCAGGACGGGGTCCGTAAGGTGCCCGTGCCGAATCCCCAATATAGACGATTTCTTCATGAGGAAGCTGGCGCATGAGCTCACGTACAACAGTCAAGCCTCCAACGCCCGAATCCAAAAAACCAATTGGTCGATTATCCATATAGTCTTCTTTCTAGTCTTATTTTTCTGATTGATAGTTCATCATGATTACTAAGTTCCGATAAAATTGCTGACAGATAATCGGTTGCAACTATCTCCTTCTTAATCATAATCAAATATCAATAGAATGCAAGGAAAAAGTCTTTTTTCTAAATAATAGTTGAACATAGTGAGAAGTCTGGAATTTTCATCCCAGACTTTTCCTATTTATTTCTTTTTATTGTTAGCAAGGGCTGATTTTTGTTGGCGGATAATTTGGTGATAAACTTGTTGCACCTTAGCCTCGCTTGGTTTTTGTCCACTAGCACTTAAAAGCGTACGAACAGCTTCAGCGTTTAAACGTGGGTTGTCTGCAAATTCTTTTTCAACTTGCTTACGCACTAAGTACATTCCACCAAGTGCACCTCCTAGAAATGCTAGAACAATCAATAAAATAGCTAAAATTAAATCCATCATTTTTCTCCTGTTTCTTTTGGAATCTTATATATTATACCATAAAGTCCTAAGCCTGACTAGTTTGATTTATGTTTTCAAAAACAACTAACTATCATCTCAATTCACTTGTCCTATATAATTAACTTACTTAATGCAAATTATAAAAACTAGGACATACACTTTCTATAAAATAAACTAACTAAGTTTATAAAATATTTTGACACATCAATACATTTGCAATCGTAAAATTTTAGAGTTTAACTACACTACTTCCTTCGAAATAAAAAATATTTATATAAAGAAAAAAAGTTTTATAACTTCTTAGAAAAATCCCAAAGAAGTTATAAAACTAATGTTATTTAACTTGTTGTTTGTAGTTTTCCAATTCTGCTTGGTTAGCCCAAACATAGTGACCTGGACGAATTTCATGCATAGATGGCTTATCTGTTTCGTAGTCATGTTGATTTGGATCATAGACTTTCAAAACTTTTTCGCGCTCTAAGATTGGGTCTGGTATCGGAACGGCTGATAACAATGCTTGTGTATAAGGGTGGATTGGATTGTTAAACAATTCTTCTGTTTCTGCAACCTCTACAATCACTCCCTTATAAATAACCGCAATTCGATCAGAGATAAAACGAACTACTGACAAATCATGGGCGATAAAGAGATAAGTCAAGCCTAATTCTTTCTGAAATTTCTTGAGCAAGTTCAACACTTGAGCACGGACAGAAACATCCAAGGCTGAAATTGGTTCATCTGCAATAACGAAGTCTGGTTGCATAACCAAGGCACGAGCAATACCAATACGTTGACGTTGTCCACCTGAAAACTCATGTGGATAACGTGTCAAGTGTTCTGCCAAAAGTCCAACTTCATGAATAATGTTTTGAACTTTTTCTTTTCGCTCTTCTTCGTTTTTGAATAAGTGGTGATTATACAAACCTTCAGAGATGATATAATCAACCGTAGCACGTTCATTCAAACTAGCAGCAGGGTCTTGGAAAATCATCTGGATACGGCGAATTAATTCAGCTGCTTGTGCACGAGATTTTTTCCCATTGATTTTTTGTCCATCAAAAATGATGTCACCCTTGCTAGTATTATTCAGACCAATGATAGCACGACCAATTGTTGTCTTACCACTTCCTGATTCCCCAACAAGAGAGAAGGTTTCTCCCTTGTTGATAAAAAAGTTAGCATTTTTAACGGCTACAAACTTCTTGCTTCCTTCACCGAAGGAAATTTCTAAATTTTTAATTTCTACTAATTTTTCAGACATTTCCTTCCTCCTAGTTTTCGAGATGAGCAAAGCCCATTTTTTCACGAATCTTGTGGTGTAAATCTGCAATTACCGCAGGTTTTGCTACTTTTGGAGCTTGTTCATGAAGCAACCATGTTCTTGCCCAGTGCGTATCAGACACTTTAAATTGAGGCGCTTTTTCTTCAAAATCGATTTGCATCGCATAATCTGAACGAAGAGCAAATGCATCCCCTTTCAACTCAGCATAGAGTGATGGAGGTGTACCAGGGATTGAATAAAGCTCCCCTTTGTCATCTGCCAACTGTGGCAAACTAGACAAGAGACTCCATGTGTATGGATGACGAGGGTCATAGAAAATTTCCTCTACGGTACCGTACTCAACAATTTCACCCGCATACATAACAGCAACCTTATCAGCAATACTTGCTACCACACCAAGGTCATGGGTGATGAAGATAGTTGTGAAATGATACTCTTTTTGAAGTGATTTTAACAAGTCAATAATCTGAGCTTGAATGGTCACATCCAAGGCTGTCGTTGGTTCATCACAAATCAAGATATCCGGACGACAAGCAAGTGCAATCGCGATAACGATCCGTTGACGCATCCCTCCAGAATACTGGAATGGATACTCTTCAAAGCGTTTTTCAGCATCAGGAATTCCGACTTTATTCATATAATCGATAGCCATTTCTTTGGCTTCTTTCGCTGTCTTCCCTTGGTGCTTAATGATAACTTCAGTGATTTGACTACCAATTGTATTAATAGGGTCAAGACTGGTCATTGGATCTTGGAAAATCGTAGCAATCTTAGCCCCACGAATATTTTCCCAATCTTTATTAGAAGAAAGGGCAGTTAAATCTTGGCCACGATAGTTAATGCTACCTTTGGCAATACGTCCATTTTCCTCCAACATCCCTGTGAAAGTTTTTGTTAAAACGGATTTTCCAGAACCAGATTCCCCTACTAGAGCCAGTACTTCACCTTCAACCAAATCAATGGAAACGCCACGAATCGCTGTTAAAACTTTGTCACGAACGTCAAATTCCACAACAATATCGCGAGCAGTCAAAATTACATTATTTTCTTTTGTCATGTCTACTCCTATCTATGTGTACGTGGATCACTTGCATCCGCTAAGTTCTGACCAACAACGAAGAGGGATAATGATACTAGAATCAAGGTCGTCAATGGAATCCAGAACAAGTAAGCATTGGTTGTTACGTTTTGAGAGTAATCTGAAATCAAACGTCCCAAACTTGGTACTGTAATTGGTAAACCAAGCCCAAAAAATGAAAGGAAGGCTTCATAAGAGATAAAGCTTGGAAGCATCAGTGTCATAGTTGATACGATAACTGATACCAACTGAGGCATGATATTCTTGATAACAATCTTAAAGGTTGGTGTCCCAAGAGTACGAGAAGCAAGGTTATATTCCAAATCGCGGTAACGCATGATTTGGATACGAATTGAATAGGCAATCCCAATCCAAGTCGTTACACTCATGGCAAAAATCAAATTCCAGAAACCTGCTCCGATTGAGTAAGTTAGGACGATAACGATCAATAGGTGTGGAATATTTGAGATAACGTTATAAACTTCCATCATGACGCGGTCAACAGATTTTGAGATTCCCCAAATACCCCCGACTATAATCCCTATCACAACGTTGATGAAAGTTGCAAGGACAGAAATCAGGATAGAGTTACGAGCTCCAAACCAAACACCATCAAATAGAGATTTACCATTACTATCTGTTCCAAACCAATATTCTCCATTCGGTTTGATATAACGAGCACTGAAGTCATTTACCTTACTAACGTCGTTATAGTCAAAATTAGAGAACATTGGATAAATGAAACTCATCAAAATAACTGAAATCAAAATCGCTAGCATAACGATTGTTGATTTCTTTTTCATGAATTGTCTGAAAACAGAACCCCAGTATGAATAGGCAGGAGCATCAATTGCTTCAGAGGCAAAATCGTCACGTTTTACAAACTTAAATTTCTCATTACTAATTGTAGACATTATTTGCCTCCTTTCTCTGTCAATTTAATACGTGGGTCAAGCATTGTCATCCAGATATCTCCAATAAACAATGAGAAGATGGAGATACAAGTGAAGATAAAGACAAGGCCAACTACCATAGAGTTATTTGAAGCTTTGACAGAGTCAATCAACATTTTACCCATACCAGGATAAGCAAAGACTGTTTCAGTCAAAGTAGCTCCACCGATAACTCCCATAATAGAAGCCGGAATTCCAGAAACCAATGGAACCATGGCATTTTTAAAGATATGCTTGTTAGAAATTTCTTTTTCAGACAATCCTTTTGAACGAGCAAAACGTACAAAGTCTTGAGATTGCAAGTCAATCATATAACGACGAATCCAGATAGCAGTACCTGGTGCCCCCAACAATCCTAAAATGACTGCAGGTAAGATATAAGAGCGCACATCTCCAGCTCCCAAGATTGGGAATGAATCTGGAAGTCCAATAGAAGATCCAATCAAACGGATGATATAAACTAAGGCGATTGTTGGAAGAGCCAACAAGAAGGTCAAAGCACCTGTAGAGAAACTATCAATCCAAGAATTCTTATGGCGTGCCATGAGAGATCCAAGAGGAACTGCAATTGCATAAGAAATAACTAAACCAATCAAACCAGCAATAGCTGAACTTGTAATCATTGAAGGATATTGATAGTTGCTTTCAGTTGCAGTGTATGGATCATCCTTGCCGTAGTTTGCCACTTCACGGGCATCAGCTTGACTTGGAGATTTATAAGTTCTTGAGTAAATATTGACAGATGACGTCTTTTTACCTGTTGGGAATTGAACCTCTGAAGTCTTCGTTTGACCTTGTCCTTGAGTGATTACTTGAAGAACAGGCGTATTTGCGTAGGTTGGATAAGAATCACCTAAGTTAATATTCACAAAATTCTGATGGACAAACGGGAATTTATTGTTAAAATACAACAAATATTTATGCTTAGTTCCTGAACCGACTAAAGACCAACCAATAGCTGGGTCATTTTCAAATCGTAGATAACGCTGCAAGTTGGGATTTTCAGGATCTTGAATTTTATTTGTATGATCAATATCAATCAAATTAGCATAGAATTTGAATACACGTTCAAAAATTGGAATTTCACGCGTCGCATAAAATTGTCCACTTTCTGTGAATTCACCCAATTTCCAACCATGTCCTAGTTGTTGGATATACTTCTCATAAATGGCTTTATTAGTATCATTTGCATCTACTGTTACAGAGGAATCCATGCTACTAGTTTTTTCTTGCAACTCTTTTGTATCGTAATACTCAATGTATCCCATACGTTCATAAACGGTATTTTCATAATTATCCCGTTTATCCGCAGTAGTTGCGATCTTATTATAGTTCGGGTCCTGTTTGAAGATTAATTGCCGAGGAACCATCGTATAGATAATCGTATAGGTCAAGGTCGTTACTAGAAAAATAGAAACCAGTGACCGCAAGATACGCATTAAAACATATTTTCTCATATTAATTCCTTTAAAATCCCAAAAGAACCTTCTCCTTTAGGAGAGAAAGTTCTAATGAGCATTATTTATTTTACATGACTCGCAAAATCTTTTTGAGCTTTTTCGTTTGCTTCAGCTTTTTCTTTAAGCCATTTTTCACGAGCTTCTTCGTATTGTTTCTTCGTTACAGGTTTACTTTGTAATTGAAGATACTTGAAGTAGTTATCTGAACCCTTATCTCCAGATTGAGCATAAGAAGCCGTGAATGGTACTACGCGAGAGATAACTGGTGCAGCACCCGCACCTGTCATTGTAGGCATGAAGAGTGAGCTATCTGTTAACCAAGCTTGAGCAGCGGCATATTTTTCATAACGTTTGTTAAGATCTGTTGTTTCCTTGCTAGCTTCGTCGACTAACTTATCATACTCTTTCAAACCAACTTGTTGAACTGCAGCGCTATCTGGATTATCGTAACCCATGTAGCTCTTAGTTGTTGCTTTATTAGCTGTTTTTAGGATATCCAAGTAACTTGATGGGTCTTGGAAGTCTGGGCTCCAACCAACAGCACCTGAAAGATCCCAGTCTTCAGCAGCAGCGTTTGATGCGTAGTAAGTAATATTGTTCAATTCATCTTTTGAGACTTGTTGGATATCAATCACTACATTATCAGCACCAAGCACTGTTTCAACTGATTGCTTAAGAGATTGGATACGAGCGACATAGCTCTTAGTAGTTTGGTCAACTGGGATATCCAAATGGATTGGGAATTTGACACCTTCTGCTTCTAGGGCAGTTTTAGCTTTAGCAAACTCTGCTTTAGCTTTATCAGCATTGTAGAATGCATCTTGTCCATCATCAAATTTCACATCTTTCCACTCGTCTCCATAGCTAGCCATCTTTTCAGCAACCATGTCACCGAAGCTCTTGCCATCAGCAGAGACAAAGTCTGGTTTTACAAAAAGATTACGAATTGCAAGGGTTGCCGCATCTTTACCATTCACTTGAGCGGAGTATGAATTACGGTCAAGTGCAAAGTTCAAAGCTTTACGGAAATCTTTGTTAAGAAGGGCTTCCTTAGTAGATGTTTTTTCTTCATCCGTAGTTTTTGAAGTATATTTATAACCTTGACGGTCAATATTCACACCAATACCGAAAGTACTTGAACCTGCTGGAGTGTAGTAAATATTGTCCTTGTATGTTTCTTCAACTTTAGAATAGTTTGAGCTAGTTGGGAAGAGACGAGCAAAGCTATAAGCACCACTTGTAAAGTTACGTTCAAGTGATTCTTGGTCTGAACCATCATAGAAAGCAAGATTTACTGTATCAAGATGGACATTGTCTTTATCCCAATAGTTTGCATTTTTAACAAATTCGATAGAAGACTTGGCTGTCAAAGCCTTAAGCAAGAATGGTCCATTGTATAGCAATGAAGTTGGATCAGTCGCTTTGGCAAAGTTTTCACCTTGTGATTTTTCAAACTCTGCATTCAATGGCCAGAAGATACCATAAGACATCTTAGAGTTCCAGTATGGTTCTGGTTGGTTCAATGTATATTGAAGAGTATAATCATCAAGAGCTTTCACACCAACTGTTGAAAAATCTGTTGTTTTTCCTGAAACATAATCAGCCAAACCTTTAACAGAATCTTGTGCTAGGTAAAGCGCTTCTGATTTTTTATCTGCAGCGTGCTTCAAGCCGTTGACAAAGTCATTGGCTGTAACTTCAGCATATTCTTCTCCGTCAGAAGTGTACCACTTCACACCTTTACGAATCTTATAAGTGTAAGTCAAGCCATCTTGAGATACTGACCAGTCTTCTGCCATCGCTGGGGTAATATTACCATATTTATCATTTGTGAAGAGACCATCAATACCATTTGAAGTAGCAATTTTAGTACTTTGCTTACCTGAGATGAGGTAATCCAATGTTTCTGGGTCAGCAGAATATACGTAACCATAAGCTTTTGGTGCTTCAGCATCAGAAGATTTTGAAGAACCACAAGCTGCAAGGGTAGCTGATGTAAGCAGGACAACACCTGCTACAGCAAGAATCCGACTTTTTTTCATGTCTCATAACTCCTCTTTTTTTTTAAATTTTGAGATACTGATAATTATAACACAGTTTATTTAAAAAGTAAACAAATTTTCAGAATATTTTGTCATACCGCTTTCAAAACTGTGAAAACTTTCTATTTAAGAATAGAAACTATTGACGAGAATAAAATTTCAATGTATAATAATAAAAGTTAAGGCGGTATAGCCAAGTGGTAAGGCACGGCTCTGCAAAAGCTTGATCGTCGGTTCAAATCCGTCTACCGCCTCTATTATATTGAACAAAGACTCCGGATGGGGTCTTTTATTTTTGACGATGAAAAAGCTTTATCAGTATTTAGCTGATAAAGCTTTTATTTTATTCAGTTTCTTCTTCGACTTCAAGTTCTTGAATCTGAACCTTGACCTTTGTTACACGGCCATTCTTGACCTTGTCGTTGGTCAAAGTAATTTTTTTATTACAATTTTCTAACTCATAACTGAGTTTTTCCGTTGTTGGTATAGTTCCTACACCTGTCAAATAATAACCTGCGATGGTATCAACATCGTCGCTTTCTAACTCTAAATCAAAGTAATCATTAAAGTCATTCAAATTCATGGTGCCTTGAACGATATAGGTATCTTCACCTATCTGATGGACTTCTACTTCTGCCTTGTCAGTTTCATCATCAATATCACCAACAATCTCTTCAAGTAAATCCTCGAGAGTGACCAAACCTGCCATTCCTCCGTATTCATCGAGAAGAATAGCCATTTGTCTTTGTGAATTTCTCAACTCTTTTAACAAATCGTCCACAAAAATAGTTTCAGGTACAAAGAGTGGTTCCTGTAAAATTTTTCTCAATACAATATTGTCAAAACCATCGTAAAAGCCTGCTTTTAACAGGCTCTTGGTATGAATCAGACCAATCACGTTATCCTTGTCATCATCATAAACTGGAATTCGAGAAAAGTTTTGTTTTAAAATGCTTTCGATAATCGTCTGAGTATCATCTTGAATATCAACCATGAAGGCATCTGTTCGTGGGACCATGACTTCACGCGCCATAAGCTCGTCAAGCGAGAAAACCCCTTGCAGCATTTCAATTTCATCAGCATCCAAGGTTTCTTCACTATTAGTAAGCATATACTCAATCTCATCACGGGTCATTTTTTCATCTGCATCGTCAAATGTCATTGGTGTCAAGCGACTCAAAAGATTGGTTGATGCCGATAACATCCAAACAAAGGGACTTACAATTTTACCAAGAGCAATAATAAATGGTACTGTTCGGATAGCCAAGGAATCCTTAAGGTTTAGAGCAATTCGTTTGGGATAGAGCTCACCAAAAACGATAGAGATATAGGTCAAGAAAGCAAGTGACAGGAAGCTTGCAATTGCATGTGCAGATTCGCTATTTCCCATCCAAGAGGCAATCAATTCTCCAAGAGAATCCGCCAACTTCGCACCTGACAAGATCGTAATTAAAGTAATACCAACTTGAATGGTTGATAAAAAGTGATTTGGGTTTTCAAGTACCTTTAGCAAACGGATATAGCGTTTATCACCTTCTTCAGCTTTTTGTTCAACACGCGACCGGCTAAGGGAAACCATGGCCATCTCTGTCGCAGAGAAAAAGGCATTTAAAAAGGTCAAAACAACTAATAATACAAACTGCAGCAACAAATTCTGACTGCTCGGGTCTTCCATTTTCCTTCTCCTAAAAAGTATAATTGACACTATTATACCACATTTTTTATTTTCTACACATTAATTTTCAATTTCTATAATAAAGCCCCTATCGAATCGATAAGGGACTTTCTTACTATTAGTTCTTTGTAACTGTAACTTCTCCGGTGCGATAATTTAATTGAATCCCCTTTTGAACATTCGGAATTACAACATTAAATTCCAGTTCTCCGTCAGAAGATTTCGCTTCTATCTGAGATGCGGAAGGAACTAAGTCTTCTTCTGTAGCATATAGTAGCGTAACACGGTAACGCACTCGTTTATTCTGATCCAGTGCTTTTCGAACTAAACTTTCATAGTAGTTTTGTCCAGTTGAATCATCTGCACGTGCTTGATTGGCCCAAGCTGTCTGTACTGCAATATTTTTAGGATTACTGGTAGATGCATCGAAGCCATCTAAACCACCAATCAAGGCATAGCCTAGTAAATGCCCTCTATCCACTGCGTGATTGTAACTACCTTTTAGGTTCTTGACCTGATGCCATCCCGGTGGTGTCCAAGACGTTGAACCATTCCCAGTCTCTTCACGATCTTTATACTGTCGAGTCGCCTTTGACATGAGAGCATTGGCTACAGTTGGGATAGTCTCCCCTCCTACAGTTTTCGTCTTATTATCAGCATAGGGTTTACTCGATACCTTAGCGTCTAGATTTGTTTTATTCCCATTAACTATGAAGGCACCTGCTCCATTCCACTCAAGAGTTCCCTTTATTTGTTTTTTGATTGAGTCAGTCAGTACACTCTCCGCCAATTCTTGACTAGGAGTGTCAAGCGACTGCGATTTTTGTGTTACTTGTGTTTGCCGTGCACTATTGGAAGTCTGCATCCTTTTAATGTAGTAACTTCCTATCGACAAGAGTAGAAAAATCAGAAGACCTATAAGGGCTTGTCTGGTTTTTTTATTCATGTTTCCTCCTTGTTTTTTATCCCTAGAAAAAGGCCGGTATCCCAGCCTATTTTCCTGTAAATTTTGAAATCAATTCATGCCATTTTTCCGGTGTTAGTATTGCCCACGGATCTTGGCCTTTCCCAACTAAGCCATAGCCAATCATTAATCCGATACCAAGAGCTAAAATTCCTAGAAGTAAAACTACAATGACTAATAGAAATCGTCGCAATACATAAGTTACTTGTTTATTCGTCTTCATCAGCTTCCACACTTACCCGTTTAATATTAGCTCCTAACTGAGCCAATTTTTCATGGAAACGATAATAGCCTCTATCTAAATGGACAAGTTTCCCAACAACTGTCTCACCTTCAGCCACTAAACCTGTCAAAATCAAGGCTGCACTAGCGCGAAGGTCTGTAGACAGGACCTCTGCTCCTTGGAGAGCTTGCCCACCGACGATACGAGCTGTATCACGAATGATTTCAGAGTGCAAACCCATCCGGCGCATTTCCTCTAGATGTTGGAAACGATTCTCAAATACAGTCTCCACCATGATTGATTCACCTTGAGCAACCGTCATAAGAGCCGTGAACTGTGCTTGCATGTCTGTCGGAAATCCTGGATGAGGAAGTGTCTTAACATGAACAGCCTTTAACTTATCACGTTGAGAGCGGATACGAATCCCTTCATCCTCATCAATAACTTCAACACCCATTTCCTGCAATTTTGCAATCAAAGGGCGATTGTGTTCCCAGATAGCATCTTGAATCAAGACATCTCCACCTGTCATGGCTGCCGCCACCATAAAGGTCCCAGCTTCAATACGGTCCTGCACAACCTTATGTGTAGCACCGTGTAATGTTTCAACACCAGTGATTGTCACTGTTTCTGTCCCTGCACCCTTGACTTTTGCTCCCATTTTATTTAAGAGAACAGCCAAATCAACAATTTCGGGCTCACGAGCAGCGTTTTCAATAACAGTTATGCCATCAGCTAGCGTTGCAGCCATCATCAAGTTTTGGGTTGCCCCAACACTAGGAAAGTCCATATAGATATGAGCTCCATGCAAGCGTTCTGCCTTAGCTTCGATATAACCAGCTGTTTGAGTGATCTTAGCACCCATTGCTTCTAAACCTTTAAGGTGAAGGTCAATAGGACGACTACCAATCGTACAGCCACCAGGCATGGAAACTTTAGCGTGACCAACTCTAGCTAGGATTGGACCCAAGACTACAATAGAGGCACGCATCTTACTAACATACTTATAAGGAGCTTCTTCTGTGATATCTTCTGTTGCATCCACTTCAACAACATGTGCCTCTTGATCAAAATTAACCTTCGCATTTAATCCACGAACTACCTGGTTCATGGTAAAGACGTCTGATAAGATTGGAACATTTTTTAAAACTGTTTTTCCTTCACTTGCCAAAATAGTCGCCGCAAGTAGTGGTAAAACTGCATTTTTTGCACCTTCAATAGTGACGCTTCCAACTAGGCGATTATCGCCACCTTGAACTACAATTTTTTCCATACATACTTTCCTTTACTTTCGAGTTTAAAATAATGTTCGTACTGCTTCTTGCCATAGCTGATAGATATTTAGGAAAAAAGAACTGATTAGATATCCTAAACCGATACTACACAAGACTACTAAAAGTCGTACCTTCCTCGCATTGTCCTTGGTCACCTTCAAGATTTGATCCCATTTGACCAAATCTTTCAAGAGTTGAAAAACTAGGTAGACAAAAAACATATGACTACTGAGGGTAAAAAACAACTGAATCATCTGCCTATTATACCATCTTCTCTTTTTCTATGCTAGTCTATGAGCTCACACTTTAATTATGGATTGTTTTTCAAGTAATCAATCGCATCTTGAAGCGTTTTGACTGGAACAATCTTCATGTCTGTTTTAATCATTTCAGCTGCTTCTACAGCTGTGTCATAATTACTTTTAGCGTTTGGATTTGCCTTTTTTGCTTCTTCAGAAACAGGATTATTAGGAGCGAAAAACACAGTAGCTCCTTTTTTAGCAGCAGAAACAACCTTTTTATCGATGCCGCCAATATCACCTACATTCCCATCTCTGTCGATACTTCCTGTACCAGCAATGACACGCCCATTTCGAAGAGTAGGGTCTGCAATTTGCGTATAGATGGATAAACTAAACATCAATCCAGCACTAGGACCACCAATCCCAGCAGTTGAGAAACGGATTGGCACGTCACTAGATACTTCTGTGCGGTCAATCAGACCGATTCCAATACCATTTTTCCCATTTTCGAGGGTAATGATTTTACCTTCAGCGGTTTTGACTTTCCCATCTTCTTGGTAAGTAACCTTAACCTTGTCACCTAGCGTTTGAGAGTTAACGTAGTCGACCATTTCCTTGGAGCTCTCAAAAGTCTTATCATTCACAGCTGTCACGGTGTCAGCGATATTAAGAACTCCCTTAAAAGTTGAGTTATCTGTCACAGTCAAAACATAGACCCCCAAATATTTGAGTTCTATTTCCTTACCCGCTGTCTTTAGACCTTGATATTTAGCCATATTTTGCGAAGTTTCCATATAAAACTGATTGATTCGCATAAATTCCGTATCAGATGAACCACCTGTCATCTCTTTGGCGCTATGTATGTCCGTAAATGGTGTTAACCAGGCATACATCAAGTCAACCAGCCTGGCATGTTTAACTCCAACCGTCACAAATTGGTAGGACCCCTCCTCTTGGTCAGGTTGATTATTGACCAATAAGACTTTTCGAATATCCTCTGCAGTTCCTGGAACCTCAATGTAATAAGGCAGTGGCACCGTAAAAGCTATAAAAGTGATAATGAGGCCAATAATTAGATATATGGGCCATCTAGTCTTTCTCTTCATTCTTTAACTCCTCTAGGACAGCATTTGGCACATACTTACTGATATCTTGACCAAATTTCAATAGTTCTCTCACAGCTGAAGAGCTGATGTAAACATGCTCTGGGCGACTATGGAGATAGACTGTCTCAATCTCTCCTACTAATTGATGATTGTAAAAATCAAAACTGGCTTCATACTGAAGATCCGCAGCGTTACGCAAACCACGAACAAGAACATGGACACCCAGTTTTCTAGCAACATCAACGACTAATTCATCATGAGAGGCAATGACTTGGACATTTTTTAGGTGTCCCACCGCTTTTTCAACCGTCTCTAGCCGACTTTCTATCGGTAAAAATCCATTTTTGTTTGGATTATAAAAAATTCCTACATATAATTTATCAAAGAATTTACTTGCACGTTCAATAATATCCAAGTGCCCAGTAGTCATCGGATCAAACGAACCCGTGAACAACCCAATTTTATCTGACATAAACCGTCACCTTACTAATTCCATATATTTTTTGCTTCCAAATACCCAAACAAGCAATCTCTTCTGGAAGTTCTACTGTTTTATCGGTCTCACATACCACCATGACATCTTCTGAAAAAAGATTTCTCTCCGCCATTTTTTCAATGTCAGACGCAATCTGTTCCTTGGCATAAGGAGGATCCAAAAAAATGAGATCAAAGACGCCACTTACTTGTTCCAAAGCACGGCTAGACTCCATTTTTAATAGTTGAAACTTAGAGGTTTCTTTGGTCATCCCTATATTTTCTGCAACGATGTTCTGGGCTCGACGATCTTTCTCGACCAGAACTGCACTCGACATTCCTCTTGAGACTGCTTCGATGGATAGACCACCACTTCCAGCATAAAGATCCAGAACACGGCCACCATCAAAGTAGGGGCCAATCATATTAAAAATCGCTCCTCTAACCTTGTCCGATGTTGGTCTAGTCGTTTTTCCCTCTAGCGTCTTTAAAGGGCGCCCTCCGTAAAATCCAGATACAATTTTCATACCGTCTATTATACCAAATTCTGATAAAAAAAAGAAAATCGAACCTTACGGTTCGATTGTTTAAAGAATGTTATCGTAAGTATCTCTGACTTCTTGTGGCCAAACACTAGTTTGAACTTCACCGATATGTTTCTTACGAAGTAAGAACATGGCCATACGAGATTGTCCAATTCCTCCACCAATTGTCAAAGGGAAAAGGCCATTTAAGAGAGCTTTATGCCATTCCAACTCTAAGCGATCCTCATCACCTGTAATGGCTACTTGGCGACGAAGAGTTTCTTCATCGACACGAATCCCCATAGAAGATAGTTCAAACGCGCCCCCAAGAGCTTCATTCCAAACAAGAATATCTCCGTTTAGTCCCTTATATCCATTTTCAGATTCTGTTGTCCAGTCATCATAGTCTGGTGCACGCCCATCATGAGGTTTCCCATCCGGCAAGACGCCACCAATACCAATCAAGAACACAGCTCCAAATTCTTTACAGACAGCATTTTCACGCTCTTTCGGAGTCAAATCTGGATAACGTTCCACCAACTCTTCGGTATGAATAAAAGTAATTTGTTTTGGAAGGACAGACTCAATGTCATAACGAGCTTCTACTGCAAGCTCTGTTAAACGAACGGCCTTATAAATCTTCTCAACAGTTTCTTTTAGATAAGCAATATTTCGTTGCCCATTTGGAATCACTTTTTCCCAGTCCCATTGATCAACATAAACAGAATGAATCGCATCTAATGAATCTTCATCTGGACGAAGAGCCTTCATATGTACGAAGAGACCTTCTCCTTCTCCGAAACCGAAACGCGCAAGGGTATGACGTTTCCATTTGGCTAATGAATGAACTACTTCGTAAGTTTCATTTGGGATTTGCAAGACCTTAACAGATACAGGGTGTTCAATCCCTGAAAGATTATCCTGCATCCCGTCCCCAACCTTACTGAGGATTGGACCTTGAACTTCAACGACTCCTAACTTATCTTTTAAATATTGAGTAAAGGTATTTTTTACAAATGAAATCTCTTCTTGCTGATGAATAAAACTCTTTTTCATATGCCCCTCCTTTTGAATAATAAAAAGATTATACCTTTTTGATGATAAAATTGAAAGTAAAAAGTAAAAAAGAGCTCAATCGAGCTCTTAAAGTTTTAATCATCACTTCCGAAAATACGTAAGAAACTAAGGAAGAGGTTGATAAAATCAAGATATAGGCTAAGAGCTAAAGCAACTGCCCAACCTGTAGCAACCTGACCATCTGACTCTTCGTAAATATAACGAATTTTTTGATTATCCCAAGCGATTAAACCTGCAAAAACAATGACCATAACAATACTAATAATGTAGTCCATAAAGCCACTATTTAAGAAGATATTGACAACCATGGCTAGTATCAAACCAAATAGGGCTGCAATCAAAGCACGACCGATTCCACTCAAATCCTTCTTAATCACGACTCCAATAATGGCCATGACAAAGAAGAGGGCTGCACTGGAGATAAAGGCTGTTAAAACCGTACCAGGAAGATATAGTGACACAATGAAACTGAGTGAGAAACCATTTACCACTGAATATAGCAAAAACATTGGAAGTGTAGCAGGGCTATTCTTTGCTGCTAAGCCACTCGCAAAAATCACTAGAGCAACTTCAACAATTCCTGTTACGATTAACCATATGCGGGCGTTAAGCATCAGTTGAACAAGTAAATCTTGGAAGGTTGTCAGCATTAAGGCTGAAACAATTGCGGATAAAGCAATTCCCAAGCCAACAAAACTATAGACTTTCGCATAAAATTGATTCAATCCAGAACGTTCTTGAATAATTGTTTGATTCATATTTATTCTCCTTTATTTCTATTCTTTTTTATAGATTATAACAAAAATAAAATAATTTAACTCAAATAAAACATGAGTATCCCTGCAGCAACCGCTACATTGAGGCTTTCCGCCTGCCCTTTCATGCTGATGTGAACCAGTTGATCAGCCTGCTCCACCATGAATGGACTAATCCCTTGTCCTTCATTTCCCATGACCAAGGCGAAGTTTTCTAGCCTAGCAAGTTCACGATAATCCTTGGACTCTTGAGATAAGGTAGTTGCCAGAATTGGTAAATTGCCCTTTTTAGCCTCTTCAACAAAAATTCCAACAGGCACCCGATAAATCGGTACATGAAAATGACTGCCCTGCATGGATCGGAGAGTCTTCAAGCTGTAAATATCTGCTGACTTGCTTGAAACGACGACTCCAGAAAAACCTGCTGCATCTGCCGTTCGGATCATTGTGCCAACATTTCCTGGATCCTGTACATCTTCCAAACAGAGATATTTCCCTGAAGTCAAATCTGGCATCTGCTCCTCTTCCTTTTGAACAATGGCTACAATGCCCTGAGGAGTTTGTGAATCTGCCAAATCAAGCAAGATTTCTTCTGTCACAAATACGGTCTGGGGATAGTCAGTTAGTTTTTCCCCATGTTCCGCTAAAGCAAAGATTTTTTCAATCCTAGCTCCAGCTTGTACCGCCTCTTCAAATAAATGCCATCCTTCAATTAAATAAGAAGACTTTCGATATTTTTTTTGATGCAATTTTTTAGCATTTTTCACCACAGAATTGGCTTTTGAGGTTATAATAGTCATAAAGATATTATAACACAATCAAGGAGGTTTGGTATGCAAAAGGTGAAGATGATAGCCCAAGGACGGGTTCAAGGGGTTGGTTTCCGTTGGGGTGTCTATAGACTCGCTCTGGAATTGGGTGGTATTACTGGTCGTGTCTGGAATAATGATGATGGAACTGTCGAAATTTTAGCCCAAGCAGAATCCTCTGCTATCATGGCTAAGTTCATCCAAGAGATCCGAAAAGGACCAACTCCTTTCTCAAAAGTGACCTATCTCGATGTCCAATTGAGCAACTTTCCTTCCTACTCTGACTTCAAAATCGCAAATTAGGTCTCTAGAACTATTGTATATTTTCCAAAAAAACAGTAGAATAGAAAGGTATCAATTAAAAAAAGGAATAATTACTGTGAAATCAATTAAACGAATCGCTCTCTCTATCATGGGAGTTGCTATGCTATTAGTCTTGACAGGTTGCGTTCAGATTGATAAAGCAACAGGTCAGCCAACTGGTCCCGTTTGGGAGTTCTTAGGCGCTCCGATGGGAGAAGCTATCAAGTACCTCGCTACTGATAAAGGGTTAGGATTTGGAGTCGCTATTATTGTCGTAACCATTATCGTTCGCTTGCTTATCCTTCCACTCGGTATCTACCAATCATGGAAGGCAACCCTTCATTCTGAAAAGATGAATGCTCTCAAAGACGTCCTTGAACCACATCAGACTCGTCTGAAAGAGGCAACAACTCAAGAAGAAAAACTCGAAGCCCAACAAGCTCTCTTTGCTGCTCAAAAAGAGCACGGCATTAGTATGCTTGGTGGTGTAGGATGTTTCCCTATCCTCATTCAATTGCCATTCTTCTCGGCTATCTACTTTGCTGCTCAACATACAGAAGGTGTTTCTGAAGCTAGCTTCATGGGAATTGCACTCGGTTCTCCAAGTTGGATTCTTCTTGCCTGCGCAGGTGTTCTCTACTATCTCCAATCACTTCTTTCTCTACACGGAGTTGAAGACGAGACTCAAAGAGAGCAGCTTAAAAAGATGATTTACATGAGTCCGTTGATGATTGTCATGTTTTCAATCTTCTCACCAGCCAGTGTAACACTTTACTTTGTTGTTGGTGGTATTATCATGATTTTCCAACAATTTATCATTAACTATCTGATTCGTCCAAAACTTCGTAAAAAAGTACGCGAAGAATTTGCGAAGAATCCACCAAAAGCAAGCAAAACTTCAGGCGCTCGTAAAGATGTAACCCCTCAGCAACCTGCTGGCATTCCAACTAAGAAGAAAAATAATAAACGAAATTCTGGAAAACAACGTTCTAGATAGGTTAGTTCCAAAAAGGGCCTAGCAATTAATTGCTAGGCCCTTTTCATTTTCATTGTGAACAATAATAGAAAACAGGTCATCCTATAATTGTTTCAAACATATTCACAAAAGAGGTTGGATAGCTTTACTCCAACCTCTTTTTTTATCCATGTACACGTTTCATGTAGTCTTGATAACTTTCTGTATCCATCAATTCTTTAGCGTTCTTGACTCGTTCTTTCGTCGGCGGTTTAACACCTTCGAGCGAATATGGAATCCCGAGTTCACGCCACTTGAACTCACCCATAGTATGGTAAGGCAAAATCTCAAACTTATCAACGTTCTTGAGAGTTTTCACAAACTTACCAAGTTCAATCAAATCCTCATCTCGGTCGGTCAATCCAGGTACAAGAACGTGACGAATCCAGACAGGTTTTCCAATATCTGAAAGATACTGAGCACAAGCTAGAATGGTTTTGTTACTTTGACTAGTTACAATTCTATGCTGAGCATCATTAATTTCTTTAATATCAAGAAGAACCAAATCAGTCACAGCCATTAATTTATCAAATTTTTCAAGATAGCGTGGCTTGTTACGAAAAGGTAGAGCACAGGTATCTAAGGTACAGTGGATGCCTTTTTCTTTTGCCTTTGTAAAGAGGGCAATCAAGAAATCGATTTGGAGAAGAGCTTCTCCCCCACTGACTGTAATACCACCCTTGTCCCCCCAGAATCCGCGGTAACGAAGCGCTTCTTCTAGAACATCATCCACTGTGCGCACACGAGACTTATTGGTTTCCATTGCCCAAGTATCTGGGTTATGGCAGTATTGGCAACGCATCTGACAGCCCTGCAAAAAGACAATAAAACGAATCCCAGGACCATCTACCGCCCCAAAACTCTCTGTCGAATGCACCATTCCTGTCACTTGTCCGTAGTCAATTGTTTCTTCTGACATAGCGTTACCTTCCTTGAAACCGTTTTATAATTTTATTATATCACGCTTGAAAGGAAAAACAATAGATTTTGTCTATTTTTTAGAAAACAATCTGTTTTTCACTTTCAACTTTCATGATTTTCAAAAATTTTTCTATTCTTTGTTAAAATTAAACCCATACAAGGTCGCAAAATAATCTTCTGGGCGCTCTGCTCGACGAATCTCCTTGGCTTTTCCTTCTTCGGTATAGAGAATCTCTGCCGAACGAAGTTTCGCATTGTACTGGTAACCCATAGAGAACCCATGGGCGCCTGTGTCATGAATCACTAATAAATCACCAATTTCTGTATGTGGAAGTTCGCGATTGACGGCAAATTTATCATTATTTTCACAAAGTGAACCAACTACGTCTACCACTTCAGTCTGACCATCTGGATGCATCATATTTGTAATGTGATGATAAGCACCATACATAGCTGGTCTCATCAGATTGACAGCTGAGGCATCTACTCCGAGATAAGTACGATAGGTTTTCTTTTTATGGGTAACTCTTGTAACCAATACACCATGAGGCGCTAGCATAAAGCGTCCTAATTCTGTGAAGATTTTGACTTGACCAAGGCCTGCTGGTGTCAAAACCTCTTCATAAACCTGGCGAACTCCTTCACCAATCAAAGCAATATCATTAGGCTCTTGCTCTGGTCGGTAATTGACTCCAATACCTCCAGATAAGTTGATAAATTCAAGTGATATTCCTAATTTTTCTTTAACCTCAACAGCTAACTCAAATAATTGACGCGCTAACTCCGGGTAGTAAAGATGCGTAACTGTATTGGAAGCTAGGAAGGAATGAAGTCCAAATCTTTTGGCACCCTTATCCTTTAGAATTTTATAGGCATCAAAGAGCTGTTGCTTGGTCATCCCAAACTTTGCTTCACCAGGATTATCCATGATATCTGTTCCTAGTTCAAATACTCCACCAGGATTATAGCGACAAGAAATCACTTCTGGGATTCCCGCAGCACGCTCTAAATGTTCAATATCCTCAAACGCATCGAGGTTGATAGTTGCACCCAATTCATGTGCATAAGTGTATTCTCTATCGGGAGTATTGTTAGATGAGAACATCATCTCAGAACCTGAAAAACCGAGTTTATGACTCATTAACAATTCTACATAACTGGAACAATCAACTCCACATCCCTCTTCTTGTAAGATTTTTAAAATAGTTGGATTTGGGGTAGCCTTAACTGCAAAATATTCTTTAAATCCCTTATTCCAGGAGAAGGCTTTGTTTACTACACGCGCCTTTTCTCGAATTCCTTTTTCATCGTAAAGATGAAAAGGAGTTGGAAATTCTTGAACGATTTTTTCTAAAGCTTCACGATTTATAAATGGTGTTTTCATAGGACTCCTTTATATCCTTTACTAAAGAAAGGCTGGGACGAAAGTTCCAACCTTTGTATTTTAAGTCAATTCTTATTTTACTGAGTCAAAAATATTTCCGACTTCAACAGCAATTTGTTGGTTCTTCACATCAATATTTGTGACTTTCAAGAGGGATTTATAGTCAAACTGTTGTTCACGATCTTCTTGCGCATTATCAGCAAAGACGGCTACTCCAGCTAACTCTGAATCAAACTCTGCTAAAAGGCTGATCATCCCGTTAATGGTTCCTCCACCCTTCAAGAAGTCATCGACAATCAAGACACGGCTTCCTGCTTTGAGGCTACGTTTTGAAAGGAACATTTTTTCAATACGATCACTAGAACCTGAAACGTAGTTGACACTAACAGTTGAACCCTCAGTGATTTTCAAGTCACGACGGACAATTACAAATGGTACGTTGAGAACATTTGCGACAGCATTTGCAAGAGGTACCCCTTTTGTTGCAACAGTCATAACAGCATCAATCTTTTGATCCATAAAACTCTTAGCAATAATACGACCAATATTTTTTAAAATAGCTGGGGTACTAAGTAGATCAGATAAATAGATATAGCCACCTGGAAGAATACGGTCGCTCTCTGAAAGTTTATCGCGAAGCTCTTCGATAATTGTTTTTGATTCGAGGGTGGAGATTGATGGTGTGAAAATAACTCCACCACCAGCACCTGTAACTGTCTGGATATGGCCGATTTCAATTTCTTCAAAGGCTCGCTTGATAATGACAATATCTTCTGAAATCGAAGATTTAGCAGATTCATACTTTTCCGCAAAGGTATTGAGACTTGTTAGTTTATAGGGGTTGTTGATCAGGTAATTTGAAATCACAACCATCCTATCACTTCGTCTTAATTTCATTATTTTTTTACCGTTCCATTCATTTCATATTTTTTCTATTATATCACAATCATGAGAAAAAACGAACTTTATTACTCAAATAAAGTCCATTTTTTAGTTTCTAGTCTAATTTCGGCTTGTAGAAGGAACGATTGTCCATAGCAAAGACCTTATTGGTCATTTCTCCTTCATCCACTAACCCAAGAGCTGTCGTCATCATCATCATACTGGCGTCCAAATTGTCAATCATATGAATAATTTCTGCCTCCATCACACGTGGGCGAACAGGACTACCATACTCGAGCAAACCGTGGTGGCTGAGAATGACGTGACGCAAGAGCACTACTTCTTCTCGAGTATCGTCAATGCCAAGTTCCATAACAGTTTTGATGATTTCGCTATCTATTAGCGAAATATGACCTAAAAGGTTTCCTCTAACGGTATATTCTGTCTGCTCAGGCCCACTCAACTCAATAACCTTAGCCAGATCATGTAACATAATGCCCGCATAAAGAAGACTTTTGTTGAGCTGAGGATAGATATCACCAATTGCATCTGCTAAGCGAACCATAGTCGCTGTGTGATAAGCCAAACCACTTTCAAAGGCATGATGATTAGTCTTAGCGGCCGGATAGGAGTAGAATTCCTTATCATATTTAGTGTAAAGACTCCGGACGATTCGTTGCCAAATGGGATTTTCGATTTTGAAAATCATCTGTGACATATACTCACGGATTTCTTTGACATCTACTGGGGATTTAACCTTGAAATCTGCTGGATCACTAGGTTCGCCAGGCTGAGGTAATCGAAGGGTGATTTGATTAACCTGTGGAGTGTTGTTGTACACCTCACGACGTCCCTGCATGTGAACAACTTTCCCTGCAGTAAAAGCCTCTACATTATGAGGTTGGGCATCCCAGAGTTTTCCTTCAATTTCCCCACTATCATCTTGAAAAGTAAAGGCTAGGTAATTCTTTCCGGCACGTGTTTGTCTCAGGTCGGCTGATTTGATTAGGTAAAAGCCCTCGAACAGTTCATCTTTTTTCATGTGACTAATCTTCATATTCTTCCTCATCTTCTTGGAACTGGAGTAAGTCAAGCGTAGGCTCATCTTCCGATAACTCAATATGACGGAGCGTCCGCTCGATAGCTGTAGTACGACGGTTTAACAATTCATCAATGTTGCCAGAGGCATGTTGGAGATGTTTTTGTGCCTTGACCAGAATGCCTCCGAACTTGCCAAATTCAGTTTTGACATTGGCTAGAGTCTGACTAATATGGTCCGCACTCTTTTGGATATTCAGAGTCTTGAAGCCAACTGATAGGGAGTTAAGAAGGGCTGACAAGGTACTTGGTCCCGCAACAATAATCTGCTCCTCCCGTCTCAAATCATCAAAGAAAATCGGATTTCGAACGATTTCTGAGTAGAGACCTTCTGTCGGAACAAACAAGACTCCAAAATTGGTCGTCCTTGGTGGTGCGATGTACTTGCTCTTGATATCTTTGGCAAAACGCTTGATGCTCGTTTGGAGAGATTTGCGACAATTTTCGATTTCATCCTTATCACCTGCCTCATAGGCTTCTTCCAGGCGGTAATAAGCTGCCAGTGGAAACTTAGAGTCAATTGGTAGATAAACATATTCCTGGTCACCTTGGCCAGGCAACTTGATGGCGTACTCAACTCGCTCACTCGAATTTTCAACCGTTGCAAATTCTCGTTCATACTGGGCAGGCGTCATGATATCTTCAATAATCTGTCCCAGTTGCAATTCTCCTAGAATACCTCGGGTCTTAGTTCCGGAAAGAACTTTATTTAGCGCACCAACATCTCGCGCAACAGTTTGCATTTCTCCCAGACCTCGATTGACAGACTCCAACTGTTTAGAAACTGTCTCGAAGGAGGCTTGCAAACGTGTCTGCAAGGTTTTTTCTAGCTTTTCCTCAACCGTTTGGCGCATCTGCTCTAAACGTTGCTCATTTGATTCTTGCAAGGCTTGGAGGCGTTGGTCGGTCTTATCTCTGGTTTGGAGGAGGTTCTCATTCATCTCTTGCCGAACCTGAGTCAGACCTTGGTGCAATTCGATTCGCACCTCCTGCAAACGGTCACTGACAGCCACTTCAAGATTTTTTTGGTCAAGCTGACTAGACTGTCTGGCTTGCTTAAAGCGATAATCCAACTGGTCTGATAGGTTATCTGCCTGGTCTTCTAAGCTCTTGGTCAGATATTTCTCCTGCTTGTCCTGCCTTTGCCAAATGAGAACGAGGCCGGCTAGGTTAGCAATTAGTAACAGTAGTAATATAATCTCCATCCTATCTCCTGTCCTTGCTATGCAGCACGACTACATAGCCATCTGGGCAAGTCACCGAAACTTCCCTATTTATATATTCGTTAGAAGCGTAAACTTTCTTAAAGAAAAAATTCTCCTCAGTCAGTTCGTACTTGGCTCCGATAATGGTCAACTGACTATCCCTCACAGGCATAAAAGCAAGGTAATCATAGTCCGAACGTGGTTCAAGTTGACTGGTTCCTTCTGGACAGTAACGAATCAAATTTTGCTCATCCTCAATCTCTATTTGACGCATAAAGGGTGCCAATTTAGGATTGCTAGGCAGAAAGACATTAGCCAGCATATGGTCAATACGACCACCTAGTGCACCAAAAATAGTGACCTGAGCTTGAGGATTTTGTTCAAAAATCGTTAAAAGTGCCAGTTCCAGATCTGTATCATCCTTTTCTGGCTGGGCTTGAATAAAGTACTGAGCACATTTTTTAATTACTTGGCGTTCTTCTACAGTCACAGAATCAAAATCCCCAACCGCAATAGCAAGAGGAAGGTTTTCCTCTAGTACCCAAAGTGAGCCTCGATCCACACCGACAAAGCAGTCAAAATCTGTCCGATAGTGACCGCGATCTCCGCCTGCAAAAACTGCAACGTTAGTCCAGTTGTTTTCTGAGAGCTTGCACTCGTTCATTGACATCTCCCTTAAAGACATAGGACCCTGCTACAAAGACTGTAGCACCAGCTTCTTTGGCTTGAGCAATGGTCTGGTCATCAATCCCGCCATCCACTTCAATTTCAAAATTCAAGCCTTTTTTCTCGCGTAGGGCAACCAACTCACGAACCTTGTCCATAGTTTCTGGCAGAAAGGCTTGCCCACCAAATCCAGGGTTAACCGTCATGACTAATACTTGGTCAACTAGGTGAAGGACATGCTTAATAGCTTCAACAGGTGTTCCAGGATTGATAACAACTGAAGGTTTCACTCCCAAAGAACGAATCTTTTGAAGAGCGCCATGGATATGATGTATTGCTTCAACATGAATGCTGATGATATCTGCCCCTGCACGCGCAAAATCCTCTAGATGATGTTCAGGGTTAGAGACCATCAAGTGGCAGTCAAAGACCATCCTGCTATGAGGACGAAGACTTTCAACTACACCTGCCCCAAAACTGATTTGTGGCACAAAGTGACCATCCATGATATCGATATGGGCATATTCTGCCCCAGTTGCTTCTAGACGTTTGATTTCACGTTCAAAGTTGGCATAATCTGCTGCCAAAATTGACGGAGCAATCTTGTATTGTGACATGGGATTCTCCTTATTTTGGAATTTTTTTACTAACTTTTTTATAGGTTTCTCTGCGATTTTCAATCTCACTGAGGAATTGTAGATAGTTATCAAAACGGAAGGTAGCAATGGTACCTTCTTCTACTGCTAGCTTAACCGCGCAAGATGGCTCATGAGTATGAGTACAGCTACGGAACTTACAGTCTCGGCTGACAGAGGCAAGCTCTGGAAAGGCCTGATTCAGGTCTTCTGACGTCGATACTTCATAATCTAGCGATGAAAAACCTGGTGTGTCTGCGATTTTTCCACCATTGAGATTGTAAAAACTAACAGCTCGAGTGGTATGACGACCGCGCCCCAGACTATCTGAGATTTCACCCGTCTCTAGATTGAGATCTGGTGCGATTTTATTGAGGAGAGTTGACTTTCCAACACCTGTCTGCCCCATAAAGACTGTCACTTTATCTGTCAACAGAGGCAAGAGTTCCTCTTTACTAGTCACAAAGTCATAACCAATAGCGTGGTAGGTCTGCTCGTAAAAATCCAGTTCTCCCCCATCTTCCAGTAAGTCCATTTTGGAAATATAGATGATAGGATGAATGCCCTTATGTTCTAAGAGAACCAAGAAGCGATCCAGCAAATTGCTATTAAAATCCGGCTCTTTAACGGACATAATGACAACGGCTTGGTCAATATTGACAATGGGTGGACGAACCAGACTATTTTTTCGCTCGTGAATCTTGAGAATATAACCTTCGGAATTTTCCTCCGCAGAAAAATCTACCCAATCTCCAACATAGGGGGTATGACCTTTTTTACGAAAATTTCCACGCGCGCGTGTTTGATAAATCTGACCATCACTCTCCACATAGTAGAAGCCGGCCAAGGCTTTAATGATTTGTCCTTGCATCTTAGAGTCCTTGTCCTTTAAGCGCATCGGCTAGACTGGCAAATTCTTCTAAGCCAAGAGCTTCACCACGCACAGATGGCGACAGACCTGCTTGGTCCAGAGCCTTGGTCAACTTATCCTTGACTTCATCAGTCTTGCCAAAGTAGCCTGTCAAGTTATTCCACAAGGTCTTGCGACGATGGGTAAAACTAGCCTTGGAAACCTTAAAGAAGAAGTTCTCGTCTTTTACTGCTACCGCAGGTTCTGGACGGCGTACCATTTTCAGGATAGCTGAGTCCACATTTGGCGCTGGTACAAAGACCGTACGAGGTACGATAAAGGCAACCTTGGCTGTCATGTAATACTGAACTGCAATCGACAAGCTGCCGTATGCCTTGGTATTTGGCTTAGCAGAGATACGATCTGCCACTTCTTTTTGCATCATTACCACAAACTCACTAAAAGGAATGCCACTTTCAATCAAGTGCATGAGAATAGGAGTCGTGATATAGTAAGGCAAGTTGGCTACTACCTTAATAGGCAGGTCAGGGTTTTTAAAATTCTGGATATGTTGCGCTAGGTCAACTTTTAGAATGTCCTCGTTGACTACGGTCACATTGTCAAAATCACGCAGGGTATCTGCCAGAATTGGTACCAAACGGTGGTCAATCTCAAAGGCCATGACTTGGGCCGCACGCTCAGCTAAAAACTCAGTCAGGGCACCAATCCCTGGCCCAATCTCGATGACATTGACCTGGTCATCAATTTCAGCCGTATCCACAATTTTTTGAAGGATATTGGTATCGGTCAAGAAATTTTGCCCGAAGGATTTTTTAAAGGTAAAACCGTGACGCTCCAGCACTGCCTTGGTCACGCTATAATCTGCAATTCTCATGTATTCTCTTTTCTATCTCTTAACCATCATATAAAAAATCAACCTAATTACTAGTGCAAGTATAAATAAATATACTATACCATTCCTCCACTTGTTCGCTTTTGTATCGGCTCCAGTCAAATCGTCTCCTTGCTTATCATCTTGAGGGTTCGTTTTATTCAATTCATCTTGATAGGCGACTGAGGCTAGAATATTGTCTTTTGGCAATAATTCTGAGGCATAATAATCAGGAAACCCCATAGCAAGGCCGATTATGTTCTTATCCGTTAGAGAAAAGTCCAAATCTTTTGGTTGATTTTCTCGAATAGCTCGTATGTTTTTTAACAGTTTATCAGAAGCTGTAGATACTTGATCCATAAAGATAACTTCTAAAACATCAAATCCAAGCACATCACCGTCTTTGACATTTGCAAGAATATAGCGAACAAAGGCATCATATAGTTGCAAGGCTTGCGGGGCATTTTCTTCTAAAAAAGAGCGATTTTGGAGGGCATGTTGCTGAAATTTCTCAATAGGAAGCAAAATATCTACATTCTGCTCTTGATAAAACTTTTCTGCTTGCTCTTCATCTTCTTCGAGTTTTTCTGCTGTTTTCCAGAGAGAAATGGGAGCTCTTAAATCTTCTTCATCCCAAAACAATTGCCAAAAATAGGGTATCGTGTAAATTCCCTCTGTTAGAATACGAGTTTCATCCCCGTTTTTTAAATAAATATAGCTTCTATTTGCCATATCGTTCCCTTTCAAAATCTTTGAAGATATCTAGTAGTTCAAGCAAGAATTGAAAAATTTTACATTTTTTTATGCAAAGTAACTTCCTAATCTTGAGTTCTTCCTTCTAGCTCCTCACTAAGCTTTTGCATCTCTCTAAATGTCTTTTCACTGACATAGGCACCTGCCTTATAATACTCAGTTGCATTGATAGCATAGTCAAAAGAGGCAATCATCCCGCCTGCTTCTTCAATCATGCCGTTCCACTGTTCATCAAAGACCATTCTCAGACGTTTCCAATCAGTAAATACCTGCACGGAGTTTCGGCCATCTTTTCCTTCTCTAACTGGAATGCTGAACTTGGCGTCTTCTTTCAATACAAAGGAGTTGACTCCCTGATTCTTATCTGGGAAACCTGAAGTAGCATTTAAAGGAATGAGGAGTTTGGCTTTTGGCATGGCTACTGAAAAGAATTTATAATAGAGCTTATATATGACTTCTTCGTCTTCTGTCGTGGGCTTATCCATCTGCCCCATCAACAGCATCCACCTTACAATATCCGGATTCATAACAGGAACTTGTATCTCTGGTAGGTTCGAAAAATCTGGTTTCTGAACCAAAGCAGAAGCACTGATGCTGACTTCCTTGGTATTAAAGGTTGCTCCTAAAGCTCCGTTTAAGTAAAAGGCTGTCCCAAGGAAATTTTCAATCCCTTTTTTATCTGCTGTATTTTCAATCAGTTTTACCAATGAATTTGGACGGCTATCAATGGTTTCCTTAAATTGGTGATACCAACGTGGTGTAAAAAGCATGATCATCGGGTCTGTACAGAGATACCCTTCTTCTCCTCTGTCATAGGTAGTTGAAAAAAGATAGGGTTCACCTGTTTTTTCCGAATAAACTGCATAAATCGAATCTGCTGCTAATAACTTATCCTTGACAATTTCTGCTAGTCGCTCCAACTTGCGGGTGTTAGCTTGATAACTTTCTTCACTTTCAGTTTCCTGATTTTGACGGCAATCCCATAAAAAGGCTTGTAGAATCTCAATGCTATCCTCAAGACTAAGTGCCTGATAGTCCTCATCACCTACTTTACCTTCTTGGATAGTCACAAAAGCTCGGTAAAGAGCATATCCATAAGTAGATGAACGTTTTTCCTCTTCGACTCCCTGACTATAGAGCACACTTCCCTTTTTCAGTTTATCCAAGGAAGGAACCTTATCAACTTCTAGATAGACCAGTTCTTCGTCGTTTAGAGCTTCTACATCCTCTTTATGGCAGGAAAGTTTTTTCACGACTACTGAACCAAGAGCATCCATCCCCTGATCAGGATTACAAAACTGGAGACAATCACCAACCTTCAAACTTCCTTCTAGGTTGGCAGCAATTAAGAGTTCCCCCTTTTCTTCCATTGGGAAAAATCCTAGAACTCCCAAACAAGCATTGCCTTTCGCCTCTTCTGCTTCCTTATTTGATTCAGTTATTTCAGTTGTTTTTGTTGCTTCTGTCTTTTTTAAAAAATCAAATATTCCCATAACTTTTCCTCATTGTCTCCACTTAGCACAAAGCCTATGGAGTCACTTTTCTAATGCTTGCAAGCAAGCCTGATTAAACCGTTTATGATTACTTCTATTGTATCATATTCCCCTTACATTTTGGGGAGTTTCTCAATCCTCATAAGATTTCATGGCATCTTCAACTTCAGCTAAACGGATGCCAAATAATTCCAAACGCTTGAGAAGTTGTTTCCCATTGGAATAACCAATACGAAGGCTTTCTCCTAGATATTCTCTGCGTTTTCGGCTGTCTGCTCCAGCTAGAAACCCTAATCGAATCAAGTCACTACGGCTAATATCAAAGTCACTTTCTACTTCAAACTGATCTGTGACTTGTTCTAGTGCTGTTTTCAAGTCTTCGTAGCTAGCGTGTTCAATCCCCAAAGAACGTCCCTTGGACTTAGATTTAGGAACAGCCTCATCTCTCTTGAGAAAGGCATGCTGTACCGTTGGAATGGCCGTCATAATTATACGACGAATGCGTTCACCGTTAAAATCTGGATCTGTAAAGACAATCACCCCATGACGTTGGTGTAGACGTTGGATTCGTTCAAGGTCCTGTTCATTGATAGCCGAGCCACGAGTCTCATAGGTCTCCACATCAAAATAACGTTTAAGATTGGCTGTATCATCCCGTCCTTCGACTACGATGACTTGGGAAATTTTCTCTTTCATGATTTACGTTCCAATCCAAAGATTCGTTCTGCATTGGCACTGGTTGCAGCAGCTAATTCTTCTGTTGACACGCCACGCAAGTCTGCAATAAAGTCCACTACATAGCGCGTGTAAGCTGTCTTGTTTTCACGACCACGTTTAGGAACAGGAGCCAGGTAAGGGGCATCCGTTTCTACCAAAATCTTATCCAAAGGTAACTCTTTAGCAGCCTCTTGAATATCTGTTGCCTTCTTGAAGGTCACCACTCCAGAAAATGAAATAGTCATGCCAAGCTCCACAAACTTCTCAGCCCACTCCAAAGAACCTGAAAAGGAATGCATGATGCCGCCACGTGGACCAACGCCCTCACTCTTAATAATCTCATAGGTATCTTCTAGCGCATCACGGGTATGAACTACAAAAGGCAAGTCCATTTTCTTTGATAGCTGAATCTGACGACGGAAAACCTTCTCTTGAACTTCTTTAGGCGCTGTCATCCAGTGATAGTCCAAACCAATCTCACCCAAGGCAACAACTTTTGGATGTTTTAGTTTTTCTAGCAAGTAATTCTCAATATCCTCTGTATAATCTCCTGCCTCTGTTGGATGCCATCCAATTGTCGCATAGAGTTGGTCATACTTGTCCACCAATTCTAAAGCACGCTCAATGGTCGGTTTGTCAAAACCAACAATATTCATTCGCGTCACGCCCATTTCAGCGGCTAAGGCTATTTCTTCTGCTTCTCTTCCTGAAAATTCTTCCACATTCAAGTGGGTATGTGTATCAAAAATCATGATTTCTATCCTCTTTTTCTTTTCCTATTATACCAAAAAATCGAGCCTCTTTCTTTGGAAAAGAATAGTTCCTTCCTATAAAAGGCCTAATCATAGAGGGACAGCGCTCCTTTTATCCAAGAGCGAGAGCACAAACTAGACAAAAGCGCCTGTATACAAGGCATCAAGTACCATTCTCCCTTGACTATATCTTCTCAAAGCAGTATAATATCACTTGTTTAAAATTCTAAACAAAGGGAGATCTTATGTTTCTTAAATTAAAACAGACCTTTATCGGTCGTCCTCTTAAATCACTTACAGAGGGAGAAGGTGGCCTTCTCGGAAAACTACAAGCTCTCGCTATGTTATCCAGCGATGCACTTTCTTCCATTGCATATGGACCTGAGCAAGTTATTCTCGTTTTAACCAGTCTCTCTCCACTCGCTATTTGGTGGAGCCTTCCTATTGGCGTTTTCGTTCTTTTGCTACTTGCAAGTTTAACAATTTCTTATCGTCAAATCATTCACGCCTATCCTCAGGGTGGTGGCGCATATATGGTAACACGCGAGAATCTCTCCCCTAAATTGGGTTTAATTGCAGGTGGTAGCCTTTTGGTTGACTATATGCTAACAGTTGCGGTATCCGTCTCCTCAGGTGCTGATGCCATAACCGCAGCGATTCCTCCTCTCCACCCCTATAATTTACATATTTCAATCTTTTTAGTCTGCATCCTCATGCTTCTAAATCTTCGGGGCTTAAGGGAGTCTGCTAGTTCCCTTATGATTCCCGTCTACCTCTTTATCCTAAGCACTGTATTCTTATTACTATTCGGAATATTCCAGCTATTGACAGGAAATCTCAGCTATCATGCAACTTCAGCTATCGGTCAAGCTGTTCCAAGTCTCTCTATCGTTCTTATCCTGAGAGCTTTCACTAGCGGTTCTGCTTCTCTAACAGGGGTTGAAGCCATCTCAAATGCTGTTCCATTTTTCAAGGTTCCAAAAGAAAAGAATGCTGCACAGACATTAACCATTATGTCTCTCATTCTTGGATTCTTATTTGCAGGAATCACTTTCTTGAACTACTGGATGGGAATCACTCCTCAACATGGTGAAACAATCCTTTCGCAAATGGCTAGAGGGATTCTAGGAGATTCTGCATTCGGTCAAATAGCCTATTATCTATTCCAATTTTCAACGGCGCTTATCCTAGCAGTCGCTGCTAATACTGGATTTTCAGCCTTTCCAATGTTGTCATACAACATGGCTAAAAACAAATATATGCCCCATCTTTTCATGGAAAAAGGAGATCGTCTTGGCTACTCTAATGGTATCCTAACACTTGCCTTTGGTGCCATTATCCTTCTTCTCATCTTTAATGGGAATACCGAACGACTTATTCCTCTTTATACAATCGGTGTATTCGTTCCCTTTGCTCTATCACAAACGGGAATGGTCCATCACTGGAGAAAGGTCAAGGGCGCTCATTTTTTGAAATCTGCCTTTGCAAATATCCTCGGCGCTATTATTTGTTACGCTATTGTCCTCATCTTACTCCTCTTCAGACTCGGTGATATTTGGCCTTTCTTCCCAATTATCCTCGTGCTTACCCTACTCTTCTTGGCCATCAATCGCCATTATCAAAATGTTGCGAAACAACTTCGACTATATGAAGGAATCCAAAAACGAACATACGATGGCAATATCGTCCTTGTGTTGGTGGGGAATGTCACTCGAGTGAGTGTTGGAGCCATTAACTATGCACAAAGCATCGGTGATCAAGTGTTGGCCATGCATATCTCTACGAAAGAGACCGCAGAAAAAGACCAAGAAATTTTACAAGAATTTACCCATTATTTCCCAACTATTTCTTTGAAAAATATCCATACTAGCTATCGTGATATCATCACTCCTACTGTTAGATATGTCAAGAAAGTCTCTATGGAAGCCAAGAAGAAAAACTGTACCGTAACAGTATTAGTTCCTCAGTTTATCCCTAACAAACCTTGGCAAAATATTCTCCATAACCAAATGAGCCTCAAGCTCAAATACGCACTCAGATGGCACGAAGATGTCGTCGTTGCTAGCTATTCTTATCATTTGAAAGAATAACAAAAAGCTCAAAATCAGAAATCTAATCATCTGGTTTTGGGCTTTTTTATATGTTGTCTTTCCAATTCATTTTCTTAAACTTTCACCCTAAACCAACTATATTGGAAAATTCCATTTTGAAACAAAAGAAAAGTCAGTAGGCTCGAGTTCCTACTGACTTCTTTGTTTCATTTGTTTGGATTATGCAGCCAAAACTTTGCGTCCTTTGCGACGACGAGCTGCCAATACGCGACGACCGTTTTTAGTTGACATACGGTTACGGAATCCGTGTTTGCGCGCACGACGAAGTTTACTTGGTTGATAAGTACGTTTCACGATGAATACCTCCTCATAGATTTTGTATTCGTTTAGCCGGCTATAAAGTGATCAGTTACTAAACATACTTTACTATTCTATCTGATTCTTACTTATTTGTCAATAGCCCTGACAAATGTTTCCAGCTTTTTTGCTGTGAAAGCCTTATCTACGATACTGTTTCAAGAAGCGAGTCATCTTCTCTTGGATTTGTGCCAACTCATCGACACGAGGAAGATAAACGATACGGAAATGATCTGGTTCTTTCCAGTTAAAGCCTCGTCCGTGTACCAAAAGCACTTTCTCTTGTTTCAAGAAATTAAGGACAAATTGCTCATCATCATCGATACGATACATATCTCGATCGATTTTAGGGAAGATATAAAGACCAGCCTTAGGCTTGACGGCTGACAAACCTGGAATATCTTGAATGGCATTGTAAATAAAGTTTCGTTGCTCGTAGATACGACCGCCTGGCAAGAGTAATTCATCTACAGATTGGTGACCACCAAGTGAGGTTTGAACGACCTGTTGGGCAAGCACGTTTGAACAAAGGCGCATATTTGAAAGCATATTGAGACCTTCAATGTAGCCTTTTACATGATGTTTAGGTCCAGATAAGACCATCCAACCCACACGGAAACCAGCAATACGGTGAGATTTAGATAGACCATTCATGCTCACACAGAAAAGATCTGGAGCCAAACTTGCTACTGATGTGTGGACATTCCCATCCATGACCATACGATCGTAGATTTCATCCGCAAAGATAATCAGGTCATTTTGACGAGCAATCTCAATGATATCTAGCAAGAGTTCTTTCGGATAGAGAGCTCCCGTTGGATTATTTGGATTAATCAAAACAATGGCCTTTGTATTTGAGCTAATCTTTGCCTTAATATCATCTAAATCTGGATACCATTCAGCTTCTTCATCACAAACATAGTGTACGGCATTTCCTCCAGCTAAGCTGACTGCTGCAGTCCAAAGTGGATAGTCAGGCATAGGAACTAAAACCTCGTCCCCATTATCCAAAAGTCCTTGCATGGACATAACAATCAGCTCACTAACCCCATTTCCAAGGTAAATATCATCGATATCTACATTTGGAAATTTTTTGAGTTGGCAATATTGCATAATAGCCTTACGAGCTGAAAAAATCCCTTTTGAATCCGAATATCCTTCACTATCACGCGCATTCATAATCAAGTCATGAATCACCTCATCTGGCGCTGTAAAGCCAAATTCAGCCGGGTTCCCTGTGTTCAAACGGAGAATTTTTTCGCCATTTGCACGCATGCGCATAGCCTCTTCCAAAACTGGACCACGAATATCATAAGCCACATGCTCTAATTTAATTGATTTATTAAATTCTTTCATTTCAATTCCTCTATTCATCAGGATAGTTAATATTATACCACTCCAAAACGAAATCGTAAATTTCCTAGCGCTTTTCCTCAAAAAAACCTTGCTGAACGCAAGGTAACAGAGCTAGGTCGATTTCTTTCTGTATATGGAGAAGAAAGAGTAGAGAAACTCTCTAGATCGAAAACAAAGTCATCATAATGGATAGTAACTGCATAGACAAAAGAATCGCTTCTCTCATCCAGCAAAACGCAAAGAAAAAATAAGTAGACTCACCAACATTAGGAATAATGTTTAGACTAAGCCGAGTCTAGTTGTAAAAATACCATCTCACTAACTTATTTCCTTACCCTGTCAATTCATATTATACACTAAAATATTTGCATTTTCAAACAAGCATACATATAAAAAGAACTCAATATTTGAGCTCTTTTTGAGATGCTATTTTGCGATTTTTTCCAACATGCTTTCAATGTGTTGGATTGATTTTTCACGACCAAGCAGGTAGATAGTTTCTGGCAATTCTGGACCATGCATTTCTCCGGAAACGGCAATCCGAATTGGCATAAAGAGATTTTTTCCTTTAATGCCTGTTTCCTTTTGAACCGATTTAATTTGTGGGAAGATATTTTCTACCACAAACTCATTGTCTGACATAGCTTCGAGTTTCGCTTTGAAGGCTTCAAGTACCGTTGGCACAGTTTCCCCTGCCATGACTTCTTTTTCCGCATCTGTCAACTCTGGAAAGTCTGCAAAGAATAGGTCTGTCAATGGAACGATTTCATCGACTGATTTCATTTGTGGTTTGTATAGTTCTACAAACTTCTCGGCCTTATCAGTTAAACGACCTGCTTTTTCTAAGAATGGTTTAGCCATTGCTACGATTGTTTCAAGATCTGCATTCTTGATATAGTCGTTGCTCATCCAATCCAATTTCTTTTGATCAAAGGCCGCAGGAGACTTGCTGAGACGATGTTCATCAAAAAGTTTGATGAGTTCTTCACGAGAGAAGATTTCGTCTTCTCCACCAGGGTTCCAACCAAGAAGAGCGATAAAGTTAAAGACCGCTTCTGGAAGGTAACCTTTTTTACGATAGTCTTCGATAAATTGAAGGGTATTGGTATCACGTTTAGACAACTTCTTACCAGTTTCAGAGTTGATAATCAAGGTCATGTGACCAAATTCTGGTGCTTCCCATCCAAGTGCTTCATAAACCATGAGTTGTTTTGGTGTGTTAGCGATATGGTCATCTCCACGAATAACGTGAGAGATTTGCATATCGTGGTCATCGATGACAACAGCAAAGTTGTACGTTGGGTAGCCATCTTTCTTTTGGATAACCCAATCGCCACCGATATTACCACCTTCAAACTCGATATCTCCTTTAACGATATCATGCCATTTGTAGATGCCAGACTCATTAACTACCAAACGAACGGTCGGAACAATCCCTGCTGCCTCACGTTCTGCGATATATGCTGCTTTTTCCTCTTCGCTCATGCCAAGATATTCATTGACGTAGCGAGGTGTTTCCCCCGCTGCTTCTTGGCGTTCACGTTCTGCTGCCAATTCTTCTTCGGTTACGTAAGATTTGTAGGCTTTTCCTTCTGCCAAGAGTTGGTCAATGTATTTTTGATAGAGTTCCAAACGTTCTGATTGGCGGTAGTTTTCATGCGTTTCAGGGCTTTCATCCCAGTCCATCCCCAACCAACGAAGATTTTCCAGCTGTGAACGTTCTCCGTCTTCAACGTGGCGCTTACGGTCAGTATCTTCGATACGAATAATAAAAGTTCCACCATGGTGGCGCGCATACAAGTAGTTAAACAATGCTGTACGGGCATTACCGATGTGTAATAGTCCTGTTGGACTTGGTGCGTAACGCACACGAATATCTTTTGACATATCTTCTCCTATAAAGTCTCTAGGCGTCTGCCTTTTTGCTCTCTATATTATATCACAAGTCTTGCCAGAGTCCAATTTCTCTTTTCAAAAAATAGCAAAAAGAGTGGATTTACCACTCTTTTTTATTCTATTATAGACGAGCGTTTAGTTCTTTGCTCAATTCTTCAAATCCTGGTTTACCAAGAAGGGCAAACATGTTACGTTTGTATGCTTCAACACCTGGTTGGTCAAATGGGTTGATCGCATTCAAGTAACCTGAAAGGGCGATGGCCAATTCGAAGAAGTAGATAGTGTAACCAAGAGTGAAGGCATCTTGCTCAGGAAGAGTCACGTACATGTTTGGCACGTCACCATCTGTGTGGGCAAGAAGAACACCGTCAGTTGCTTTTTTGTTAACGAAGTCAACGTCTTTTCCCTGAAGGTAACCAAGTCCATCAAGATCTTCTTCCAAAGTAGGGATGATCACATTCTTACGAGGTTTGTCAACACGGACAACTGTTTCAAACATGATACGAGTTCCTTCTTGGATAAATTGACCCAATGAGTGTAGGTCTGTTGAGAAATTAGCTGAAGTTGGGTAAATCCCTTTTTGGTCTTTTCCTTCTGTTCAGGCACCCCTTGTGGATGCATCTGCTGGAAATTCCCTTGCACTGACTGGCTAGTTTGATTGACTTGCCAATCAACCACTGCGTCATCTATTTTTTCTAATTTAGACCCAGAAGCCTGGACTTTTGGTCCAGGCTCTGAATCAATTTTTTAGACTTTTATTTTTCTAAATTGCTTGATTTGAAATTTTATTATGGTTAAGCAGTTTCAAAAATCTGAATGGTAGAATCTTTATCAATTACTACCGCTTGATCTGCTACAACATGGAGTGTACCAGGAAGGCTCCCCTCTTTTGAACCATCAAAAGAAATCGTGATATGTCCCAGTCCAGTTAAATTTTTTTCTACTACATTTCCTACGGAACTAATCGAATATTCCTGATTATCTACCACCAGCTTGCCACCTTCTAGTATTGAACCTAGCAGATTTTTGTTATCAATCTTAAAACAATACTCTGATAAATCTTCTGGTGCTTCTTCTCCAAATAAAATGAGCATATTGGCATCTTGAATCATATTCTGAGCTTCAGACCCTACTTGAATTACTTTAGTTTCAAAAATTTTCTTCATCTGATTTCTATTCATACTTTCTCTAATTTGTCATAAACTTAGGCTTATAGATAAGTTTAACATAATAGTTCTCTGTTTTCAGGCATCTATCAAAGGTCTACTGATAAAGACCAATACTAGCTATCCAAGCAACTAGCACCCGCGGAACACCATTGAGAAAGCGTGAATAAAGTACCGAAGGGACACCAACCTCAACTGTTTCAGCCTTGGCTTCAGATAGGCCGAGTGCTACAGGAATGAAATCACAACCGTTTTGAGTGTTGATAGCAAATAAAGCTGGCAGAGCCATTTGGGGCGGAATAGTCCCTTTTCCGATTTCGACTCCAATTAAAGTTCCAATAATCTGACTAATAACAGCTCCGGGACCTAACAAAGGAGATAGGAATGGTAAGGAACAGATAAAGCCAATTAAAACGAGTCCCCAGATGTTCCCCGCTAGGGGAACCATTAATTTTGCCAGCCAATTTCCAACACCAGATCCTTGAATAACCCCAATCAGCAAGGAAACAAAGGCCATGAAAGGAATTATTGTATTGAGCATTGTTTGGATGGCTTCACGAGCAGCCTGGTTGAAAGTTGCAACGACCTTACCAGCCCCCATCCCAATTCGTGCTACAATACTTGTTTCAGCTTTTTGCTCTGTAATTTTTTTACTAGTATCGTAAGTTGGCTTTTCAGTTACCACAGTTGTCGCTTTTTCGTCTTCATTAGCAGCAGAAATTTGATTAAGGCCAACTGCTGACACATAGATTTCCTCGGTTATATATTGAGCTAGAGGCCCACTTTTCCCTGTAGCGACAATATTTATTGTAGGGATTCCCTTTTTAGGATAAATACCACAGCGAAGAGTACCGCCACAATCCACGATTGCTAAAGCAATTTCCTCATCTGGGATAGAAGTTTTAAACCCATTAACAGCTTCCATACCGGTCAAATCAGCAATTTTATCTACAATATCTGGCTTTTCTCCGCCACCAGTAATATAGATGAATTTATGCTTAGCTTCACTAGGTGTAATGACCAAAGGTCCTCCGAAACCGCCATTTCCTTTAACAACTTTTATACTCTTATATGACATAATTTCACTCTTTCTATAAATCAAATGTTTTACTCAAGGTAACACCTTGCTGTTTTGCTACATAAGCAGTTGTAAAATCGGTTACCCAACCACCTACAAAGTTCATGACAAGCCCAACAAGCATGTAACGAATGGCTAAGTCCATTTGACTTAAACCTAAAGTTTGAATTCCTGTCGCAATTCCCATCCATACAAATAATTCCCCAGGATTGATATGTGGAAATACACCATTTGAAGTATGGCAAAACTGCATCTGAGCTGCTACAAAACTAGGTTTATAATATTCTGGTAAGAAACGTCCCATACTGATTGCCATCGGATTTCCCAGCATAAAAGCTGAAATGAAAGGTAAAATCATATACCGGCTAACAGGATTTTTGGCAGAAATCTTAGCCAAGGAATTGACCTTCTCTTCTCCCAAGAAAGCGATAAGGGTATTCATTGCAATCAATAGCATCAAGACAAGAGGTACAATATTTGTCATCCAGCTAATAAAGGTTTCTCCACCTAATTGGAAGAGTTTCATAAAACTCTCTGCAAATTCTGTAATGTAATTCATAAGGAACTCCTTTTCTTATTTTTTTTAAATAACTGTTTAATAGATAATTGTAAGTAATCCGCATAAAAGCCGAATCCCAGAAAAGAATCAGAAGAACTTGTCTCTTTCTCAATACCTGCCTCATGCCAAAGATAGACTTTTCTAGCATCTTCTATAGCTGATTGCATCAACTTATTTTCTTTTCTCACAAGAGGATTATACTTGTCAAAATAATGGATGTCTTCTCCAACATAATCGTCCATATTTTGAAAACGCGCTAAGATTGTGACTCCTTGCATTTTGCTAGCTTTAAGAACCCGACCGTTTTCATCAACCGCGAACATGACAATCGTACCGGATTTGATTCTTCCGGATTTTCTGCCAATCGCTACGCGCCCCAGTTTCCGGAGCATCGTATAGGTCTTATTGAAGTCTTTGAGTTGCTGCCAGCCGAGGAACATTTGAAATATATAAGCTGCCATGACAAATACAGCGAAAATTATTAGCGAATTCATTAAAATACTCCTTTGCTCTTAGAAAATGATAGAAATTCTGTCTCTGTTTCTACAGCCCTCAATGCTTCTTTTAGAGAAGGCTCTCCTGCAATTCGAAAAATGTCGTCATACAATTCCAGCAATTCACTTTCCATTTTTCTTTCAATTTCTGAGGGTATAGCGACTAGAAAGATAAATTCAATCCAATCATCTCCTTTTTGATAAGGCTCTTCTAGTTTTCCAAACATTAAAATAGTTTTTGCATAACCTTGGTTAATTGTATGGGGAAAAGCAATTCCTCCGCCAAAAACGGTTGATTGTTTTTTCTCCCTATCAATTATCCGATTTCTAAAACCTTCATCAATCATCTGAAGTTTCTCTAACTCTGCAACCATATTTAGCAAGTATTGATGATAGGTTTTTTGTGGACCTAATCGAACAAATCGTAAGCTGACTGTTTCTAGATTTCTTTGATGAAAAGCATTGGCTCTCTGCCATTCTTCCCGCAACCATTGATCATCAAAAAGATGATTAACTTGAATGACTGGAGATTTAGAATCTTTATATTTTAGAGGAACTGTCGTAAAAATCGCGAAATAGTCCTGATTCAAATCCACATTAAAATCCTCTTCAGAATACTGAGTAATGTCTACATCATTTCCAAGGATTCGTCTGAGTTGCTGAATAATCATCGCAGCAGTTCCTCTTCCTGTTGTGCAAACTACAGCTATCTGCTTGCGAGAACTATTTACAATAGAGTTTTGCTTTCTTAAAATCATTTCAAAATACAAAGCCAAATATCCGATTTCAGATAATTCCAATTCAGAACCAAAAATTGCAGATAGTTCTTCTCCAGCAATTTTCGCCATTTCAAAAGCAAAAGGATATTGAGTTTGAACCTCGCCATGAAATATATCATTAGCTTGCACATGGAAAATCAGTCGATTGATTAAGGGGCCTAGATGAGACTTGATTTCTTCAAATAATTCTTCATCATCAAAGTTAACCAACATTGTTTCTTTGACTTTCTTGACAATCCCTTGAAAAATGTTTGCAAGCTGTTCAGATTGATAAGACGGCTTGCTTAAAGTGTCAATAAAACGGACATTAAAAGGAAAACACAAAAAGTCTATTTCAAACTGACTGAGGGAAATCTTATAAGTCATCACAATATGATAGATTAATTTCTCAACCAAAGGGGTCTCTGTTAAATCATTCCTATAGTAAGGAATAGGACAACTCAACACCCTAGATGCATGAATACGCTCCACCATAATTGAAATGGTCTTTCGAAGGAGTTCCTTTGTTTCTTTCGGGATTTTATACTCCTGGAGTAGCGTCTCCAGAAAAGAAGATGTTGCCTCGGTGAGTGTCCTTCCTTCAAAGTAAGGGGCCACTTGGTGAATATAGAGCAAGCGCAAATTCAGCTCGTCCCCCAAGACCTCCAGCCCACGGTTGGGCTTTCCTGAAATAGTGATAGAGTAACTATCTGCCAAAGATTTTACTTGTTTTAAATCCTTATTAAGGGTACTTCTACTAACACCTGCTTCCTCAGCCAAGTCGTCAATAAGAAGAGGGGAGTTTGACTTAATTAAACGTTTTAGTAAATAGGCAATTCTTTTACTGGAAGAATTGAAGTCACTCTCCTGTTTTAAACTACCAGATAAAATCCTTTCCAACTCTGTATAGTCATACACTTCTAACATTAACTTATCATCTTGTGAGATAATCTGGATATTAGGAGCCAAAACATCATTTAATTGTTGGATACTCTTTTGCAAGGTTTGCATACTAATATCCAGCTCTGAGCGCATATCTATCATGGAATAAGTTGGCTGTGAGACCATTTTTTCTAAAATGTTATACCATCGATTTACTAAGGTCAACTCTCTTCCTCACCTTCATTTTTTTAACCGCGAGTTTTCCCTCCAGCAATATTTGTAGTGACTCCAGTTATATAGCTAGAACGATCTGAAATATAGAATGCTACAAGATCAGCTACTTCCCGTAGTTTACCACTTCGTCCCAAAGGAGTTGTTGAAGTTGAAGCATAACCAGCTCGAATATCTTCTACCGTCTTTCCACGGGTATAAGCAAGAGCTTCCTCATAAGAAAGAGTTCGAAGTCCCGTAGCTTCCATAATTCCTGGAGCAATTCCAACCACACGTACACCATGCTTACCCAGCTCTTTCGCCCATGAACGAGTGTAACTATAGACTGCTGCTTTTGTTGCAGCATAGGCACTTTGTCCTTCAGAACCTTCCAAGCCTGCTTCTGAAGCCATGTTCACAATTACACCTTTTCCATTTTTCACTAAAATACGTCCTACTGCCTGACTAACCAAATACAAACCTTTTTGATTAATCATTGTTACTTTTTCAAACGTTTCATCGTCTAACTCGTAAGGACCTTTAGGATTTTCTGCATCAATTAATAATCTGGGAACATTAATCCCTGCATTATTGACTACCGCATCAATATTGCCAAATCTTTCAACTATTTTGGCAACACCCTCTTCTACTTCAGAGCGAGAAGTTACATCAACTTTTACAAATAATAGATTCGGGTGACGCAAATCGTTGTCGCTAAGATCAAAATTCGCTACATTGACTCCTAATTCCAGCAATTCTTCAACGATTGCCTTACCGATCCCAGATGACGCGCCAGTCACAAGAACTGTTTTGCCTTTTATGTTTAACCAATCATTCATTTTGATACCTCTCAAATTTTATTTACAAGGCAATTATACAGCGCTTTCATAAAAGAATTAAGACACTCTTTTTTACACTTTTAAAAAAAATAATAAACTAATTAAGAGGCTTGTACTAAAAATCCACAAGAAATGAACTTGTGGATCTTTTTATATTCTAAATGAACTCAAAGCATATGAGAATCAAAGGCGTGCATTCAACTCAGCACCCAGCTCTTCAAAGCCTGGTTTCCCAAGAAGAGCAAACATGTTTTTCTTATAAGCTTCAACTCCAGGCTGGTCAAATGGATTGATACCATTCAGGTAGCCAGAAAGAGCAATAGCCAACTCAAAGAAGTAAATAGTGTAGCCCAAAGTGAACTCATCTTGCTCAGGCAGTGTCACAAACATATTTGGAACTCCACCATCAGTGTGTGCTAACAGCACTCCATCTGTAGCTTTTTTATTGACAAAGTCAACATCTTTTCCTTGCAAGTAGCCAAGACCGTCCAAGTCTTCTGCCAATTCAGGAATCAGCACATTTTTGCGAGGTTTATCTACACGGATAACTGTTTCAAAGAGGATACGGGTACCTTCCTGGATAAATTGTCCCAGAGAGTGCAAGTCTGTTGAGAAGTTAGCTGAAGTTGGATAAATCCCTTTTTGGTCTTTCCCTTCTGACTCACCAGCCAGTTGCTTCCACCACTCAGAGAAGTATTGCAGAGATGGTTCATAGTTAGCTAGAACTTCTGTCAGATAACCTTTACGGTACAAGATATTGCGTACAACTGCATATTGATATGCTTCATTTTCAGCCAACTTATCAGAAGCATAAGCCTTGCGAGCAGCATTTGCTCCTTCCATTAACTTGCTGATATCAGCTCCTGCAGCTGCGATTGGCAAGAGCCCCACTGCTGTCAATACTGTAAAACGACCACCTACACTATCAGGCACTACAAAAGTATCCCAGCCATTAGCATCTGCTTCAACTTTAACTGCACCTTTAGCGCGGTCTGTAGTTGCGTAGATACGTTGGTTAGCTTCTTCTTGACCGTACTTCTTAACCAAGAGTTCTTTGAAGACACGGAAAGCAATAGCCGGTTCAGTTGTTGTACCTGATTTAGAAATCACGTTTACTGAGAAATCTTTGTCTGATACATAGTCTACCAAATCAGCCAAATAGCTTGAAGAGATAGAGTTTCCAGCATAGAGGATCTGAGGTGCCTTGCGTTCTTCCTTTCTTTGCAAGTTTACAAATGAATTATTCAAGAAATCAATAGCTGCACGAGCTCCTAAATAGGAACCACCAATACCGATTACGATCAATACCTCACTATCAGATTGGATTTTAGCAGCAGCCTTTTGAATACGAGCAAATTCATCTTTGTCATATTCTTCAGGTAAGTTCAACCAGCCAGTCATTTCTGCCCCAGGACCTGTACCATTTCTCAGAGCAGAATCTGCTGCAGTCACTTGAGGCTGCATATAATCTAGTTCATGTGGTGCAACAAATTTATCTAATACTTTTGAATAATCAAATTTAATATGTGACATAATATTCCTCCAAAATTTCTTCTCTTCTATCATAACCCTTACCTTAGATTTTTTCAAGTTTTTATACTGAATTTTTCCAAATTTTATCATAATTTAAACATTTGCGTAAAAAATGTTACAATATTAAAATTTGAACGAAATAAGACAAAAAAACGACTAGGTTTCCAGTCGTTACAATTCATTCAATAAATACTCAAATAATTCTAAGTTGCCATCCTCTTTATTGACCAAAAATTCTGGATGCCACTGCAAACCAATAATACGGTGTTCATCGATAGATTCGATTGCTTCAATCGTTTGGTCACGTGGATCTACTGCAGTTACGCGGAAATTAGGTGCCAAGTCTTTAATACTTTGACGATGAACTGAGTTTACTTGACTTTCTTTACTAAACAACTTGGACACAACACTTCCTTCCACTGTTTCAATAGAATGTGAAGTTCCAAAAGGTAGACCTTGCCAATGACCTTCAATCTCCTGATTGAGTGTACCACCAAAGGCAACGTTTACCAACTGAACGCCACGGCAAATGGCTAAGATTGGCTTGTTCTGACGCAAGGCTTCTTGTAGAAGAGCTAGCTCAAACTCGTCGCGAGCTAGATTATAGTCATCGCTATCAATTGTTTTTTCCTCACCATAAAACTGAGGATGAACATTTTGTCCTCCAGTCAAGATGAGCTTATCAATCATTTCTACATAGTCATGGACAAGTGTCTCATCACCAACCGGAATGACCAAAGGAAGTCCGCCAACCTGACGAATACTTTCAGCAAATTTACAGGATACAGATGAGTGGATGTTTTTTCCTTCTGCGTCTACAGGACATAGGTTTGCCGCTACTCCAACAACTGTTCTTACCATTACTGACTTCCTTTCGTTCTCCATTGATAATCTTATCTTATCACCCTTACCCACTCCTGTCTAATATGTATTTTTTAAGTCCGTGATAAAATTTTTTTATCAGAAAAAGTTGCCCAAAATTAGGACAACTTTTTTGCTTATTCAAAGACAAATTGATTATGGTACAGTTCAGAGTAGAAACCTCCAAGCTTGAGTAATTCGTGGTGATTTCCTTGTTCGATAACCTCACCATCCTTAAGGACAATAATCTGATTGGCATTGAGAATCGTTTTCAAGCGGTGGGCAATGACAAAGCTAGTTCTTCCTGCCACAATAGCTTCCATGGCATTTTGAATCTTACTTTCTGTTACCGTATCAACGTTTGATGTTGCCTCATCCAAGATTAAGACCTGTGGATCTGTCATCAAGGTACGAGCGATGGAAATCAACTGCTTCTGACCTGTTGAGAATACGCTCTGATCATCATTAATCAAAGTATCGTACTTATCTGGTAGACTTTCGATATAGTCATGGATATGCGTAGCCTTAGCAGCTGCTTCTACCATCTCCTGACTAGCATCCGGTACTCCAAATCGAATATTGTCCCGAATAGTTCCACTGAACAAAACAGAATCCTGTAGGACAATTCCTACCTTACTTCGCAAACTATCCAAGTCAAATTCTCGGATATCTGTTCCATCAAAGCTGATACTTCCTGCATCCACATCATAAAAACGATTGATTAAGTTCATGATAGTTGTTTTCCCTGAACCTGTCGGACCAACAACCGCAATCATTTTTCCTTTTGGAGCTGAAATGCTAACATCTTTCAAAATGGGTTTTCCTGGCAGGTAGGAGAAGTCTACGTTCTGAATTTCCACACCCTCTCGCAATTCTGTGAAAACTGGAGCATCTTGAGGACGAATTTCTTCTTCTGCATCAAACATTTCTTGGATACGTTCTGCACCTGTAAAAGCAAGTTGCAAACTTCCCCAGCTCGCCGCTAATTGGATAATGGGTTGGTAATATTGCTGAGAAAACTGGGTAAACATGACAATCAAGCCCAGAGCAGTTGCTGTCTCGATGTTCTTATCATTCAGTAAGACAGCTGAACCGACAAAAATAACAATAGCTGTGTTGACCAAGCTCATTCCGTTCATGACAGGAAAGAGAATTCCTGAAAACATTCTGCCCTTAAAAGTTGCTTTACGGACACGCTCGTTTTGCTCAACAAAACCTGCGATCACATCATCTTGAATACCCTGAACGATAACGGCTTTTTGACCTGAAATACTCTCATCCATGTAGGCGTTGAGCTTCCCAACCTCTTTTTGCTGAAGATTGGTATATTTTCTTGCCAATTTCAAAATGACAATCAACATGATGACAGCTAGCGGAGTGCTAGCAATCGTAATCAAAGCCAAGGTGACATTCTTTGCGAACATAACAATCAACAAACCAATATAAAGGGCAATATTGGTCATAACAGACACCAGACTTTCATTGAAAGCCTGTAGGATGTTATCCAAATCACTGGTAAAACGTGACAGGATATCACCATCTTGATGGCGGTCAAAGAAGGAAACAGTCAAGCGAGAAAGCTTGCCAAAAAGTCCCTTACGCATCTCATTTGTCGATTCGGCAATAATACGGCTCATCAAAACCATATAGATAAGACTCGACACCACGAGCACAATCAAAATATAAGCAAGATTCATCAAGAGTCCTAATAGACTTTGCCAAACCATATCAGTATTTCCATTTTGATAAGCTATAACTAAATTAGCCAGTTCCGTGACTGTTTGACCTGCAAATACTGGAAAGAGGGCTTGTGCAATCGTTGCAATGATAATCATAGCAATAACAACGACAAAGGATATCTTATAAACTTTAAAATAGTTCCAAAAGAATTCAAATGTCTTCATCCTACTCCTCCTTTCCTTTTTGCGTCTCGTAAATTTCACGATAAACTGGGTTTGATACAACCAAGTCAGTGTGTTTGCCTTGACCAATCAAGCGACCTTGGTCAAGCACTAAAATTTTATCAGCATGCACAACAGAGCTAATTTTTTGTGCGATGATAATCGTAGTCGTCCCCTTCAAATCCTTGTTGAGGGCTTCTTGAACCAAACGTTCCGATTTGGCATCAAGGGCAGAGGTTGAATCATCGAAAATCAAGATACGAGGATTGCTGACAATTCCACGCGCAATAGACATTCTTTGTTTTTGTCCACCAGAAAAGTTAGTCCCACGTTCCTCAACCGGACTTTCAAAGGCCAAGTCCATACGACTAATAAATTCACTGGCCTGGGCGATGCGAGCTGCGCGTTCCATTTCTGAAACTGTCGCATCTCCCTTACCTTGTCTGAGATTATCTGCGATGGTTCCACTAAAGAGAATGGCTCTTTGTAGGACGATAGAAACTGTCTTACGAAGCGTCCCTTCACTAACTGTACGAATATCCTTTCCACCAATTTTAATCGAACCTTGCTGAGGATCAAACAGTCGTGGAATCAACTGAGCCAAGGTTGACTTCCCTGCACCAGTTGCTCCGACAACCCCAACCATCTCACCAGCTGCAATATCGAAAGATACATCTTTTAGGATAGGTTCTTCATCATTTGGATAGGTGAAGGTTACATTTTCAAAACTGAGACTTCCTTCTAATTCTTCATCTTCCACATACTTGAAGGTCATAGCCGGTTCTGTATCCAGGATTTCACGAATACGACGGAGCGATATCATGGCACGAGTGACTGAATTCCCCAAAAATCCAACCATGACGATAGTAAAGATAATCTGACTCAGATAGTTTACAAAGGAAGCAATGGAACCAACTACTGACGGATCTGACTCTGCCATACCTGCTACAAGCCAGATGGAAAGAAAGACAGCCCCGTATGAAATTAACATCATTGCAGGTTGCATAACAGAAAAAGCATAACCGATATAAAGGTTTTCACCCAGTAATTCATCGGATACCTGCGTAAACTTAGCAAACTGGTCTTTTTCTCGAACAAAAGATTTAACCACGCGCACACCACGTAAATTTTCTTTTGCAATGGCATTGATACGTTCTAGCAATGTCTGGAACTTTGAAAAGCGTGGTCCCACCATCCCCATCATAAAACCCATTATGACAACAATCAGAACGACCATGAGAACTAGCACCCACCATAGAGAAGGTAGGGTGACAACTGCTAGAATAAAGGAACCGATAAACAAAAGTGGTAGTCGAAAGAGAATTTGGAAGGTCATCATGACTACGTTCTGAATCTGATTGATATCGTTGGTCATACGAACAACAAGGTTCCCTGCATTAAACTTCTCAATATTAGCGTATGAGAAAGTTTGAATCTTACGAAAGGCATCCTCCCGTAAATCAGACGAAACTCCTTGAGCAATGTAGGCGGCTAACACAACATTGATGCCACCTGCAATCAAACCAATCAAGGCAACAAGGATTAACCAAAAACCGATAGTATAAATAGCTTCATTATCACCCGTTAGCAGTGCCTCTAAAACCTCCTGCAAATAACGTGGTTGCAAGAGTGAACTCGTTACCATTAGACCTGTCATAACCAAGGAAGCCAGGACCTGCCATTTATAGGCTTTTATTTTCTGAAACAGCATATTTCCCCCTTATAAGATAGACAAAAGGGGACGACAGTTCTGTCAGTCCCTTCTTATGCTTTTATGTTGATACTATTCTAACAAAAAAGAATGCTATTGTCAAAGTACTCAACTCTTACAAGCTCGTGCAAGATGACATTAGCATTCTATCAATCCTTTAAAAATTCTTCTAAATTTAGTACTGAATTTTATTGCTCTAAACTAGTTTGCTCTTCTAGTTTAGCTCGTCCAAGTTCACGGTAGCTACGGTCACCAACTATCTTGACTGAGAATTGACCATCTTCATACTCAAGAATCGTCACACTACCATTATCAAGGCCATGCGGATGCATTCCGTTGATTAAATAAACAATGGTTCCAATAGTCATTCCATGGCTAACTACCAGAGCGTTTCCACCTCCATTAGCTTCCATTTCCTTGGCAATGGCCTCAAAGCCTTCCCAGATACGCCCACTTAGTTTTTCCCAGCTTTCAGCCCAGCCCGCTGTATCAACTTCTACCAAACCTTCAGCTAGCTCCGCATAGGACAAACGATGCACATGATCAACATTAAAGATTCGAGGGATGATACCCATAAAAAGATCCCCATCATAAGCACCATCAAAACTACCAAAGCACCATTCACGGATTCTCTTATCCATCTGATAAGGAATTTTCCCTGTCAAACCTAATTCCTCAAGGATGATTTTCATCGTCTGAATCGTACGCCCAGAATCACTTGAATAGGCACGTTCAAACGTTAAGCCAGACTCACGCAAGCCAATTCCCAATTCATGAATTCCTCGCTCACCTTCAGTAGTTAGAGGAGTATCACTCCAACCTTGAGCACGCCCAATCGCATTAAACATCGTTCTCCCATGACGCACTAGATACAATTTTACACTTGACATTTTCTGTCCTCCATATGTATCTATTATAGCATGATTTTAGGTAAAAACCTCGTCCTAACCCACTTGTTCCAACCTAACAACTTAAACGTGAACTGATACAAGAATCAAGCTACTCTATGTCTTTCTTAGAAGTAGCAACTTCGGAAGGCTTGGCAATCTCTTTTTTAACCTGTTCTTCTTGCTTCTCCTTACTTCCTTCTTTTGACTTTTTTTCTGTCTTATTAGTTTTTTCGTTGGCCTTTTTCAAAGGTGGAAAGTGAAATTCAAATTGATTTTTATTCCTTTGGACAACTGTCGTAAACCCAGTTTCTTTATTTTGGTAGGTCACACTTCCAAGATGATAAGATTTTCCACCTTTTTCATCGAGAACCTTGTCTCGAGTTCTCTTTGCCATCGCATAAGCCACCAGTTTTTCTTTATTTAATACATAATCCCGATGATGAGCAACTTGTCGGTTCAGATAAAATTGGAACAGGAGACTAAAAATACCTGCCATCACAAGGGCATAAAGAAGAACGCCTGCCTTAACTTTTTTCTTTTTCCACACGATAGATGAACTCTCTTTCTAATCCCTTCTGAAATTGGAAATGGAAGTGAACTAGCTGTCCTTCTTCATGAACTCGCGCTGATTTAAGTCCATATACCATCGGTTGGTACCCTCGACCACTCGCATCTGTTTTTCGAAAATCATCCGACTTAGATTTCCCAATAGAGATATCTTTGCCATCTTGTTTCAGATAAATACGATTGTTTTCCACTTTTTGATAATGGGATCCGTCAAGTTCTGCTTCCAGTTGATCCACAAATAAAAGCCACTCTTTTTGCTCATGACTTTTCTGGTAGCGAACTTCTGATATAAGAAGGCGACTCATAGCTTGAAATAACAGTAAGCTTCCACTAATAACCACTAAGGCAATCAGAGATTCTAAGAGCGTAAACCCTTTGACCTTACCTTTCCTGAATGTCAAGTAATTTCTCAGTCCCATGATACACCTCTAAACTCTTCTCTCTCGTGACAACATCAATCGTTACACCATTGACAGTCAGTTGTTTTTGTCCAGTCTGTAAAGCCATTCTAGCCACTCGCAGAACTTCTTCCTGTTTTAGAAGTTCTACTTCTCTTTTTCTACTTTCTTGAATCTGCCCTAGCAAGAGGATTGCAATACTTGCAAAAATTGCCAGCGAAATCACTGCCTCTAGTAGAATAACAGCCTTAATTTTTCGTGTCTTTAGTTTGTTTAATCTTTCCATTTCCTAAATATAATTGATAACGAATAGTTTCTTTTCTCGTTTGAAATTCCACCTTTGCTAGACTTGAATTTCCCCCAGAACGGTCAAATACAATTGTTTGGCCTGATGGAGCTTGAATCCCTTTAGGAACTGTCAACTTTTGACTGCCATTACTGATCGTCTGCCCATCTAAGTTTAGACTAGTCTTTTGCTGACTCGCAATACTGCGTTTTTGAGTTTCCCGATAGAGTTCCTCAAATTCCATAAAAAAAATCTGCTCCTCAACCGCCGCAAAAGTGGACCGGACGGAACCTGATAGACCCAATGCTAATAGGCTCACAATTCCTAAAACTAAGAGACTCTCAAGCATGGTAAATGCCTTAATCCGCAACTGTTTGACTTGTATTTTGTTTTGCATGGTATTCTTTGTAAGCTTTTGCTTGCTCAGCTGTGATACGCCCATCCGCCTGTAATTTGCTTAGACTTGCAGTCTCATTTTTATCCAGACTATAGAGTTCTGCTTGGCTTTCTACTACCTTAACTACAGCTGCTTTACCCTTGTCATTGACTGCATCCTTTTGCTTGGTCAAATTTGGCACAAAAAGCAAGAGTAAAACACTAATGATAAGAAGAACCACCAACATTTCAATCAGTGTAAAAGCTTTTACCTTCGCTTCTTTTAATTTCATCATCATTTTTTTCATCTAAAAATTTACCTCCATATTTTGATACATCGGCAGCAACATAGCTGCGTACAATAAAACGATTAGTAGAGCTACAAAAATAAATACCAGCGGTTGAACCAGATTCATGGTTTGATTGACTCGGGTAAAGAAGGATTCCCAAGTTTTCTCCGCATAGACTTCGAGTTCACTTCCCAGCTTAGACTTGACCTCTCCATATTCAATGATTAACCCCAACTCTCTTCTAAAGAAAGGATAATTTTGCACAACTTTAGAAAATTCACGCCCATTTTGCAAGGACTGCTCTAAATCTTGACCAATTTCCCTAAAAAGTGGGTTCCCTTGCTCCTGCATCATCTGGAAAATCTGTGATAATTCTAAACCTTGTCCAATCATATTTCCCCATTCCCGAGCATAATAGGCAGTCAGATAATACTGAATAAACACACCCATAAAAGGAATTTTAGCCAGAAAAGAAAAGACTTGTATCTTCCTAGATTTTCGGTAGAAGAACAATCCCGTTAAAGATACTGTACCTAGAGCCAGAGCGAGCCCAAGAAAAATCTGTGGTAGATTACTAATCACTACTGTAGCTATGTTACTACTATCTAGTTGGGGCAAGAGATAGTTTCGCAAGCCCAACATAATGAGCAGTAAGAAAGCCAACAAAATGATTGGATAGGTCGCAACTTCGATTAACTTTTTCTTGACCTTAGAAAGATTATCCAGATATTCTTCAATTTTTCCTAAACTCAGATGGAGATTTCCATGAACTTCAGCTAGTGATAGTTGCGTGACAATCGCACTCGAAAAACCTAAATTCCCCATCATCTCTGAGAAAGATTTCCCTTGTGATAAGCCTTGCTTCATCTGCATTACATAGTCTTTTTCTAGTAGAGCACTTCGCTCTAAAAAAGAAACAACTTCCACCAAATGAAAACCACTTGAAAATAAATTGTTAAACAGATTTATGATTTTCTTCTGCTTACTGGTAGCTAATTTTCTCCCTTTCAGCTTGAAGGGCAGTGATATATCCTTCTTTAAAAAGTTTGTCAATCTGCTCGTTCCACTTGTTTGCCTGGTGTTCTTGATAATTTCCGTTTGCAAAATCAATAATTCCTCCTCCCCCAATCAATCTCTGGTAGCAGACCCCTTGCAGAACGACTGACAGCTCTTCCTGACTTACACCCAATTCTAACAAGCGTTCGTAAACACCTCTCACGCTCTTAGCATGAATCGTAGAAAAAACTGTCGCACCCGTCAAACTGGCTCTGACCACCGCACGCGCCGTTTCGCTATCACGAATTTCACCAATAATCAATAAATCAGGCCTGTGGCGAAGAGACAGTTTAATGAGATTCTCATAGCTCAGCCCGATAGCTTCATTGAGTTGTAGTTGTAACATCTCTTCTTGCTTAATTTCCACCGGATCTTCAATCGACATAACCTGCTGCCCTTTAAATAAGGATTTGGCTAACTCATGCATCAGAGTCGTTTTGCCACTTCCTACGGGGCCTGCAAATAGATATAGTCCTCGTTGCCTATAATTCTGCTCCAATTCTCCTAAGTCTTGAAACCAAAAGTGTAACTCTTGCTCTTGGTCATGTAAAAGTCGAATAACTAGACTTTCGTGACCACGATAATCTCCTACCGTCGATAAGCGTAGTGAAGAAACCTTACCGTCATGCTGATAATCACAGGAACCAAGCTGACTTCGACGTTTTTCTCCAACATTCATCCCCGCAAGAAATTTAAAATGACTAATAACTGCTCCCAACTTTTCAAAGTCATAGGTATTGATTAAACGCCTTTCATCTCCTATTCGCATATGCAACTCATAAACCTTTTCCTTGGGAATAAAATAGATATCCTGAGCTCCATCCGTTTTCGCGAGACTAATTAATTCTTGTGCTAATACTTGTACCATATTCCCTCCTCAGTTTATTATTCGAAGAAAATATAAAAAAAAGAACAACTTTATTAAAAAGTTGTTCCATCTTTTTTGATACGACAAGTTCTGTGAATTTCTAGACCTGTTTGTTTTTCATATCCAGGTCTAAATTTTTCATCTGGAATAATCTGACCATCTTCTAATAAGGCGAGAGAGTGATATTGCTGCAGATACTCATCGCATTCATCACACCAACGCTTATCCTCTGGATTCCAAAATATGGTCATTAAGTCTCCTCGACTTTTATAAAGAGGAATTTTCTTTTCCAGTTCAAACCAGCAAGATTTGTAATACTTTAGTGCATCATAATACTTATCAAATTTCTTACTGGAAATCACATCTTCTTCCCAGCCCTCTATAAACCACCAAGGTTCATAATCTCCATACATTTCTATAACTCTATACATAGTTTTATTTCCTTTGTATCGTATATTATAGCGAATTTTTGAAAACAATTAAAGAAATTTGCTCGTTTTCAGAAGCCTCTTTGAAGTATTTTTCGTTCATTAGATACCTTTACAAAATACAGTTAAGGGAATAACTCAACTATAAAAAAACAATACATCTTTGCAAGAGATTATTCAAGATTATCTCTAGTATAAAAATTAAAAAGCAGTGACTAAGTCTAGTCACTGCTTTATTTTTACGCTTGATAACGTTTTTCCCCATCAAGATAAGTTGCTACTAACTCTAAATCTTTATCTAGAACAATGAAGTCCGCATCATAACCTTCACGAATTTGTCCACAAACATCATCAATATGAACTGACTTAGCAGCATTTAGACTAGCCATCATCACTGCTTCATAAGGACTAGCAATTCCCCAGTTGACGACATTTTTCAAACCATCTTTGAGTTTAAGGATAGACCCCGCTAGGTTACCCGTAGATTTAAGACGAGCAGTACCATTAGCTACTACTACAGGAAATTCACCAAGCATGTAATCACCATCTTGAAGTCCACCTGCTGTCATACAGTCTGTAATCAGAGCGATATTTTCAACTCCTTTTTGCTTAAGAAGAATATCACATGCTTTTGGATCTACATGATGACCGTCACAAATCAACTCTGCATAAGTATGGGGTAATTCATACATAGCGCCAACCATCCCAAGTTCACGGTGAGTCAATCCACGCATACCATTGTATGCATGTACCCAGACACTAGCACCAGCGTCAACAGCCTTTTTAGCTTCATCAAATGTCGCATTTGAATGACCAAGAGCAACCGTCACTCCTTCGCCAGTAATGGTACGAACAAAGTCTTCTACACCTTCACGTTCAGGAGCAAGCGCAATTTTATTAAGGAGACCATTAGATGCTTTTTGCCAAGCACGAAATTCATCCATACGAGGGTCTTTCATATAAGCTGGATTCTGAGCTCCTTTATATTTCTCAGTAAAATAGGGACCTTCAAAATAGATACCACGAATCTTAGCACCAGTTGCTTCCTGATATCGAGCCCCGATATTCTCAGTTACCGCAAGGAGTTGGTCATAAGATGAAGTTAAAGTAGTTGGTAAGAAACTTGTAACACCAGTACTAAGGAGTCCCTCACTCATAGTATGAAGAGTTCCTTCGATATTATTATCCATAACATCCACACCACCGAAACCATGAATATGAGTATCAACAAGACCAGGAGCAATGCTATAACCACTATAGTCAACTACTTCAGCACCTTCAGGTACCTCTTCTACATGTTTTCCAAACTTACCATCTACAAGCTCCAAATAACCTCCACGACGAACACCATGTGGATAGAAAAATTGATCCGCTTTAATATATTTAGGCATAATGTATACCTCCTCTAATATTTCATATACTATTTATTATGTCAATTACATTATAAACCTTTCTCTAAAATTTGTAAATGGTATAGACCTATTATAGTTTAAAAATTCAAGAAATAAATTAAGATTTAGTAAAAATAAAGTAAAAATAATTTTATAAAATAAAAGTTAGTATTCAGAATAAATAATAGTAATTTTTGGTAACTCTGAGAAAAAAATTAGAAGAAAAAATAAAAAGACAAGGTCAGAAAAACTTGTCTTTAATACTATACCGGCGGCCGGGGTCGAACCGGCACGTCCTTGCGGACACTGGATTTTGAGTCCAGCGCGTCTGCCAATTCCGCCACGCCGGCAAAGTATAACTGGGGTAGCTGGATTCGAACCAACGCATGAGGGAGTCAAAGTCCCTTGCCTTACCGCTTGGCTATACCCCAATAATATAAAATAGGCGAGTGATGGGGATCGAACCCACGCATGCCAGAGCCACAATCTGGTGTGTTAACCACTTCACCACACCCGCCATACTATTAAACACGGGCAGTAGGAATTGAACCCACACTGAAGGTTTTGGAGACCTTAGTTCTACCTTTAAACTATGCCCGTAGAGGATGGAAGGGGAGGGATTCGAACCCCCGAACCCGAAGGAGCGGATTTACAGTCCGCCGCGTTTAGCCTCTTCGCTACCCTTCCATATGATAAAAATTATGGCGCGAGACGGAATCGAACCGCCGA